>JAKVBA010000003.1:43345-93608 GCA_022447525.1 Gammaproteobacteria bacterium
AAAAGCCGTTGGTAAAGAATACCCATTGCGTGGAGAGATTGAGCTGTCTGACAGTGTCACGGGAGCTAAGATTGATCGTCGGACTCAGGGGCCAGCTAGTGGTGAGGCTTGGGTGGAGCCTAGACTGCTTAATCTACTGGATATTGGGTTGGGAGATTCCATCGAGGTGGGATACTTAAATCTCGAAGTAACCCGTATCATCATCAATGAACCAGACCGAGGCACTGGCTTTGGTGGAGCCGGAGCGCGAGTCATGATTGCCGATGAGGATTTGCCCGCGTCTAAACTAATTCGGCCAGGGAGTAGAGCAACTTACCGGCTGTTGATGCGAGGTAGTGAAGAAAATATCACGAGGTACAAAGAGTGGTACGAGCAAAACTCAGAAGCAAACAAAGCTGAAAATGCGACTCAACACTTCAGACTGGTAACGCCAGAGGGCGCAGAAGAGCAACTAGGAGAAGCATTCTCTCGCGGCAGGTCTTTCTTACTACTCAGCGGGACAATAGGTGTTTTGCTCGCCGGTCTGGCTATGGCCTTAGCTAGCCACCGTTACGCAGGTAGGTTGACGGATCAAGTGGCATTAATGAAAGCCTGGGGTCAATCAAGTGGTTCGGTGCGTCGAAGTCAATTTATACGTCTTTTAGTCATCGCTTTATCAGCAACTTCGATCGGTATGCTAATAGGCTGGTTAATCCACAGTTTTTTACTCGAGTTGGCTAAGGGCTTTTTGAACGTCGAATTGCCAGGTCCGAGCTTTCGTCCCTGGCTGGTAGCCTCGATCACTGGAATGGTTTGCGTCCTTGGGTTTGCACTGCCTGCGTTGTGGCATTTGCCTTCGATTGCCCCGCTAAAGGTTTTACGCAGAGATCTGCCTTCATCGCTCGTCAGCCAAGGCAGACGTTTGCTTGTTGGGGTATCAGCATTGTTCGCGTTAACTACTTGGTATAGTGGAAGCATTTTGACGGCCTTGCTATTTTTAGGTGCTTTGTTTTTACTATTTGGCGTTTGCGCTCTGGTGGCGTTACAAATACTCCGTTTGGTTAAAGGCTTAGGTGAATGGCAAGGTAGTTATATCAGACTCGGACTTGCCAATCTATGGCGCCGACGTGGACAAACATTGGTGCAACTGGTTGGATTTGCCACCACTTTGATGCTGTTGTTGATTGTAACTGGTATGCGAACAAGTTTAATTTCGCAATGGGAAGACCAATTACCAGACGATACTCCGAGCCATTTTCTCTTCAATGTAGCTAACAGCGAAGTGGCTGGCGTTCGAAAGATATTAGATGACCAGAACTTGGAAACTACGGATTGGTACCCAATGGTTCGTGGACGTTTGGTGGAAATAAATGGAGAAAAGCTGTCAAGGGAGCGTTTGGGTCGATCAGGAGGGCTAAGTCGTGAAGTTAATCTTACCCAAACAGCCGTTCTGCCAGATTCGAACACGATTGTCGCAGGTCAATGGTGGCAGTCGCCGCCAGCAACAAGCGAGTTTTCAATGGAGCATGAAGTTGCTGCCGAGATTGATCTGAACATTGGCGATGAAGTCACTTTTAGCATTGGTGGCCTTACATTCACGTCTAGGCTGGCGAGTTTACGGACGGTCAGCTGGCAAAGTATGAACCCTAATTTTTATATCATTTTTTATCCAGGAGTGTTAGATCGCTATTCGCCAAATTGGGTCACGGCAGTAAAGGCAGGAGATTTAGTCAGACCCGAGGGTGCAGATTTAACTCAGCAGGCTCCATTCGTAAGCCAAATGATTCAACAATATCCTACCGCGATAGTCTTGCAGCTAAGCGATGTCGTTGCCAGAATTCGCGATGTTATCAATCGCGTGACTCAAGGTTTGGAGATGATTCTGTTGTTGGTGTTGGCATGCGGCGCTTTGGTTTTATTCGCTTCTATCGGTGTTTCGTATGATGAGCGACTCAGAGAGAATGCCATTCTCCGCACCTTGGGTAGCTCTAAGAAGGTAATTCTCGGTGCTCTGACCGTAGAGTATGCTGCATTAGGTTTTGTGTCAGGATTGATTGCCAGCGTGGGGGCAGAAGTAGTATTGTACTTTGTTCAGACTCGAGTTTTTGAGCTAACCGCTCAATGGCATCCATCTCTCTGGCTCATAGGTATAGCTTCTGGTGTAATACTTATTACCGCTTTAGGTCTATTGCGCAGCAGAGAAATAATTACGGTGCCGCCTTTGGAGTCGTTACGTCGTTTAGCATAGTGAACACAAAATAGCAGCCCGGCGGAGGCGTGTATGATTGGTAGACAGTCTGGTTCAACTCTCAAAATCAGGTACAGATGGCCCAAGATTGTCACCTGCTTTTTCGCTTCTATTATTCCATCTACTTCTTATTCTTTGGAGCAAAATGCTACCGTGATCGGTCGCTCTTCGTTAGTGCACGATTGCTACATTCGCTCGCAGCAAGCAACGCTTCAACAGAGCGCCAATCGTACTGATCTTGATGTGTGTAATCGGGCTATTGCTGACGGGGCCGTTTTAAAAAAGGAGTTAGCTGCTTCCTACTCTAATCGTGGCGTTTTGCATATGGCAATGCAAAATTATAGTCAAGCCTATAAGGACTATGACCGAGCCCTCAAAATCGATGCTGAATTAGCCGAGGCCTATATAAACAGGGGCAACCTATGGTTCGCGGTTGAACAATTTGATCGCGCGATCTCTGATTATGGCAGTGCTCTTGAATATGGCACGGATAAAAAGTCAATCACATTCTTAAATCGTGGGCTGGCATTCGAATATAAAGGTGACCTCGATAGCGCAAAGTCAAATTACCAAGCGTCTTTACAAGAAGACCCTGATTTCAAGCAAGCGCAGGATAAGCTGGACCGACTAAATTCAAAGTTTAATGCCTCAGAGAATGAATGAGGGAGTATTACTTGCTGTCTCGAGATGGGTAGAAAGTATAGTCATTGGTTTGAATTTATGCCCATTTGCTAAACGAGAGTGGGTCGCTAAAAAGGTTAGGATCGAGGTAACGCAGTCTTCAGACCCGGTCGATTTACTTGAGGACTTGGCCGCAGAGATGGTCAGATTGGATGAAAATAAAAATATTGAAACCACCTTGTTGGTACATCCGAATGTTTTGGCCCATTTCTTAGATTACAACGAATTTTTAGGGTTTGCTGACAACCTTATTGAAGAGCTTGGTTATTCAGGGGTCTATCAATTAGCTAGTTTTCATCCAGATTATCAATTTGCCAGCACAAGTGTTGATGCAATTGAGAATTATACCAATCGGGCTCCATATCCTATGCTCCACTTACTCCGAGAGCAAAGCTTAGAGCGGGCAATAGATAGTTATCCGGATACAAGCATGATCCCAAAGAAGAATATTCGATGTGTTAAGCAGCTCGGTATTGAATATATGAAAAACTTGTTGGAAGAGTGCTATGAACAATCAGGCTCGAGAGACTCAGTATAAGTTCGGGCTATGGACATTAGTGGCGCTGGTAGTTGGGAATGCTGTTGGTGCTGGAATTTACACGACATCCGGATTTTCTTTAGCGGATCTTGGTAGACCCGAGTGGGTTATATTGGCCTGGGTAGTGGCAGGGTTAGTAGCATTAAGCGGCGCCTTATCTTATGGAATGTTATCTCAGCGTTTGACGGAATCAGGTGGAGAGTATCTCTTTCTGTCGAGATCGATTCACCCTGTTGCGGGATTTATTGCCGGGTGGATTTCGCTACTTGCTGGCTTTCCAGGAGCAATTGCTTTTGCAGCAAGTGCATTTGAGAGTTATCTTCGCGATGCTCTGACCGAAGTACAGGCGATGGCCCTAATTGCACACGATAGTTTGGCATTAGCAATAATTCTATTGGCAGGTCTTGTACATATGGTGCGCGTACAAGCGGGTGCAAAGTTACATGAATATATCGTCGTGGCAATGGTCGCTATTCTGATAGTTGTGATCGCCCTAGGAGGGTTGAAAGCAATTGCTCTTACGCCACAGATAAATGGCATGGTAGAAAGTGATTCGTTTTCTCTGTTTGCTTTTGCAAATAGCCTTGTCTGGATTTCATTAAGCTATTCGGGCTTCAATGCCGCTGCTTATGTTGCTGGCGAAGTGAAGAAACCAGAGGTTACCGTGATGAGGGGTATGGTTATAGGGACATTAGCGACCATGTTCCTGTGTGTGGCGCTTAATTCGATAATGATGTTTGGTGTTCCTGCTGCACTCACGGCAGGTCAGGCGAATATAGCCACCATATCTGCTCAGTTTCTTGGTGGAGACATAGCAAAGCGTTGTATGGAGTTAGTGATTGCTGTTTCTTTGCTAACTTCGATAACAGCGATGGTTCTCGCCGGTCCAAGGGTATATGCAAAAATGGCCGAAGATGGCGCCTTACCTCGAGTTTTTGCAGCTAAAGCTGGGGAACCGCCTAGAGCTGCTATTGTTTTACAGGTTGTTTTAGCTGTTATGCTAGTTGTTATATCCGATTTGAGAGGTTTATTGTCTTATCTGGGTTTAACCTTGTCTCTTTGCTTAGCGCTGGCCGTGAGCAGCTTATTTGTTCGCCACCTACGCATGGGTGAGAAGCCTCAGTCTATCTGGTACCCGTTTGCGCCGGCTGTTTTTGTGACTAGCACTGTGTTATTCGCTACTTTGTCGGCCATAGATCAGCCGATCAAGCTGTTGGCTGTGTTGCCAACTATTGGTTTGGGCGTTGCCGCCTATTTTGTTTCTAGAAGGATGAATCGCGTATGATAAAGATAAATCAATCGACCAAGATTGTGGTTTCAGTATTTTTTCTGTTGACGCTTTCTTCTTGCAATACGCTAATTTCAGCTCTAGCAACTCCAAAAGTAAATGCTGAGTTTGAGGAACTAAAATCGGGCCAATACCGTTTAGATAGGTCACACGCAGCGTTAATTTTTAAAATTCAACACATGGGCCTATCGACGTATATTGGCAGGTTTAACGTTTTGAACGCTGAATTAGACTTTGATCCCAGCAACATTGAATCAATCAATTTGACAGCGGATGTAGAGATTGCCTCTCTTGACATAAACGATGAAGATCTAAAAGACGACTTGATGGGCAGAAGTTGGTTTAATCAGTCGCAATTTCCCTTAGCTAGAATTTCAACACAAAAGGTCGAAAGACTCAAAGATAATCAAATTCTACTGACACTAAACTTGGATTGGCGGGGCGTGCAAAAGCCAATAAAAATGACCGCTACTTTCCACGGTGGAGCAAATAATGTGCTCACGGGTGCTTACACGCTGGGGTTTTCTTCAGTTGGCAGCTTCAATCGGTCTGACTTTGGTATGAAAAAGTTTATTCCATTGGTTGGCGATGAGGTTGTGCTTGAAGCCTTTGGCGAGTTTCAAAAAAGTCAGTGACAAAAAATTGCTGACACGGATTTGCCACGTGAGCCCTTTGTAATCTACTGCTGAGATCCTGCTATCATCGCTATAGTGATGATCTTAGTAATTGAACCTTCCTATATCGGATTCTTGTAATTATGCGTTTTTCTATTACCACATGTGTAGTGGCCTTATCTCTATATAGTCAACTTTGTTTTGCATGGGGAGAACGAGGGCATGATTTGATTACTCGTGTTGCCGTACAAAAAATGCGAGTTGACACTGACGATAACTCTAGCTTGATGCGCCCATTTTTATTGAGAGACCATATGCTTGGCCACCTCTCCAATACGCCCGACATCGTCTGGCGGGCCGACTATATGGGAGATGAAGCGAAATCGGCGAACTCCCCTACTCACTATATAAATATTGAGAAGGTTATAAAAAAAGTCGAAAAGTGGGATGATTTTCCACGCGATTTCGCTGAGTTTAGGTTTTTGTGTAAGTCCAAAGGAATGGAAACGACCGATGTTGGAACCGCTCCTTGGAGAGTTCTTCAGTTTTATAAGTTAATGGTGCAAGAGTTAAGTGGATTAGAAAATAAGCCACTAGAGCTGCAAACAAGGCACATAAATCAGGCTTTGATGTATGCTGGCCTAATGTCTCATTTTGTTGCGGACCTAGCGAATCCCCACCATACCACTGCGAATTACGATGGTCAGCTAACTGGTAATAGAGGCTTACATTCTTACTTTGAGTCAATTGTTGTGGCAGAACTGTCTTTTAAATTGCCTTCAAAAGTATTGAATCGTAGCTTGAGTCCGAGGCTTTGGTTAAGGGACTACACACGAAAAGAACGTAAGAAAATTTTGCAAGATCCACAAAAATTGGTGTGGGCACTGACGGTGGATAGCAATAAAAATGTAGAGCGACTTACGCGACTGGATGATCGATTTTCGATTATTAAAAAGAGTCTTGTTGACTCGGAAAGTCGAGAGAGAGCCGTGAGAAAGCCAGCAAAAGATATAGCTTATCGATATGAAAAATTCGCGGTTGATAGAATGGCCATCGGTTCATACGTACTCGCGCAGCTTTGGCGTATGGCTTGGCAAGATGCAGGCTCACCAGACATGTCTGAATTCAGAAGTTACTACTACCCAGTACAGCCACCCTTCATAACACCTTTTTATGACTAACTCAGGAGACGATTTTATGAAGTCAAGTAAGCTTTTAATCACTCTTTTTGCGTCCGTTTCACTGGGAACTAGCGCCAAAGCTGATCAGCTGAAGCTAGACAGTTTTACATCATCTGCGCAATTAGTTGCTGCTTTGCCAGAAAGTGCCTGGCGACAACTATCCCCAGAAAATACCATAGTAATGACCTTGCCCGAAGGTGAGGTCGTTATTGAGCTAGCATCTAAGTTTGCCCCAAACCATGTTGAGAACATTAGGACTCTTGTGAGCGAAAAGTATTTTGATGGAACATCAGTCATACGTTCACAGGACAATTATGTAGCTCAATGGGGAGACACAACGGACGTCGATACGAACAATCCGAATGCAAAGCCAAAACCGCTTGGTTCTGCTGTAGAAAAACTCGAAGTGGAGTTTTTTGAGCCGCTTACCTCCATTCCTTTCACTATGATAGAGAGCAAAGACGCTTACGCGGATCTTGTCGGCTTCAGTCAAGGTTTACCAGCAGCGAGTGATGGTAAGAAAGCTTGGCTAAGTCATTGCTACGGCATGGTTGGGGTTTCCAGAGGGACGGAATCTGATAGTGGTAATGGCTCCGGTCTTTATGCCATTACAGGCCACGCACCAAGGCACTTAGATCTGAACGTGACGCTTGTGGGTAAAGTGTGGTTAGGGATGGAGCATCTATCAAGTTTACCCAGAGGTAAAGGGCCCCTAGGTTTTTATTTGGAACCCTCAAAATATGTGCCAATAAGCTCTGTCAGCTTTCTTCCTAAGGGTAAGATCATTAAAGTCATGAGAACTGACACGCAAGAGTTCAAGCGTTTTGTCGAGTTGAGAACGACTCGAAATGAGGAGTGGTTTATAGAACCGACTGGTAGTATTGAGCTTTGTAATATTTGGGTGCCGATTAAAGTAGTGTAAGGTGTGCGTTATGCGGCCCCTCTTTGGATTTAGCAGAGGGGCCTAATTTTCTTTACTCGACTCGACGTTAATTAGCCAAGGATCCGCTCACGTTGATAAAGCTTCATCGCTATGAATGACAAAACAATAGCGATGGCAATGCTGCAAAACGCAGATAGAACTACGAGGCTTCCAGCTATCGGTTCCCCTTTCAGAGTTTCAATCATAATCAGGGCCTGACTAAAGCTTGGTACCCACATATTAGAAGTACTTGGCTCTGGCGATAGAAATGCCAAAAATATGAGAGGCATACTCGGTAGCATGGTAATAAAACCAAGATAAGACTGAGCCTCCTTGTAACTTTTAGTAAAGGAAGCCACCAAGATGAGCATCGAACTACCAACAAAAACAAAAGGGGAGCAAGCTATGAAAACATAGATAAGCCTTTGTGGAGTAATCGCTATATCGATAGAATCCACGGGCGCATACTTGAGCGCGAGCGCCAACCCAGTAAGAGTCAAAAAGAAGGTCAATGCCGAGAAAAAAGCGGTGGCGAGTAGTTTCGCTAATAATATATGGCTGCGCTCGACTGGCAATGTAAGGAGTGATTCGAGCGAACCTTTTTCTCGTTCACCGGCTGTTGAATCAATGGCTAAATACATTCCTCCGAACATAATCATCATGATTGTTAGATAGGGGAATATGCCCAGTATTTGGGTATTTTTCGATTCCGGTGTGGCGACATCTGAAAGGTTGATTTGAATGACATTCAACACATTTGGATCTACGCCCCTGACTTGCAAGCGTTTACTACCGATTTGGCTTGAATATGAGCGCAAAGCACGCTGCACAGTTCTTAGCCCAAGCTTCTCGAGACCAGAGATGGAGCTATCATGGATCAACTTTACCGCAGCTGGCTTAGAAGAGTTAAATCGTTCTACAAAACTCTCTTCAATCACCATGACTACGCGTCGATCACCACTCCTTATAGAAGCCTCGGGGTCGGATGGAGGCTCAACCACGGTAATATTATTTTGTGCTAGCCAGTCCATCAAGTTGGGGGCAAGCTCCGCACCAATCACCGGTAATTCAAATGCTTTTGCAGTGACCGGATCGGTCTCCGATTTCACTTTTTCCTCGGCAAACCATTGGATGCCAATGATAAATAGCGGAGAAATTATTATCGATAGCCCGAGAGTTGTGAGGGTTCTTCGATCACGTAGATTGTCTATAACTTCTTTTTTGAAGATGACCCATAAGCCATGCAGCTTACCAGCCTTTTTATCAATTGTTTGAGACATCATTAAATCAATCCCTCCTCTGAGCCTACAGCTTTTACGAAAGCGTCTTCCAGACTCTCTTTGCCAGTGCTTTGCAACAAAAACTCGGGCGAGCCTTTGCTTGCAATAGCGCCTTTGGCGATTATTACAATTTCATCACACAAAGCCGCGACCTCTTGCATTATGTGACTCGAAAAGACCACACAATGTCCCGCATCCTTGAGTCTTGAGATCACTTCTCGTAAGCCTCTGGTTGCCATTATATCTAAGCCATTAGTTGGCTCGTCTAGAAGAACATTCTTTGGTGAGTGGATCAACGCTCTTGCCAAAGCTACCTTGGTCTTTTGGCCTTGCGAAAAGCCTTTAGTGCGACGTTCGATAAAGTCCTGCATGTCGAGCAACTCAGCAAGCTCATCAATACGAACGTCTAAGCTTTTGCCGCTAAGCCCATGCAATTGACCGTAATATCGGATGTTTTCTCGAGCGCTCAGGCGTTCATAAATTCCCGCACCGTGAGTTAGGACTCCAATGCTTGACTTAACCTTTAGAGCATCCCTCTGAATATCAAAACCGTCAACAGTGGCGGTGCCAGAGTCTGGCTTGAATACTGTATACAGCATTCTGAGAGTTGTTGATTTTCCAGCGCCGTTTGGACCCAGCAAGCCAGTTATTTTTCCATCCTCCGCTGTAAAGCTAACCTTGTCGACCGCCTTAACTTCACCGAAAGACTTACATAGATTTTGAACTTCAATCATGGCGTTGGCCCTGTCAATGTATTAAAAAATGGGGAGGGGCGCTCCCGTTTAGTGCAGGTATCATCTACCATTTCAAACGAGGCATTTGTTACAAAGAGTCCGACTAGATTTGGAACACAGCCTCTTGCGACAACACCGTGGCCATGAGCAGGAACTTCAATGTGTTTGGTGTTACCCAGTTGTTCGGCAGCTATTTCACCATTCTCCGGTGGTGTTATAGGATCTGTTTCTCCCGACAAAATCAGTACTGGTATCTCTGTGCTGAAAGGTTCAAGAAAGTCCTGATCCATATAGCCTTTGGGCCATACACTGCAACTATTCATCAGCATGTCCGACATCATCTCACCTACGATTGTGTTTTTTGCTTGAGCTTTGTTATCTGCCGTAACAAAGGGTGCGTCTTCGGTACAAACCACTGAGTTATGCATGCCAGTGGCAAACTGATCAGCAAAATTAGCCTCCATTAGTAAGCTTTGTGCGGCGGCAAAGTTGTAGTTTTCTTTGACTGCTTCACTAAGCAAAAGAGGTATCAGTGCTAGCTGCTCTGTGCTGTATGCCATTAATCTCATAGCTCCGAACAGAGTGTGTTCACCAAACGTATATTCAGTTGCTTTTCCGGTTGTTGGGTGTGGCACGGTTACGGTAACTGGAGCTGCTTTGAACCTTTCTTCTAAGACCTGATATTGCTCATATAGATCTCCATGAGTATTCGCACATGATGGCTCATTTTGGCATCGATTATTAAGAGCCTCAAAGCTATCTTCCCAGCGTCTTGCGATCTCTCCACCAGCGAGGTTTAAGCCAGTTTGAACTACACCGTCGATTACAGCGGTTCTAGCACTGGAAGGGTATTTTTTTAGGAAATGAAGAACCACTCGAGTACCATAAGATACGCCGTAGAGATTTAGTTGCGAGTACCCAGCAGCGATCCTTAGTGCCTCAAGATCGTCAACGGCGATACTGGTCGTGTAATACCTCAGATCGTTCTCTTTTGACAGTTCGTTCAGGCATTTCTGTGTTGCTTTTTGAATAAGATCCAGATTGAAGGTATTACGTAATTCCTCCGGTAGCTCACACGTGAGTTTATTGGATCTGCCCGTGCCTCTTTGGTCAATTACAATGATGTCGCGCTTCTTGCGGATTTCCTCAAATACTCGACTGTAAGCCACAGCAAAATCGATGGAAGAACCCCCGGGACCACCTTGTATTACAGTGAAAGCATCGGGCTCGGGTTCAGGCGAGTGGGAAGGAAGCTTTATGACCGATAATGCTATACGTCGACTTTCAGTGTCCTTGGGATTTTCATTTCTTTCAAAAGTCGCGCATTGGGCATCAATTTCCATAGCGCCTGATGAGAGTAGTACACTGCAACGCTTAAAACTTAACTTCGATTCTGAGGCGTGTGTTATTCCGTCTAAGCCGAGGGCACCAATCATTGATATGATTAAATAAACACGGCGGATGTTAAAGATTCTTTTGCCGCTTCCTGCAGCGCGTGTTCCATTGATTAGTCTGGGGACTTTAAAGCACAAAAACATGGCTCTTTTGATTCTCTCGATGGTTGGTAAAGCAAGAACTTATCACAAGTTACTCGGCAAAACTGTCTTTTAATTTAAGGGCGTTTAAATAACGAGAGTAAATAGTTAGAGAGCTTTGGATAACCCTCCCGCCGAACTAGTTTGTCAGTGCCCAATCCGTTGTTTGTGATGGGCCACTACCCGCATAGATGTGATCGAAATCATCCATGTGTTTGATGAATTTAGGGCTGTTAATATGTTTGCTAATCTCAAGCTTTAGTGAGCGATATAGGTCATCGAGTTCTGTTGTATCCGCTGCCTTTGCTTCTTTAACTAGTTCGCGAAGCACATGCTCATTTTTAAGGTTAAGCACCTTACCATTATGTCGCTCTAGCGCCACAGCAAACCTTGTGATCTTTACTAAGCACGACGCGCTCAGTTGTGCCGTTGTGAGGTCTGATATATTAATTTTGTACGCCATATACATACCCTTTACTTCCATATTATTGCCCGATACTCCGAAGAACAGTGAGGTTCGCTCTCCACCCTGAGCCCATCGGTACTCCGCTTCGGCTGTCAGTTTGAGTGATCTAGTTATTCCTGCTAGAGGTTGCCATATTGTCACCTAATTGACGGAAATCGCAATAGCGTAAAGTTAAAAAAAGTAACGGTAATCGTTTGCATAATTAGATTATCAAATTTAACTATTCGATTTTTTAGCCCATCTCTGCGGACTCCTTAACCCACTACCAAAAAAATATTTGTGATGGAAGTTTGTGGTAATCTACGACGTTTTTTAACGCAGCAAATTCTTCGGTTATGCAATCCATCGAACTACGTATCGCAAGCGAACTCTCTGGCTCTGGGGCCACTGTCAATCAAGCACAAGTCAGTGCCGCCATTACCCTCCTCGATGAAGGAGCCACAGTCCCGTTTATTTCTAGATACAGAAAGGAAGTAACGGGTGGTCTTGACGATACTCAACTAAGGACTTTGGAAGAGCGATTAAAATACTTGCGTGAATTGGAAGAGCGCAGAGCGACCATCCTTGGGAGTATTGATGAGCAAGGCAAGTTAACCGACGAATTGGGTAAATTAATTTTAGCAGCTCAAACAAAAACCACACTCGAAGACCTGTATTTGCCCTATAAGCCAAAACGACGGACAAAAGGTCAAATCGCAATTGAAGCTGGTTTGGAGCCATTGGCTGATACCTTACTTGGCGATCCCAATTTGAATCCCGAACATGAGGCTCAAAACTACTTAAATGATTCAGATGAAACTCCGGTGGCAGACACTAAAGCCGCTTTAGATGGTGCACGAGCCATACTTATGGAGCGATTTTCTGAAGACGCTGCTCTGCTGAGTCAGGTGCGTGAGTATCTACTAGAAAAGGCCGTCATCAGCGTTAGCGTCGCCAAAGATAAAGAACAAGAAGGCGCTAAATATCGCGATTATTTTGATTATAAAGAGCCCTATAAGAACATCCCTTCTCATCGAGCCTTGGCAATCTTTAGAGGTAGAAATGAAGGCATTTTAATGTCCGGCCTTGATATTGAAGCTCCAGATGGTGGATGGGGCGGTGATCTGTCTCATCCTTGTGAGCAAATGATTGCTAAGCGATTTGAAATCGCTTCAATGGGGCGGCCGGCAGATCAATGGTTGGCTCAGGTGGTTAGTTGGACATGGAAGATTAAAGTTTTACTGCATGTTAGTAGCGACCTTATGATGAGTCTGAAGGAAAAAGCCGAAGCGGAAGCGATCCGGGTTTTTTCCACTAACCTGAAAGACCTTTTACTTGCTGCACCAGCCGGTGCCAAAGCTACTATCGGCCTCGACCCTGGTTTGAGAACCGGAGTGAAAGTTGCGGTGGTTGATAAGACCGGTCAATATAAGGATCAAGGCACTATTTACCCACATGCACCAAAAAACCAATGGGACCAATCAATCGCACAGCTCGCTGTGTTAGCCAAGAAGTATAGTGCTGAACTAATCGCGATAGGTAACGGCACGGCGTCGAGAGAAACGGATAAACTGGCCGGTGATTTGATTAAAAAATTTCCTGAGCTAAAACTGCAAAAAGTGATGGTGAATGAAGCTGGTGCGTCGGTGTATTCTGCATCGGAATTTGCCGCTAAAGAGTTTCCAGATCTCGACGTGACTATTCGCGGAGCCGTTTCCATCGCTCGTAGATTACAAGACCCGCTTGCTGAGTTAGTAAAGATCGAACCAAAATCAATAGGGGTCGGTCAGTATCAACACGATGTCAACCAATATGAGCTTGGTAGACAACTCGATGTTGTCATCGAAGATTGCGTAAATGACGTTGGTGTTGATTTAAATATGGCGTCGATGCCTTTACTTAAACGAGTTTCTGGGTTGAATGAAACGATAGCGACCAATATCGTTTCGTATCGAAACAGTAACGGTGAATTTAGCTCGCGAGAAGACTTAAAAAACGTACCACGCCTAGGGGATAAAACATTTGAGCAGGCGGCTGGTTTCTTGCGAATAGTTTCTGAGAACTCAAACCCTTTGGACGCGTCGGGTGTTCATCCAGAAGCATACTCAGTGGTTGAAGCAATCGCGAAGAAAAATGGCAGAGAAATAAACTCTATTGTTGGGGACTCGGCGTTTCTTAAGTCTTTGAATCCGCAAGATTATACAACCGAGCAATTTGGTGTTCCAACAATAAGCGACATCATAAAAGAACTTGATAAGCCTGGACGCGACCCGCGACCGGAATTTAAGACCGCAAACCTTAAAGACGGTGTTGAAGAAATCAAAGACCTAGTAGAGGATATGATTCTTGAGGGCACGGTGACCAACGTCACTAACTTTGGTGCATTTGTTGATATTGGTGTACACCAGGATGGATTGGTGCACATATCTTGCTTGGCCGATAAATTTGTCGAGGATCCTCATACCGTAGTGAAAGCGGGTCAAATTGTAAAAGTAAAAGTGATGGAGGTGGATATTCAACGCAAGCGAATCGCGTTGACAATGCGCCTACAAGACACTAAGCAAGAGCAGCGCGACAGAGGGGCTAGATCGCATGATTCCAAGCCAGCCGGGAGACTTGCTAAGCAACGGCACGCTCCTCGCGGCAAACAGCAAACATCTAGTAAACCTATGGCTAACAATGCCATGGCCGCTAAATTGGCTGCTGCGTTGAAGAAATAACGGGTGGTTTTTGATCTGCGCTTGTGCGTCTGGTGCAAGCGCAGAGTGCTCCAGCGATGGCGCCAATTGGAGCTACTATCAACCAGGCTCCCCAATCTGTGTCAAATCCATCTAAGGCTATCCCGATGATATAGAGGGCTACATACGGGCTGGCGCCCACCAGAGCAGCACAAATGGCTTCATCCTTTTTATGCTTACACCGAACAGCTACCGCTCCAGTTATTACCGCAGGCAGCAGTCCTATTAGATAGCACATAAACACTCCGTATAAGTTGACTGCACCCCAAAATAGAAAAAAATGGAATACGTCCTTGAGCGTTAGGCTGGCAGAGCTAGTGCTGGTGATTATTTCAAATAGTACGATAACTAAAAATGCGATATTTACCTGTGCTAGACCAAAAAGTGGTCCAGCCCAAGCATAGTATCCAAGTCGTTTACGTTGGGTTGAGCTTAATCGTTCTTTGTTCATAATATTCTCTGCTGTTGCTAAATTTGCTGAGACAAATCTAGTTCAGATGTTTGTGCCGGTTCGTGAGGTTTCGGTGATTTATTAGCAGGCAGAAATTACTCGGTGCCTAGTACCGCTTGCTCGTTTAGCTTTCGTTCGATTTGGGCCTGACGAAAACGGTGAATTAGGAACATATTTAGAAAGTGCATTCCACCGAGAATAAACATCACCATGCCTATATTGTTGGCGATATACAGTAGAAGTTGATCAAGGCTATTCAAATCATTTGATGCCTGTAGACGAAGCAATACAAATCCCAAATTAAGTAAATAGAAACCAACTACCAACATATGGTTTACTGATTTGGCCAGTTGTTCGTCGCCACCGAAACCGTCTATGAGATAAACCTCACCATTCTTACTAAGAGTCCTTGAGACAAGAATGGTAATGAAAACACTGATAAATATGTATGTGGCGTAGGCAATTGAGGTAAACATAAAAGCTTCTCCGTTAGTTGATTTAGAAAAACTTTATGACCTATCAATCGCACATTCTTCCTAACGTGTAATTGAACAATAGAAAAATATTATTTTTATTTAAAACAATCGCTTACTCTTGTTTCGGTTTATAAATCAGGATTTTTCTTTCCTATATCGACCGGGCGAGACACCAGTGATCTCTTTGAATGCAGTGTAAAAGTTCGATTGTGATTTAAACCCCGTTTCCATGCTAATCGCCAAAATAGAAGAGTTGGGTTCAGAGACTAGTAGTCGTTGGGCTTGTTTCACTCGTTGCTCTCGGAGGTATCTCGGGAAACCATATCCAATGTGGGTGTTAACTAATTCTGAAAGTTGGTGAGAAGAGAGGTCCATTAATTCCGCTAACACAGTCAAACTCAGATCCTCATGCTGGTAGTGTTTGTCTAGTACGACTAGTTTCTCTAGCTCGAGTAACTTTGTGTCTACATCTACATCGTTCAGTCTCGATTTAGTATACGCAAGCTCACTCACCAGTAAGATATCACTGAGTAACTCTGGGAAAAATATGAGTGCAGCAACGATTAGCAAAAGAGCAATTGAAATCGCGTTTGCGTAGGCTGTATAGAAAACCGCAGGGTTGATCGTGGGAAGTAATAAACCAAGCACTAGGGCACCCAGCGCCATAACGGCAAATAGGCCGAAAAAAAACAGTTCATAGTGAAATCGGCGCGTATGATCTCGCATTTGGTACACGGTTTTCGCAAACCAAAATGTGTAACCCGTGCCAAAACAAAAAGCAAATGCAGGCAGATAGGCAACTGGGAAGAAAACTGCGACAACCACTGGGAGTAGATGAATGGAATCCTGCCAGCGGAAGGTATGATGTTTTTCAATAAACAATATGCTTCGACTAAAAAAGTAAAAGCTCGGAGGAATCAAGGTCAGTAAAATTCCATAGGCCCGATACTCAATCAGTGGAATATACTGTGAAAAGAAGAGTCCATGTGCGTATTGAAGAGCCACAAGACCTAATAGCAGAAAAAAACACGCCCATTTGGAGATCGGTGTTTTTCGCATATCGGGGAGAAACCATAGATACGCAACTAGCAAAATAAGGCACGAAAAGATACTAAATCCAACGAGTAAAAGGCTCCAGTGAAAAAGGTCTAGTATCATTTGTTTGGGCTAGCTTTTGTAATGAATAGATTCTGAGGTGAGTAGGAATTCGATCTACTATTGGACTATAGTCTCAAAGCCGACCTATTTTTAGTTCGCACAATTAGGGTCGATGGTAACAATTTTGTAAACAGTCTAGTCTAGCCTAAGCGGGTGATTAGACAAGTCTACCCTAGCCCATTTTAGATCGCACCTTTAAGCATTATGAAAGTATTTGTACCTCTGATTATCGCCCCATTATTACTAATATCCACATTTAATGTACTCAGTAACGAGGACAAAATTGTTGTGCGCAACGCAAATGATAGTGGTCAAGGTTCTTTGAGGGCCGCGCTGCTGAGTGGTAAGACTACTGTAGAAATAGACGCCTCGGTGGGATCCATTAAGCTGTTAAGTCCTTTGATAGTAGAGGATGTGAAAAAGCTAAATATTTTAGGCGCTGGCCAATGGATCGATGGATCAAAGATAGTGGGCAATGACCATATTCTGTCGATGAAGTCGATTGCTGATCTGACTGTTCAAGGTATAAATTTCGTCGGTAATGCCGAGGAAATTTCTCAGGATCCAGACAAACAGGTGGGCGGAAGTGCTATCTATGTGGGGGTACCTGCGTCGTTTGCGCAAGATTTAAACGTGTCTTTAAAAAACGTCTCAATTGCTCGAGTGGGAGGGCATGGAGTGCATGTCTCAGATTGCTCCACTGGAAGTATATGCGGTGGTGGTAATAACGCTGAGGGCAAAGGGTCAAGCGCGTCAATTTATGTTGATCTGGATAGCGTGTCTATTCGTAATGTTGGTTATGGACGGCAAGATGGAGACGGATTTCGAGTGGATGAGCGAGGTATTGGAAGTATCTACATGAATATTTCTAACTCTCTGTTTTACGAGGCCGGTGCAGATGGTATGGAGCTAGATGAGGCTGGTTCTGGTGACGTTGTGGTTAATATTGATAAAAGTGCCTTCCTCAATAATGGCGCCTATTGTGATTTAGTAAAGTTTAAAAATGGCAGCAAGTGCGACGATGAGGGCAGCCCGGATTTAGACGATGGTTTTGATATCGATGAAGCTGACGAAGGTTCAATAATGATCAATTTAACCAATACAGATGCGAACCATAATTATGATGAGGGTTTTGATTTCGATGAGCAAGGTAAAGGAGACATCGTATTCAATGGCAAATTGTTGGAGGCGGCCAGTAACCTTAACGAAGGTATCAAAGTCTCTGAAGAAAACGGTGGCAGTGTAAGGGTGCTTTTGTCTCAGTTATTGGCTGTGGATAACAATGGTAGTAAAGAAGGAGTTCAGATAGAGGAGGAGGGCAAGGGTGACCTAGAGGTGCGTCTGGGCAAATCAACCATGATTGGCGGTGCTGCAGAAAAGCTCAAAGTTGAACAAGCCGATAAAGGAAAAGGAATTCTAAAAATAGAGTCTTCGAATGAAATTGAATTGGATCTTAAGGGTGTCAAAGTAAAGTAAAAGTATTGCAGCATACTGAGGCGTTCAGTTGTTTCGTGTTTTGCTCAAAAGAAGTGTGAGCATTTGATAAAAAATCTCTGATTCTGGTTTCTTCCAATCGTGGTTTAATGTCTAATCGGTGTTGGTTTAGAAGATAAAACGATAAGCTAATGAACGACAATAAGGCTCCTCAAGGTACACTGCATGAGCAACTGACTGATTCAAGTAAATCGGCCTTCGCTCGTTATCAAGATCTGGCTTTGGGCACAAATAGCGTTTGGTACCTAATCAAGTTTGAGTTGATTATGTTGTTTTCGTCATGGGTTCCAGGTGCGCTAGGCTTGGTGCTTAGAAAGTCTTTATACCCCTTTGTCATAGGGTCCGTCGGTAGAAACGTAATTTTTGGACAGGGCGTCACGATTCGCCATGGCAGCAAAATTGCCATCGCGGATAATGTGATCATCGATGACGGAGCTGTGCTCGATGCCAAGGGCGAAGGCAATTTAGGCATCAATATTGGCAAAGATACTATTATCAGCAGAAATGTAGTTTTGTCATGTAAAAGTGGTGATATCACCATTGGCGAACATTGTACTGTCGGCATCGGTACTCTGGTGCATGCCATGCAAGACAGTGACGTGGTGATTGGTAATGACGTATTAATTGGCGCGTTTTGCTATTTCATTGGCTCTGGTCCCTATGGAACAAAAGAGCTTGATACACCTTTCAAGCAACAGGGTATGTTTTCTCAGGGAGGCGTAAAAGTTGGCAATAATGTTTGGTTTGGCAGTAATGTTCAAACAATGGATGGTGTATCAGTCGGAACTGGTTGCATCATTGGCACTAGTACGGTGTTAAACAAGTCGGTTGCTGATTATGACGTAGTAGCCGGGGTGCCGATGAGAATTATTAAGTCTAGGAAAGAAACCTAGTTTTATTTAGTCTTTTCAGACACTGTTCATTCTTAATCGCTTTGTTTACGGTGTGAGTACTTAGGTCTCTTTAAGATGTTTAGACAATTGTTAAAACTTGGTGTGTCCATTGGCGTTTCATTCGCTATAGTGGCATTGTTGTTGCAGATGGTGAACTCAGGGATAGAGGACGCTGATCGGCCTAGTGTTTGGGCAGCCTTACAAAACACCTCTTCGTCATATATCGTTATTTTCGTTGCTCTTTTCTTATTAGCATTGGTATTCAGAGCGATTAGATATCGCATGTTGCTGCAATTAAGCGGAGAAGCTAATGTGCCAGCATTGCGACAAATGTGCTTAATAACTGGCATCAGAAATATGGTGGTAGACATGCTGCCAGCCAGACTCGGCGAGTTGGGTTATGTTGCTCTGTTAAATCGAGGCTACGGCGTCAAGCTTGAGCACTGTGTGAGCTCCTTGACGATAAGCTTGGCTTTCGACTTTATCGGATTGTTAACAGTTGTAGCGGGAATAGTTTTGTATCAATTTACTGGCGACGGAGTACAGGGCTGGGCTATTGGGACAATGCTTATGGCGACCATAGTATCGCTAATAGCATTTATCGGGCTGTTTAAAATAACGCCTTGGTTTACCAAAGTCGTAACCGATCGATTCGGTACTCTGTGGTCAGATGAGTCATTTAAAGCTAAGGCGCTTGTCTTGTTGCAGAAATTTTCCAGCAGTTTGATGAGCGTACATAATGGCGGCAAAACTCTTTCTATTCTCTCGATTTCCATCTTGATAAGGCTGCTGAAATATCTCGGTCTCTTTCTTCTATTTAAGGCTGTGGCCGAACCAACATTTGAGTCGCTCGCAGAACTGCCCTCAACTCATGTATTAGGCGCTTTAATCGGCGGTGAAATCGGGGCAAGTTTGCCAATTCCAACATTCATGAGTTTTGGTGCTTATGAGGCAGGCGGAGCATTGATTTTTCAATTACTTGGTGTGATTGATCAAGGGTCTGCTTTCGTTACTCTTCTTTGTGTGCATATTTGGAGTCAACTAATGGAATATACGCTTGGTGGTTTTTTATTGGCAGTATTCATTCTGCTAAATCGTAAGGGTAAGAGAGCGGCATTAGTAGCGGAGGCTGTGGGTTCTGAGGCTAGAGCGAAATTCATTGCTATCGCTTCATTTGTTGGGGCGGGTATAACTTTACTTGTGGGTACCGGCTTTTTGGGCTATCAGCTTTGGGCCGCCAGCAAACTGGGCTCGGTGTCTGCTCCTGATGCTGGTGGAACCGCCGAAAATATCGAGGATTGGAGGGCTCTATCTAAAGAATACGTGACTAGTTTAAATGGCTTTGTTGTATTTTCCTCAAATAGAGACGGAAATCACGATATCTTTAAGCTTAACTTAGCTAATTTCGAGCTTGATAAACTCACCAGGCACGAACATACTGAGACATATCCGCGTATTTCGCCAGACGGTAATCGAATTGTTTTCTCTCGTGCTCATCAACCATGGGTGTCGCAACGCAATACGGTTGCATGGGACATCTACATGCTTGATTTGAATACAGGTACAGAAAAGCAAATTGGCCAACAGGGAACTGCTCCTCGTTGGATCAATAACGAAGAAATCACGTACCTTCACAAAGGCGACCGGGTTCAGAAAGTCAATGTAAATACCTTAGCAACTGAGACTGTGTTTCAAAGTGGCCTAGGCAACATGATGCCGCCGAAATCACCATTACAAAACCCCACATATAATCCATTAAAAGATTCGCTCGCATTCACCGCAAAGCAGGCTCACATAGGAACAAACACAGGTCACTGGGGTACTGCTCTTTCCTTTGGAAACAAAATCAAAGGGGTGATGAATGGGTGTGAACTGGCATGGTCCACAGGCGGTGATTATCTATACCAAGTTAACCCTGACGCCGAATCATTGAGAATCATGCGAATCGATCCAGATAGTCTGGAGAGCGAAACGATGATCGATTTAGAT
Organism: Gammaproteobacteria bacterium; assembly: GCA_022447525.1. GTDB lineage: Bacteria > Pseudomonadota > Gammaproteobacteria > Arenicellales > Arenicellaceae > Arenicella. The sequence continues at coordinate 63,990 of JAKVBA010000003.1, forward strand.
GGAGAATTCAGTCACGAGTATTGGCCAAAAGATTCCTTTAATGGGGAATACATGGTCTTTGGTGCCAGTCGTGGCCCTAAAGATCACGAGCATGACACCAAAGATTACGAAATCTTTTTATGGAAGGTCGGCTCTGCTTCTTCGAAAGCTACCCGGTTAACTTTTCATACTGGGAATGATAATTGGCCTGATGTGTTTATTCGTTAAACTTTCACTGGCTTAAATTTCCAACATCTCATTTACATCGGTGGTACCGTTTCCACCGGGTGCAGTGGCTCCGCCGACTGCGTATACTTTGTTACCTATTTTTCCAGCACCAATTCCATGTCTTGGAGTTGGCATATCTGGCATTGGGGTCCATTCATCTTTACTCAGTGAATACCGCCAAACATTTTTGAACACACCGGATTTAGGAACGAAGATCTCTCCGCCGAACACGATTATTCCATCATCCACTGAGACACTAGCAGTGCCTGCCTGTGGTAAAGGAAGTGGTTTTGCATCACGCCATCGATCTTCTTTTTTATCGTAGATATGGGTGGCATTAAAATTGCAAGCTGCATTGCGTCCGCCAGTAATAATCAATTGATTGGAGGCCCAACCCCCTGCGGCTGAATTTCGAGGCAGGGGCATAGGTGCTGCGGATTCCCATTTGGTTGAACTGGGTTCCCAAACTAAATGCCTACTAACTTCAATGTGGTGGTGACGTTCGGAGTTCTTTTCACTTCTTGGGGATTGACCTGATACTAAATGAATTTGTCCTTCGTGACAGGTGAGTACACCCTCTGCTTGAGGCTGCGGTAGGTTAGTTAGCTCAACCCATTTATGGTCTACATACTCGTAAACTCGATCTCGCATTTTCCAAACATGCCTATAGCTTCCATTAAATCCCCCCACTAGAAACAGTCTATCGTTGCAACTTACCAGCGCGGCATGGTGCAGATCTTCAGGAAGCCTTGATTCCTCATGCCACAGATCGTCCTTTGAGGAATAGCTAAAAAAGCGATCAGTAAAATAGCGAATCCCAAATTTAGAGGCTATTCCACCGGCCACATAAATTCGATTTTGGTGAACCGCAGGATATAGCTATTGAGTTTGTATTGGAATAGATGCTTTTTGGATCCAGTTTTTAGACGAGTTTGCTAAGGATTTTTGTGAATTGGCAATAAATACCAAAGATCCGCCAATAATAAAATAGCGACGCTTCATTGTTTTGTCCTAGTTACCTCGGCTGCGGAGTCTAGCATCGCTTGGTTAAGGAGATGACAATATGGTAGCTCTGATCCTCGAAAACTCTAACATGTGGTCATACGGGAAGCTTTTAGGGATATAGTAAGTTTAGAAGCTCTTTATCAAGTAGACAAGAAAGATTATTGCGAGATGATCAATGGTAGGTTGTTTAGCAGACGATCGTTGTCAGCTAACAATGAGTGACTCAGATGCCGAGCCACCCGGGGTAAGAACAATGCCTTACTTTTTAATCAGCGTAACATCAATTGGGTTAGGTGTCAGATCTTTCATGGCACCGCTACCAGCATCAACACCAGCGCCGATTATGCCGCCGAACAGTAAATTACCAGCCATACCTGCGCCACCCGCACCACTGACTTTGTTGGATACTAATATTTCAGCTATCTCATATCCTTCTTTTTCAATAGTGACTTTGTATTCGCCTTTTCTAGCTAGACTGAAACTAGCGGGGGTCTTGCCGACGATTGGACCTTCGCCCTTGTTCTCTTGAAAACTATTGTTTTTTATTTCCTTCTTTGTAAATTCGCCGTTCGTTCTAACGATTTTGACGAGCGCTTGAGATGGATTTGAGTTAACAACCAGAGCATCACTGGTGCCTCTTGTGATTGAGGCGCAACCTGTCGTCATTGCAAGAAGCACAAGAATCGGAAGTAGTTTTATAGTTTGGTATTTTTTCATTATCTTTCCTTAATCAAAATTAAAGCCGCAGATCGCGACGCGCTGGAGGGTAACTTTGGCGTCGAAAAAAATCAATCCTACGACCATGATTTTGGGTATCATTTGAGGAGGACCAAATAAAAACGTTGCAGATTTTGAACTTTTCCTTAGCTCATTTATTCAGTGCCATAGCGCTCTCTCAACTTTGTCTGTTGTTTGTTTTGTTGTCTATTGGAATAACGACGGTAGATAAGACCCGACTGATTCTGTTGGTTTTTGTTTCTGGAGTGATTGCTTATGTGTTGGGTCCGTTCCTGCAAAGCGAGTGGGCAATTCAAATACATATGTCCTGGCAGACTTTAGTTCCCGGAACTCTGTGGCTTTTTTGCGGGAGTTTGTTTGACGATGAATTTTCATTAAGTGCGTCAAAATTTAGTTTAGTAGTTTGCACAGTTTTACCTCCCACTATTGCAAGAGCACTTGGGCTCAGCGCAGATGGCTGGCAGTTCTTGGTACTATTTGCTCTTCCGCAGGCTTTGGAGTTTTTATTAATGGCGTGGGCAATTTTTTATGTTTTACGAACCTGGAGGGACGATCTGGTTCAGTCTCGAAGAGATTTGAGATTGTGGTTTTGTCTTTTTGCTGGTGGCTATAGCTTTTTATTAATATTGATTAGGGAAGTTGTCTTTCCTAATGCTCAATGGTGGCAAGACCTGCAGTTTGTGTGGGTTGCTTGTGCGTGCATAGCAGTAAATCTATTTCTTTTGAGACCGAAGGTCGGACAGCTTGCGTTTAGTGAAATGTCTCAATTGAAACAGCAACCGCGATCTAGTGTAACAGACGAAGGTAATGATAAGACTATTGCTAAACTAGCCGAACTGATGGAGAACAAGAATCTTTATCGACAAATGAGTTTGACGATTGGAGAAGTAGCAGAGAAAGTCGAATGTCCCGAACACCAACTTCGAAAGGTGATCAATCAAGGTCTGGGTTATCGGAACTTTAATGGATACCTAAACCAATACAGGGTGGCAGAAGCATGTCGAAAACTCGCTGATAACAGTAATCCCAACGAGGCAATTCTTAATATAGCGTTGGATGTAGGATTTCGTTCGCTCAGCTCTTTCAATACCGCCTTTAAAGCTAAAACAGGAAAAACCCCTACTGAATACAGAGAAGATTCGCTGACGAATTCTGAAAAAGCATGATTATTTTCAGAATTCGTTAGAAAGGATAAGCTCATCAGGGCAGTATGAGATCTTCTTCAATCCATGTTTTAGGAACCAATGTTCAGATTACGGTCTTATTGTTGCTTTGTGATGCTCTTCTGCGCTTCGGCGTTATCAAACAGCTCAGTGTCAGCGAATGACGCTAGCAAGGACTATCAAAAAGTATGCGCCGCATGCCACGGAGAGAATGCCAGCGGGGTCGCCGGACTGAATTCACCCGCGCTGGCGGGTCAACAAGCGGACTATATCGTCAGGCAAGTAGCTCTATATCAACAAGGTATTCGAGGTAAGCAAGATGGCTATGCAGCACAAATGGCAGCGATCTCTACTACACTTGAAAGTCAGGGAATTGATGAACAAAGGCTCAATGACATAGCGGACTATTTAAGTAGTATGCCGAGCCATAAGAATAGTGTCTCGGCGGGTGATGCCGCATTGGGATATAAGCAATATCAATCAAGTTGTGGTGGCTGTCATGGCGACAAAGCTCAAGGCAATAAGAGCCTAAATTCACCCAGGCTTGCAGGGATCGATCCTCAATATTTAATGCGGCAATATTTATATTATGTCGAAGGTAAGCGAGGATTGGATAAACGTAATCGCTTTGGTCGTCAAATGGCCATGATGGCACAAACGGTCAGGGACCCTCAAAAAATCAGGGACGTGTTTGCCTATATTTCCTCTATAAACTCAGAAAGTGATTAGTGGACATGATAAAAAACCTGACAAATAAATTTCTAATCCTAAGTTTGTTGCTACTCATTGCTGTTACTGAGGGACATACAGATGAAGTAGCCAAAAGAGACTTTGCGCTAAAAGATTTTTGCCCACAAGGTTTTGGCATTGATGAGGATGGTCTTTGCAGGCTGAAAACACTTTATCAATTTTATTCCTCAACTCAGGGGAGAGGTGTTGGGGGTACGCAAACCTCTTTGCCTGCGCATCGTGATGGCTTCACGCCACAACAAATAGATCTTGGACGTTACTTATTTTTCGACCCGATTTTGTCTTCAAGTAAAACCGTTTCTTGTGCAACCTGTCATCGGCCTGAGAAAGGATTTACCGACGGTCTCGCCGTATCTCGAGGACCCAATGGTGTACGCGGGATGCGTTCTGCTCCTTCGCTTTGGAACTCGGCATTTCTGACAACATTCAATTGGGACGCCAGTGCCAATTCATACGAACAACAAGTGCAAACACCGTTGTTTTCGGAACTAGAAATGAACAATAGTCCTCAGCAACTTTTGGCTGATTTGCGTCAAAATGATACTTACCGACAGCTTTTTAATGTGACTTTTGTGGATGGCATAACGCTAAAAAATATCTACACAGCGCTTGCTGCGTTTCAAAGCTCGTTGATTTCTTTAAATAGTCGTTACGATCAATATGCTCATGGAAATCACGATGCGCTGAGTAAAGAGGAAGTAGAAGGGTTGAATGTTTTTCGCTCCTTTGTAGCTCGATGCTCTGAGTGTCACACCCCCCCCTTATTTACTAATAATCAAGTGGCGGTGATCGGCGTACCAGAAATAGATAATAGGCCATTTGATATCGGTGCGGAAAACACCTTTGATCTACGTAAGTTGCGTGGTGGGTTTAAGGTGCCTACTTTGAGAAATATCTCAAGCACAGCGCCATATATGCACAGAGGTAACTTCTCTACCCTGCGTGAGGCTACCGAGTTCTACAATAAAGGACGAGGTCACGCTATTCCAGAAAATAATCATTTGTATATCCATTGGCACATCACCTCGCCTGATCTGCAAGATAATGAAATCGATTTGCTGGTGACTTTTATGAAGTCTTTAAGTGACGAGCGATTTATGCCGGAGCTACCAACTGAGGTTCCTAGCGGCCTATCGATTGAAATTGTTACTGATTACAAACATAAATCAACCGGGTCATTTAACACAGCCCTAAACCATTAATGAGGAAAAAGGCATGAAGATGAAAATTATAGCCTTATTGGCAGTCTTAGCCGCGGCCTTTGCCGGACACCATTTCGGAAAAAAGTCTGCTGTTGCAAACAGTATTCCGGTAACCCAAGTTGAGAAGAGTTTTACCGGAGGCTATAACTCAGAACAGGATGAGGACCTGCAAGCCAAGCAAGAGACTTTGGATGGTCCAGCAGGAATAGCAAACCAATCTACGGTGATTGTCAGGCAAGGTCAGTCGATACAGGAGGCGGTTAAAAATGCCCAACCAGGCACAACGATTCGAATAATGCCAGGCACTTATAGTGAGACCGTATATATCGATAAGGATAGTATTCATCTCATCGGAGTGATTAAGGAGGGCAAGCGTGCACGCATGGATGGTCTCGGCAAACTAAATGATGCAATTCTCTATTCTGGCAACAACGTTGTGGTCGAAAACCTTTACATTACTGGCTACAAGGGCAATGGCATAATGGGCCAGGCTGGCAATAATTTTGAAATCAGAAACAATATAATTGCTGATACTGGTGTTTACGGAATCTTTCCCCAGTTGGGTAAAAACGGGATTGTTGAGCATAATGTCATATCTGGTATTGAGGATGCAGCGATCTACATCGGCATGAGCGACAATATTCATGTTGCCCACAATGATGTGTTCGATTCAGTGGCTGGTATCGAAATTGAGAATTCACGTCACGCTATCGTGGAGAACAATTTTGTGCACAATAATACCGGTGGCATCCTAGCGTTTATCACGCCTGGTTTGCCAATCAAAACGACTTATGACGTGATCATCAGAAACAACTGGATATCAGGGAATAATCATCCAAATTTTGGCGCTCCTGGCTCCACGGTGGCGGGTATACCAGCGGGCACGGGGGTGTTAATAATGGCGGCTGATCAAGTCATTGTCGAAGACAATATAATTTCCGACAATAAGACAGCGGGCATCCTCATTGTCGATCACGCCAATGCCGCAAACATCACGGCTGATCCAGAGTCTGAGCCAAATCCAGACAGCGTTGCTGTCTTAAACAATACGATGTTGAATAATGGTTACGACACTATAGCTGAGGTTAAAGCTCTAATGGCGTTGGAGTTTAAAACCGGCAGTCCAGACGTTGTGCATGTAAGTGAGGGTAAAGACAACTGTATATTAGATCAGTCACAGTATGTTGTGGCTGGTTTGAAAGACTTTGCAGTATGTGACTTTACCAATACCGATGAAGTCGAAACCTACCTGCTAGATGAACCAGTTGCCCCCCGAAAAATTGCGGCAAGTGATAGGGGTGAAATTGCCTACCTGGGAGTATGCACGGGTTGTCATTCCTATAATGGTCGTTTGATCGGTCCATCCGTGCAACAGATCCAAGCCCTCTACTTTGAGAATCCAGAAGGCCTGGCCGCCTATATTGCTAATCCAGTCAAAAAAAGAGAGGATTACCCCGAGATGCCATCACAGTCTTATTTGGGTGAGGAGACACTCAAGGCGGTGGCTAACTATGTACTTGCCGTGGAAAACAAGTCCATCGAGACGCACTAGTTTATCGGCTTCATAAACGATCAGGCTGGTTTATAATCGCCGGCCTGATCACACTGGAGCCTAACTTGTCCTTTTCTGCCGATACCAAAATTTGCTTAGCCCCCATGGAGGGGGTAATTGATGCTGAGATGCGTGAGGTGTTTACCTCTTTGGGTGGCTTGGATCGTTGTGTGACTGAGTTCGTCAGAGTGACTGAGCAACGCATACCTGAGCGAGTTTTCTTTCGTTACTCTCCTGAGCTTTTAAGCGGAGGACACACATCGTCAGGTGTCCCTGTTTATACGCAATTGTTAGGCGGTAGTTCAAAGTGGATGGGGGTGAATGCAATGCGGCTAGGGAGGCTAAAGCCCCCAGGTATTGATATAAACTTTGGTTGTCCTTCCAAAACCGTCAATAAACGAGAAGGCGGCTCTGTTTTACTCAAGGAACCTCAGCGCGTCAGAGAAATAGTTGAAGCCGTCAGGGACGCGGTCGATCCCGCTACACCTGTTACGGCAAAAATACGATTGGGCTTTAGCCACATGGATGACTTAGAAGAAATTGTTGAGGGTGTGGTGGAAGCGGGTGCCTCGGAGCTGTGTATTCATGCCCGTACCAAGGATATGGCGTACAAACCACCAGCACATTGGCACGAGATTAAGAGGGTGCTGAACTTTACCGACAAGGCCAAGGTACCAATAATTGTAAATGGCGATATATGGAATGCTGATGCTGCTAACAATGCTTTACTCGAGAGTGGTGCGCAAAGTTTGATGTTGGGGCGCGGCGTGCTGAGAACGCCAGATTTAGCCATGCAAATCAAATCCGCAGCTCTCTCAGATAAATATACCCCGTTGACATGGGCGCAGGTGTTAGATGTGTTTATTACCTATCTTTCCAGATCCACCAATCAACATCCTAATTTTGTGGGTAATCGAGCCAAACAGTGGCTTGGATTTCTTAAAGTCACCTTCCCTCAAGCGGAAAGTGCTTTTCAACGGATAAAAAAATTGAAAGAAGCAGACGAAGTTATCCGTACACTTGATGCTCTTAGGCCATGATTAGCAAGTTAGGATATGAGCTCTACGGAGTCACCGATTGAGATGGTACCCTCGCCTTTATGCGTTGCATTTTGACCGAAATAGGTTTCGCGATCTCGTCGTCTGGTGGTTAGTAAGACCTGATTTACTTGCATTTCCTTTTCACCATTGTCTGGGTTAATTGAAGGCATGATGCAACGCGAACAGGGTTTTACCAGGCTAAACTCAATTTCTCCTACTCGTAGAGTACTCCAAGAATCCTCGGCAAAGGGCTCGGTGCCGGCAATAACAATATTGGGGCGGAATCGCCTCATATCTATTTTTGTTTCCATCTGAGAATTGAACTCATCCAAAGAGGCTTGACTAACTATTAGTGTTGGAAATCCATCGGCGAATCCGACCAATTCATTGGGTGCCGCAAAATTTTGATCAATTTGCCTATTGGTTTGCTCGGTTACTCTGACCAGGCGAGCTGCTTTGCCTAAATATTGTGAAAGCCAGCTGGCTACTTCATCTCCACAGTCTCCAGCTTTGACTGTGTCCGACCATACGGTCACTTCCTTAAGATTGGTTGGCTCTTTGACCGATATTTCAGGCATTGATTTGGCATTCAGGATTAGCCTATTGCCCTCTATCGTGCATTTAATGAGACACATCTTAGGTATCACCCGTTGAGTCAAGGCTTTGCCCTCTGGATTTACGACCATCCAATTTCGATCATAAATGGGTCCCATTGAATCGTAAATTAAAGAGTTAACAGACTGAGCTGCAAATGACTTTACGGGATGTAGAAAAAGCTGATGGATTTTCATGGGAATCGGAATGCAAAGAAAAACCTCAATTTATACTGCGGTATATTTTATTACAACAAAGGCTAGTCTTTAATACTTGGAGTGAGCTTTGCTCAATCACCTCCAGCCGATGTCATTATTATTAGGGAGATTTCATCTCGATTTGTGGCTGAACTCTATCTTCTTATCGATCATTACTGCCGATACTTGCACAGTTTTTGAATCCGTAGATTCAACGCCGATACCAACGCATCATTCACTTTGTGAGATTGCACCGTATGCCAACAGGTTAAGCGAACTCATGACTTCTGCGGGCGAGCTTGGATAGATAAAACTCATATTGTCAGGCCTATTTTAGAAGATTTAGTAATATCGGAATCGTTGGGCCGCTCTGGAGCCAATTTAGATACTGCAATTGAGCTATTTCCTGCTGCGAGTTATCTATATGTGTTGTATGGTATGGGGTTCTGGCCTGAGCGCTACCAATCGACGAATGTGTTATTGGAGCAGGATCAGGCTGACCGCAGCATTGAGCAGAATCAACAGATTGCTGGGCTAATGTTATGAACGCTTCCAAGCCAAAGAAAGTATATTCAAAAATGGCTTGCCAACACCACTTAAACCGGTGGTGAATAACCAGAATTATTAAAGATAAGACAAATGGCAGAATTAGTAGAACTGTCACCAGAATCTCATGGTGACCTCAAATTAGACACGGCGGCAGCAGTAAAAGTTGCTAAAAATACTCATATCTTAAGTTTAAGGGTTACCGAATTGAGCCGAGCAGCCTGTGAGATGCCCATTTTTTTGACCGAGTCTCAGCAAGATGGTGCTATCGTCATTTCGGCGATTACTTCCTTGGAAGTAGAAAAGAATTTATTGGTCAGAGATGAAAAGTGGAAGGGTATTTTTCAGCCCACCTCGATGATGACATATCCCTTTTTTCTGATGAAACATCCATCTCAAGAAAATCAATTTACTATTGGTATAGACCCCGAGCATAAAGCGTTTTCAAAAGAAGAGGGTGAGCCTTTATTCGATGACGATAACAAAGCAGGGCCGCGTTTGTCTCAGGTTACGAAAATCCTTGAGCAAGACATGAGGAATGATATTCATACCTTCCAATTTTGTAAGGCAATTAATGAATTAGGTCTTATAAAGCCGATTGATGTGGCAGTTGCCTACGAGGGTGGCAAGGTAAATAAGCTGAAAGGATTGAATACGATAGATGAAGCTAAACTAGCTGATTTGTCTGAAGAGCAATTTGCTGAGCTCAGGAAGAAAAATTACTTAGCACCAATTTATTCTCTGCTCATATCACTCTATCAGGTCAACAATTTGATTCGATTACACAATCAATTCGGTGAGGGAGAGAAAATATTACAAGCTTCCATGAACGTTGAGAAAGACGAGAGTGCCGCTGCTTAGAGCGTCGTTGTTTTTACCATTAAAACGCCTTCTCGTATCCGAGCAGGCGTTTTTTATTGTTTATAGATTTCTTTCTTTACTAATTAAATTGATATAGAGCCGCCAGTTAACATCATAGTCAAGTTATAGCTGCTATTCTCTCTAGCTCTAAAGCAAAGCAAAAAGTCTGTCTATTTCTGTGAATACTTTCAATAAATTTTCCACCTTGATTTTCACCACTTTGATTTCCATCATTTTACATGGCGGAGGCATGAACGTGATTTACGCTAGTGAAGAAATCAAAGCACCCAGTGTCGCTTTTAAAGACCCGAGTTTAGAAGAGATTGTAATCGTCTCGACTCGATCAAAGTTAGACATTTTACAAGCTCCGTCAAATGTTTTCGTGCTAGGTCTTTCGCAGTTACAACGCACGCAAGCTGAACATGTACAGCAAGATTTAAATCAAGTACCAAGCGTGAGTTTACAGCGCGGTGACGGTCAAGAGTCTCTACCGGGAATAAGAAGCGCTGTTCTTACCGGCGCTGGAGCCTGCGGTAATGTTTTGGTTATGGAGGAGGGCATACCGGTTAGGGGGCCTGCTTTTTGCAACGTAAATGAACTATTCGATACACATTTTGAGCAAGCTAGCCAGCTAGAGGTAGTCAGAGGTCCTGGCACAGCGTTTTACGGTTCTAACAGCCTGACGGGCAGTGTGAACGTTATATTACCCACGTCTACGATTCCCTCTGTTTCTTTTGAGCTTGGAGCCGATAATTATAAAAGACTAAAAGCGAGCTTTGCTTACGCAGGGCACGATAGCACTACCTCGGAAGGTGCGATATATCTTACTAGCACCGACACTGACTCATTTCGCGATGACGCAGGTTACAGACAACATAAATTAAGTTGGAGAGACAGTCGTCAGTATGGCGACTGGCGAGCGTCAAGCGGCTTAACTGCAACCTACCTTGATCAAGAAACTGCCGGTTTCATTGTTGGCAAGGATAGCTATTTGGATGAGGAACTTTCCAGTAAAAATCTTGATCCTGAAGCGTTCAGAAAGACAAGTTCAATAAGATTATGGAGTAAACTCAGCCGAGACTTGGAGCAAGGCAGAAGTGTCGAGGTAACCCCGTATATTCGGTCAACTGATATGGATTTTAGACTCCATTTCCTACCCGGTGACCCACTAGAGCAAAACAAACAAATCGGTTTTGGCTGGCAATCTGCATACAGGCAAGCGATCAGTTCTGAGTTCAAAATTGCTGCTGGTATCGATGCAGATTTCTCGCGAGGAGAGTTGCGTCAAACTCAAGACGAGCCAACTCGAGGATCCGCTTTTTTACAGGCGACCATCCCTGTTGGTACCCATTATGACTATCGGGTCGATGCGCAGCAATTAGCGGCCTTTGCGCATCTAGATTGGATGCCAACTCAAGACCTCAGTGTTATCGGCGGTGCCAGGTTTGAACGATTGGACTATAAATACGACAATTTCGCTCTCGATGGGCGGACCCGTGACGATGGCACGGTCTGCGGGTTTGGTGGGTGTAGGTATAGTCGTCCTGCCGATCGAGACGACTCGTTCTCTGATATCTCACTGAAATTAGAAGTAAAGTATCGGCAAACGGACAATTTGAATTTTTACGCCGCCTTATCTGAATCCTTTCGTGCCCCGCAGGCGACAGAGCTTTATCGTTTGCAAAGGAATCAGCAGGTAGCCGATCTAGACAGTGTCAGCGCGAACAATATTGAGGCTGGTTTTATTTATCGAAGTGGTGCTTTGGATTTTGCCTTTACTGTTTATCAGCTTGATCAGACCAATGTCATCATCAGAGATAGTGACTTCTTCAATGTTGATGGTAATCGGATTGAGAGCAAAGGCTTAGAAATGGCGCTTAAGAACACCTTGTCTGACTCATTGCGACTCAGGATGGCTGCTACTATTGCCGAACACAAATACGCAACAGATCAGATCACCAACGGTATAAACATTAATGGTAATACCGTTGATACTGCACCGAAGCGCCAACTTAATACGGCCCTTATTTGGAGCCCTACTGACAGGCTAAGTGCCGAATTGGAACTAATGCACGTTAGTGAATATTTTTTAGAGCCTGAGAATCTGCGCACTTACCCCGGACATGAGGTACTCAATCTTAGAGCAGACTATCAAATGAACGATCGTTTTTCGATTTTTGCTCGTTTGCTCAACGCCAGTGATAAACGATATGCTGAACGGGCTGACTTTACCGGATTTACCGGTGAGCGCTATTTTCCTGGCGCCCCTCGTAGTTTCTTTTTTGGTTTTAAGTACGATTTAACTAACGTTCAGTAAGCTAGTAAGCTAGCTTGGCTCCGTCATCTTGTCTGAGCCAGCTAGGTCTATTTTCCGCTTTGGCGCAAGAATTATGGCGTTCCCAACAAGTACCAGAATAAAGCCAACAAAAGTATAGCTGGTCCAACTAAAGTCCTCGAAAATGGTGCTCAGAGCCACCGCTACAACGGGGAACAGAACTATAGTGTAGCTGGCTTTTTCTGGCCCTATATTGTTTAACAGCATGTAATAGGTGGCGAAGGCAACAACCGTACCTAACGTGGCAAGGTAGATTAAGGAGCCAACGTAACTGGGCTCAAATGAGAAAGCGAAACCCGTGCCATTTACTAAGATAATCAATCCTAAAGCGAGGGTTCCATAGAGCATTCCCCAAGCGTTAGCGGCGAACACACTGACTCCGGCTCTTGAATTTCGCACGCTCACCATATTACCCAAAGAAGCAATCAATGCTGCGGCTAAACCAAAGCCCAATCCTAACCATGAATTGGTTTGTAAGCCTGCCTCTGCTCCCCAAGAAAGATCGTCCCAAAACAACACAACCAGACCGATTAATCCAAAAAACGCCCCGGTGTAAACTTTAGAGTCGATATGGTCACCAAAAAATAGACGGGTATTGATGATATTCATAAGTAGCATTGTTGAAAACACGATACAGGTCATCGCTGAGGTTAAGTACTCTTGAGATTGATATATCAATACGTAATTCAGACTGAAATTGAAAAGGGCCATTAATCCAACAAAGGCTTGATCCTTTATCGTAAGTCGCATTGGCACTCGTAAGGCCAAGCAAGCTAACCACATCAGAGTGGCCGCTATCGCGAATCGATAAAACACCGATACATATACCGTAGCGTGTCCGAGTTGAAACTCGATAGCTAGCCATGTCGAGCCCCAAATCAAAACCGTGCTTAGGTACAAAATTACGTTTTTCATGTTGGCGTTAGCCTCGTAAATATCAATCTAGAAGCTTAATTTAGAGCTAAAACTGATTACTTAACAGATACAGATTAGTATAAATGTAACCTTAACAGATTAGATTGTAGGAGTTTATTTATGTCAACAGGATTGCATATTGATTCAGGGGAGTTTCTTTACCAGCAGGTTGTCTCGATGATCCTTAGGATGAGTGATAAGTCCACTATTCGCCCGGGAGATAAGCTACCATCTCTCCGATCCCTTAGTCGCTCTTTGAAGGTCAGTGTTCCTACTGTGCGCCAAGGATACATTGAATTAGAACGGTTGGGAGTTATCGAATCGCGTCCGAAGTCTGGTTATTTTCTGAAAGCGAAATTGCAACAATCTGACAATATGCGAAAGCCTGAGCTGGTGACTAGGCCGAGAGAAGTAAAGAAGCAAATTCTTATCGAGGAGGTATTTGACGTTATTCATCAGCCCGGCTCTATTGGTCTGGGTCTCGCAAACCCCTCATCAGCTTATCCTTCAGATAAACTGTTGGCGCGTATAATGAGGAGAGTGCTAGCTAACTCAGGTGAGCGAGCTTTAACTTATGCGCCAATGGAAGGGTTTGCAGCGCTGCGCCGACAGCTTGCAGCAAGGTATTTAGACCGAGGGATAAGAGTAGATCCGCAAGACGTTCTAATTACCAATGGGGGGCAAGAATCGATAGCCATCGCGTTACAGTGTGTCGCTGCAACCGGCGATGTGATCGCAGTTGAATCTCCTACCTATTTTGGTGTGCTTGAGTTGATCGAGAGTCTGGGTATGAAAGCGTTAGAGATACCGCTATGTCCTGCACATGGTATTGCCGCTGCCGACGTAAGACATGCCATCGAGAAGCACCCCGTGAAAGCTCTGATAATGTCTAGTTCGGTAAGTAATCCACTGGGATCTTGGCAAGATCCAAATGAGCTCCAGCAGATAGCAGCCATCTTAGAAAATAGTCAAATCCCACTGATAGAGGATGATGTTTACGGAGAACTCTATTTTGGTGAGCGTTGTGGTGGGCTAGCTCGAACTCACACCCAGCGAGAGGGTGTGTTGACTTGTTCGTCATTTTCCAAAACTGCTGCACCAGGATATCGTATAGGCTGGCTTTTAGCAGGTCGTTTTCATGATCAGGCCAAAAAAGTAAAGCGGGCCTTATCCTGTTCTTCATCCCTGCTAAACCAATGGACTCTATCCGAGTTTATAGCCAGTGGTGATTATGATAGGAATCTACGCAGATTGCGTTCTGTCCTCAAAACTAATAAGCAACGAGCAATTTCATTAGTTCAAGAGAGTTTTCCCAGAGGAACCAAGATAAGTGATCCTAGCGGGGGCGGTGTGCTCTGGGTCGAGTTACCATCGGGAATTGATGGCTATCAGCTGTTTAAAACAGCGATGCAACACGAAATAAGTATTGCGCCAGGAGACTTATTTTCCCCAAGCGCAAAATACAAAAATTTCGTTCGCATTAGTTTTGGAATCCCTTGGTCAGATCGAGTTGAAGCAGGGTATAGAACTTTAGGCACACTATGTTGTGCACTTGTAAGTGAATAGGATACTTGATAAACGACAGTGGTAACATAAAAGTACGCAGAGCACTAATTTTGAGCGAGCTAGCTTTATTCTGCTTTACCGTTTGAGTACACTAGCGGCTTCTTTTTAACACCCGTATTAAAAATCCCGTGACAGGTAAGCTTTTTATTATCTCGGCTCCCTCTGGGGCTGGAAAAACCAGTTTGGCGAGGGCACTGATAGCGGGCTCATCAAATTGTAAAATGTCGATTTCTCACACCACTCGTCAACGGCGAGCAAATGAAATCGATGGGCAAGATTACTTTTTTGTGGAAAAGGCAGATTTCCTTGAAATGGTTGAGACAGGAGTTTTTCTTGAGTACGCCCAAGTCTATGGCAATTACTACGGGACCTCTCGTTTAGCGGTTGAGGAAATGCTCAATAAGGGCGTGAATGTTTTGCTCGATATTGATTGGCAAGGGGCAAGATTGGTACGTAAGCAAATGCCCGCGGCGGTTAGTGTTTCTATTCTTCCTCCCTCGGTGACTGAACTCGAAAGACGATTGCGTAGTCGAGGAAGTGATTCGGAAGATGTTATCGCTGCAAGAATGAAGCAAGCTTACGATGAAATGGCGCATTGCCGCGAAGCACATTTTATTGTGCTAAATGACGATTTTAACCTCGCTTTAGACGATTTAACGCTGATTCTTTCTGGTGAAGGTGATAAAATTCGACCCCTTGACTTGGATTTAGATAAGTTGATCGATAGCAAATAACGCCAAGATTTTAACCCGCTAACGCCCAGGTACAGAAAAAACGATCAAAGGTTGGTTGTCAATGTATAGGATTGCACCAGCCCAAGTTGCACTTTGCTACTCAAACATACAGATTTATATTAGAGGTGAGCTATGGCTCGAGTTACTGTAGAAGATTGCTTAACCAATGTTGATAACCGCTTCCAATTAGTATTGGTTGCGACTAAAAGAGCTCGACAGATCTCTTTGGGCGCGGAGCCTTTCGTTGAAGAAGAAAACGACAAGCCAACCGTTCTTGCCTTGCGCGAAATTGCTGAAGGTTTGGTAACGCGTGACATTTTGAAAGAGCCCGTCGAAGAGGAACTTCTAGAGGCTGTTGCTGCTGAGGAAGAGACTACAGAAGAACCAGCCGAACTTGATGCGCTAACTGCCGCATTACAGGCCGAGTTAGCTGGTGCTACTGGCGCTGCTGAGTAAAATAGTAATATCGCCTCAAGCCGTTTGGTTGGGGCGTATTTGTCAAAGGGGCGAAGCCCCTTTTTTCTTGTTTCATTAATCTTGGTACATTTTTTGTCCGGTTCTTTGGTGATCTAAATAGGTCAGCGTTTTTACAAAAGATGGTGTATCGTTGAAGCAGCTAGTGTGACGAGGTAGCTTTAGCTTGGTCATGCTCAAGATCGAGTAACTTGCAATTAAGTTGAGTAGAAAACTTTCAGGTGATCGTTAAACCATCCCCATACAGCTTTTCAAAGCGACGCTTCTTTACTCCATCGCCGGAGAAGGCGATCCGCGCCGTTTGTAAGAATCAACTCTCCGAGTATCTATCGCAGGAAGCGATCGACGACGTATACAAGGCATTTTTATTTGCCGAAAAGTACCATCGCGGACAAACCCGGAAGTCTGGCGAGCAATATATCCATCATCCAATCGAAGTTGCTGAAACATTGGCCGAATTACGTATGGATTCACGCACCTTAATGGCTGCTTTATTGCATGATGTGATTGAAGATACCGAGGCAACTAAAGAGCAGGTAGACGAGTTGTTTGGCGAAGATATTGGTTTGCTTGTCGATGGTGTCAGTAAAATTGGCCAGATTAAATTTGAGACAAAGGAAGAGGCCGAAGCCGAAAACTTTCGGAAAATGCTGATGGCCATGTCGGAAGATGTGCGGGTGATGATCATCAAGCTCGCCGATCGACTGCATAATATGCGTACTATGACGAGTATGCGCCGCGACAAACAAAAACGTATCTCGCAACAAACTATTGATATTTATGCGCCCATTGCTGAGCGTCTTGGTTTATATCACTGGGCCAGAGAGCTTCAGGACTTATGCTTTCAATACCTATATCCGAAGCGTCATTCCGCGATTGGTCGCGCCATCGATGAGCGCGAGGGCAATCGAAAGCTAATCGTAGAGAAGCTTCAAAAAGGATTAAACTTAACAATTGAAAGTGCGGGTCTTAAAGACTTCGCAGTAAAAGGCCGGCGTAAAACTGTCTACAGCATTTATCGCAAGATGATGCGCAAACGCAAGTCCTTTCATGAACTCCATGATATCTACGGATTTAGAATCATTGTTAATTCAGTTGACGAATGTTATCGAGTTTTAGGTATTATTCATAATGCCTATAAGCCTATCCCCGGTCGATTTGCGGATTACATAGCCATACCCAAAGCCAATGGTTACCAGTCATTACACACCGTTGTTTTCGGCCCTTTAGGTGACAATATCGAGGTGCAAATTCGCACTGAAGAAATGGATCATGTTGCCGAAGCTGGTGTGGCGGCGCACTGGGTGTATAAGCAAGGTGTTGAGAGTGAAAACTCGAGCCATCTAGCTCGTCAGTGGCTTTTAGATTTACTTGATCCAAAACATCAGACTGGAAATCCTGTTGAGTTTTTAGAACACCTTAAGGCCGATTTGTATCCAGATAAGGTCTATGTATTCACGCCTCAAGGTGACATAAAGAAGATGCCTAGGGGTTCCACAGCATTAGACTTCGCCTATGCTGTACACACCGATATTGGTAACCATTGTACCGGTGCGCGAATTAATAAAACGCTAGCCTCATTACCTACCGTGCTTAACAATGGCGACAGTGTTGAGATTATTACCTCCAAAAGTTCTTGGCCCACTACGGCCTGGCTAAACTACGTAGTCACAGCGAAAGCGAGAACACAGATACAAAACTATTTAAAGCACCAAACTCGCGAGGACGCCTTGAAATTGGGTAAGCGTCTG
This sequence comes from Gammaproteobacteria bacterium, assembly GCA_022447525.1. Lineage (GTDB taxonomy): Bacteria > Pseudomonadota > Gammaproteobacteria > Arenicellales > Arenicellaceae > Arenicella. The sequence continues at coordinate 81,620 of JAKVBA010000003.1, forward strand.
CTGGCTGGAGCGACCAAACAAAGACTTTTTGCTAGACGCAAAGTGCCCGCAAAAGTTCAGCAAAAATTGCTCGAACAGGTGGGTCTTGAATCGTGGAAAGAGCTATTGATCGAAGTGGGTTTTGGCAAGCGGTTGCCCGATATGGTTGCCAGACAAATTGCGCAACTTACCGAGGGAGTCGAACAAGGTGATGCTACAGAGGAAGAGCCGTTGATTATCAAAGGTTCTGAAGGGTTACTCGTGACCTATTCAAAATGCTGTTGCCCAATTCCAGGCGATTCTATTATGGGCATGTTTACGGTCGGTCATGGCCTCGCGGTACACACCACTGACTGCCCCAATATCGCTGATTTGCAACGACACCCAGAGAAATGTTTGATGGTGGATTGGGATGAAAATCTGCAACAGGAGTTTCAAGTTCGACTTCAAGTCAAGCTAAATCATGTTACCGGAGCTTTTGCCGAAGTTGCCATGGCGATCGCTGAAAACGGTTCCAATATTATTCATGTCGATTTGCATGAGGGCGCGGACAGTATCCGGCAAATGGACTTCGTCATTGATGTGAAAGATCGAGTACACCTAGCTAAAATTATTAAAGCGATCTATCGAACACCAAACGTCAATAAGGTGATTCGGCACAAGGGCTAGATTTGAGTGTTCGATAAGAACACTTATTAAGGCTCTTAGGTCAGTTTGTCTTAGGCACAACTTACTGTCACACTATTACTATGAAAAATCCCATAAATACTGCATCAGCGCCGGCGGCAATTGGATCTTATTCTCAGGCGATTAAGGTTGCAAACACTGTCTATATCTCTGGGCAGATACCTCTTGATCCGACAACAATGGAATTAGTAAGCGTTGATTTCGCAGAACAGACGCATCAGGTTTTTAAAAATCTTGTTGCTATTGCCGAAGCAGCAGGTGGTAGTCTGGACCACGCTGTTAAGTTTACTGTGTACCTCACGGATTTGAGTAATTTTTCTGTGCTAAATGACATTATGCCTGACTATGTTGCTCAACCGTTTGCAGCAAGAGCAGCGGTTGAAGTGGCGGCCTTGCCCAAAGGTGCCTCGATTGAAATAGATGCGATTTTATATCTGGATTAACCCAGAGCATCGACTATAAAGATGCCACTTAGTCTGGAACATAGTGTAACTAAGTTGAGCGGCGTTGGGCCTCAGTTAGCCAACAAGCTTGAAAAGTTGCACGTGCGAAATTTAGGCGATGTTTTGTTTCATTTACCTTTGCGCTATGAGGACAAAACGAAAGTAAGCCCCATCGGTACGTTACTACCAGAAAGCTCAGCGGTTGTGATAGGACAAGTCGAGTTGGCTCAAGTTGTCTTCGGGCGCAGACGCAGTCTGTTAGTACAACTAAGTGACGGCACGGGTAGTCTAACAATCAGAATGTTTCATTTTAATCGTTCTCAAGAGAAGAGCTTCCAGCGAGGTTTGTGGTTAAGGGCTTTTGGTGAAGCGAGGCGAGGTGCTAAGGGGCTCGAGATGATTCATCCCGAGTATCGACTGTTCAGTGAACAGCCCGAGGGAGGAATTGATAGCTCATTAACCCCAGTTTACCCCACCACCGAAGGCGTTTCCCAGCTTCTTTGGCGAAAGCTTACGGATCAAGTTTTACAAATGGACCTAACAGATCTGTCTGAACTTATGCCGACCGACTGTTTGCCCGAGTCATTACAACATATGCATTCTGCTGCCTCATTAACTCAAGCTTTGCGGGCATTACATCGTCCGGCTTCGGGTGTAGAGGCGAGCGCGATGATTGACGCTACTTCCGCAGCTCATCAAAGATTAATCATCGAAGAGTTAGTGGCTCATCACTTCAGCCTCAAAAAGAGCAAACAAATACGAGAGTCGGAGCAAGCCCCAATGTTAGAGTCTGACCCGGATCTTGATCGCGCCTTTATTAGTAATCTAGGATTTACCCTCACGAATGCGCAACAGAGAGTAGGTCAAGAAGTAGCCACGGATCTTTGTCGTAACATTCCATCAATGCGTTTGATCCAGGGTGATGTTGGTTCAGGGAAGACGGTAATTGCGGCTTTGGCAGTGTTGCAAGCGGTCTCTGCTAAAGTACAGTCTGTGCTAATGGCTCCAACTGAATTATTGGCTGAGCAGCATTTTACCACGCTTTCAACTTGGTTTGCGCCCTTGGGTATTGAAGTGGGCTGGCTTGCTAGTAAAACACCCGCTACGCAAAAACGAAGCACGTTAGCTCGCTTGGCCAGTGGAGAATTGTTGGTCGCGGTAGGCACTCACGCATTAATTCAAGAGGCCGTCAAGTATCGCTTTTTGGGCTTAATTGTGATTGATGAGCAGCACCGTTTTGGTGTCGAGCAGAGACTTGCACTAAGAAATAAGACACCTGACGGGTTTGTACCACATCAAATCGCCATGACTGCTACGCCTATTCCTCGGACATTAGCGATGACCTTCTATGCTGATCTGGATGTAAGTAGTATTGATGAATTACCGCCAGGAAGAGTTCCAGTCGAAACCGTGGTAATACCGGCTGAGACACGTCGACGTCAGGTCATCGAGCGCGTTCAAAGTGCCTGTGCAGAGGGTAAGCAAGTTTATTGGGTTTGTCCTTTGATTGATGAGTCAGAGGCTTTAGAGGCTCAAGCGGCTACAGAGGCAGCAGAGGAATTAATCCTGGCGTTGCCAAAGCAAAAAATTGGATTGGTGCATGGAAGGTTGAAACCCAAAGAAAAAGAACTTGTTATGGACAAGTTTAGGAGAGGTGAATTAGATCTTTTGGTAGCAACAACTGTGATTGAAGTTGGGGTGGATGTAGCAAATGCGAGCTTGATGATAATAGAGAATGCCGAACGCATGGGCTTAGCACAACTGCATCAACTTCGCGGTCGAGTCGGGCGAGGAAACACTCAGTCATTTTGTATTCTTCTCTACCACATGCCACTAAGTGCCCATGCAAAAGAAAGATTAAAGACCATGAGAGAAACTAATGACGGTTTTGTTATCTCTCAGAAAGACCTAGAGATCAGAGGTGCAGGGGAGCTACTGGGCACTCGGCAAACTGGGAGCATTAGTTTTAAAATTGCAGATATTGTGAGAGATCAACATTTGTTGCCGGTTATAGAGCAAACTGCCAACAGGTTGGCTAAACAAAACCCACAAAACATCGAACCATTGATCCAGCGGTGGATTGGCACCAAAGAAAATTATATTAACGCCTAGTTGAGTAATTGTATATTGGCGAACAGATACGAGTTAGATTCAGATTGTGAACATAGAAAAAGCAAAATACTTTTTAATCTTAATGCGTTTTGACAAACCCATTGGCACACTTTTATTACTTTGGCCTACGCTTTGGGGTTTGTGGTTAGCTTTTGATGGTGTGCCGCCGAGCAATATATTCTGGATATTTTTGCTGGGTGTGTTTGTGATGCGTTCTGCTGGCTGTGTTATCAATGATTTTGCTGACCGCAATATTGACCCGTTGGTTGAGCGCACTAGAGAAAGGCCGCTGGCCTCTGGCGCGCTGACGTCAAAACATGCACTCAGTTTGTTCGTATGTCTTTGCTTTGCAGCTTTATTACTTTTACTTGGTCTTCCAAAATCGGTTTGGCCATGGTCCTTACCTGCACTGGGTGTGACTATTGTCTACCCTTTTATGAAGAGGTTTATTCAAGCTCCTCAGGCGGTACTGGGTGTTGCTTTTAGTTTTAGTATTCCTATGTCGTTCGTTGCATCCGGAAGTGACTTTGGACTTAGCTTTTGGATTCTAATGAGCATGAACTTTTTCTGGGTGATCGCATATGACACTGTCTATGCAATGTCCGACCGCGCGGACGATTTAAAAATCGGCGTGAAATCAACCGCAATTCTATTCGGTGAGCATGACCGTATAATCATTGGTGCTTTTCAGAGTGGTGTGATTCTATGCCTGTTAGCCCTCAAGTATGTGCTGGATCTGAGCCACTGGTTTATGATTTGTATATTAATTGTGGTTGCTATGTTCGCCTACCAACAATATCTCATTAATGAAAGAGATCGAGCTAGGTGTTTCCAAGCGTTTCTGAACAACGGTTGGGCTGGTGCGATTATCTTTTTGGGCTTATTGGCCGGTTAGTAGTTTTTCTACTCCCGCGACGGTAAATTCCAATGTCGTTTCCAATATTGCTGGGTAATCGTCCGAACGATATTCACCATCAGATAAGTGACTAAGGCGGCCGTTATTTACCATTGCGTAGAGCGCTGTCCCGGTCAGCATCTGATAGGCCATATGCGCCTGTTGATCGGTGGGGTGAATCGAGAACTTATTCAGTGCACTTATAAACTCGAGGCTTACTTCATTTAATGCATTCAAGGTAGAGGGGTCCTCTCCAGGAGTAATTTCGCTACTGGTAAACTTTGCCACAACCGCCACATAACTACGCCAACCTGGTTCGTTTGATATAAGCTTTTCGAACAATGGTGAAATGATAGCCGAACAAATTTGTCTGATTGCTTGTGTTGGATTGAGCCCGCTTTCTGGCATTGAAGCAAGCCGATCTCTACGATCCTTGATGATGATCTTTGCGCGGCGCTCTAAAATTTCATGATAAAGCCGCTCCTTAGTTTTAAAATAATAGTTGACGCTCGCTAACCTGACATCGGCTGCCTTGGTGATATCTCGAACTGAAATCCCATGGTAGCCTTTTTGAGCAAATAGCCGCTCCGCCGTATCGATGATCTTCAGCTTTACCGTTGGAGACTTCATTATCGTTGCATCTTAGTTTGAGTCTGATTTGTTTAGCGTAGCAACTATATCAGACTCATTTGTAAGCGATTGATATGCTGCCCGTAAGTCACCATTTTATTTTAGCAACGACGCCCTTTTCAAAATTTTCTATGCTAACCGACCCATTATGTAACTTCATAATATGCTTAACGAAGCTAAGTCCTAATCCTGTGCTCTTAGTAATGTTACTATCCCGCTGTTGACTAGGTAGAGAGAAAAATCGCTCAAACAATCGTTCATGAGCAAAGTCAGGAATTAATTCTCCATAATTTTGAACATGTACCAAGGAGTCTTTGGCACTGGACTCGAAATGAATATCTATGGTGCTGTTCTGCTTAGAGAATTTAATGGCGTTGTCTAGTAAATTGGATATCGCTTGAAAGACTAAATCTCGATCTCCTTGACTGAGCTCGTCGGTAAGTCCGTTTATGTTAATACTGAGATTGCTTTCACTGCAAAATTGCTTGTATTGATCCACGACTTCTTCGATTAATACTCTCAAATCAAATTGCATCGTGTCGTCGTAAACTAAATCGCGGTTCTCAAGTTTTGCAAGGTCTAGCATCCGTTGAACCAGTCGAGCCATTCGTTGATTAGACACTTCAATGTTGTGAATGAATCTGTCACGTTGCTCTTTGGATAGGTTTTCCTTCAATAATTCCACCGAACCCTGTATTCCTGTTATGGGAGTTTTGAGCTCGTGGGTAAGGCTATGAATGTAATTCTCTACGTAGTTTTTGCCGTCAAGCTCGCTTCGCAAGTTTTCAACAGAATCACTTAAATCACTAAGTCGTTGATCTAAAAATTGAGGCTTTGGTGAGGTTTCTCCGTTGGCCATGCTATTTGCGTAGGTTGCGATTTTTGCCATCGATCGGCTAAATAAAAGTGATAGAAATAGGCCAATGATTACAGCAACTACGAGGCTAACATACATTCCCCTTCGCATTTCCAGGGTTTCGGTTTCCAAGTGTTTATTGAGGTGAGCTATTGGAGTGGATAAGGATATAGAGCCGACTATATTATTGTTGAAGTAGATTGGAGCAGCGACAATCATCGCTTTTTGGTCATGGTCTTGTTTCTCTGCCCCTTGGGGGCTCAGAAATGAGGTACGAGCGCCATACTTACCGGAAAGTGTTAAATACACATCTCGCCACTTTGAAAAGTCCTTACCAACGTATCGCCCCGATGAGTCATAAATGACGATTCCGGTTTGATCGGTAACGTAAACATCAGCTCCGAAACTACGACGACTAACCTGATAGATTTTAGCGTCGAGTTGACGACTTTTGGCGCCTTGCAGCGCTTTGGAAAGAAGGTTGGTATCAATCGAAAAGTCATTGGCTGATTGATCACTCAACTGTTGCTCGAGGATGCTACCAATAATATTAGCAGCATCGACCATGACACTTTCAGCTGCTTGGCGCATACCATCGTCCAGTCTCTCAATAGCATGATCGAGGATAAACCAACCTAAGCCACCTAAAATCATTGCATAGAGCACAAATGCCCTCAAGCCATAGCTGAATTTCAAGCCAATGGTATTTCGAAGTTTCGAGAACTGCTCGTTTAGTATCATGGTTTGGTTTCTTAAAAGTTTAAATTGAAACTGTAACCGTGACCGCGGTGAGTTTTGATGAATGGGATATTTGGATCACACTGACTCAGCTTGGCCCTGAGACTTTTGATGTGTGTGTCTATTGCGCGATCATCCGAAGGGTGCTTTTCCGACCAAACAAGATCAATTAGCTCCCTTCGCGAAAATACTCGACCCGGTTGCTCCAAGAAAAGCGTCATTAAAATATACTCTGATTTGGTGAGATTGATTTTAGCATTGTCGAAACTTATTTCGCGCTTGGCTTCATTATGTACAAAGGCGTCGCTGTTGGTCCGAGTGTTGTTTTCAAATGAGTTAAATCGTTTCAAAATTGTCTTGATTCTGGCCGCGACCTCCCTCGGGCTGAATGGTTTGCAGACATAGTCGTCGGCACCGATTTCTAAGCCGATTATTCTATCTATCTCTTCGCTTCTGGCCGTCAAGAATAAGCAAGGTAAGTTCGAGTATGGTTCTTGGTTCGTGCGTATTGCCTTTAACAGCTCGAACCCATTGGTGTCGGGCAGACCGACATCAAGCACCAAAAAATTCATTGTTTGCGTGCGCAAGACTGCCATAGCATCTTGACCTGTTGAAACCCTAGTGATTTGGTAACCTTCGGTTGTTAAAGCGTATTCAAGAGCGTCTGCGATTTCTTGCTCATCTTCTACAATTAGGACACTGGTTGAGCCGATATTCAAAATAAACCTGCGGATGTCAATACCTTAGATAGTTAATGCAAATTTTAGCTAAGAGTCTTTTAAAACTGAAAGCCGTTAATTGTGCTAGTTTGGCAATATAAACAAAAAATAGTATCCTGCCAGTAGATCAGCCTAGAAAAATAATACGAAAGCTGCACTTCGTAACCACATGCTGCGAACTTACGGGAGACCTAAATGCGATCAATTTTAATTGTGAACCCAAAAGGTGGGTGTGGTAAAACCACTATCGCGACCAATTTAGCGACTTATTACGCTGTTTGGGATATCCCGACGGCATTGGTAGACCTTGACCCTCAGCAGTCGGCAATGGATTGGCTGCGAGTTCGCCCTGATACAGAGAATGAAATACAGGGTTTTAATGGCTTAAAGGGGAAAATTTTTCCAGATGAAAACACTCAACGTATCATTTACGATTGTCCTGCTAGAACTGATAGCAGAAAAGTCGCTAAGTTGATTGAGTTAATGGATGTGGTGATTATTCCGGTAATGCCAAGTGCGATTGATATGCGTGTAGCCGCTCAATTTGTGGCTGACATTCTCAATGAAATTAAAAAAACCAAATCCAAAGCCATATTGGGTGTCGTAGCAAATAGAACACAAAAAAATTACGCTTCCTATAAATCCTTAGCAAAATTTTTAAAAGCCTTAGATGTCCCATTTGTTGGCGCTCTAAGAAATTCGCAGAATTACATCAAGGTCGCTGATAGTGGTGTTGGTATATTTGAAATGCAAATTGGTGACGTTGAGCCCGATATGAAGGAATGGAAGCCGATACTCAATTGGATTGAAGGCAAACGCGTGTTAAAAAAGTAACAGATCGACACTTTCCCAACTTAAATTAAGGTGGCTTGTCGGAATAATAGATTTCGGAGGTGAATATGATTTGCCGGTGTATGTCCCGGTTTTCTGGGTTTCTTGCGCTTTTGATTATCCTGCAGGGATGTGCAACCAATCCGGTCACAGGAGACCGCACATTAGCCATGCCCGAAAGTTGGGAGATTGAAACTGGGCGAGCAAATCACCCTAAAATATTGCAAGAGTACTCGGTCTATGAAAACCCCAAACTGCAAGCTTATGTGAATGAAATTGGCCAAAAGCTGGCTTCGAAGAGCCATCGCTCAAATCTCGAGTTCACTTTCACCCTACTGGACAGCCCCCAAGTAAACGCGTTTGCACTCCCAGGCGGCTTTATATACGTGACCCGTGGCATTATGTCGTATATGACCAAGGAGTCCCATTTGGCTGGTGTAATAGGGCATGAAATTGGTCACGTAACCGCAGCTCATGGAGCGCGTAGAGCAGCGCAAGCTCAAATAGGAGGAATTGCAACCGCTGCAGTAGCGATAGCGACTGGTAGTCAAGAGCTAACACAGGCATCGCAAATGCTCGGTGGCGCTTTAATTAGCGGTTATGGCCGCAAGCAAGAGCTGGAATCGGATCGACTGGGTGCTCAATATATAGCTCAGCATAATTACAGTCCTGACGATATGGTGGATGTAATCGGTATTCTGAAAGATCAAGAACTATTCGCCGCTGAGAGAGCACGGCGTGAAGGCAGGCAAGTTCAAGGTTACCATGGCCTTTTTGCGACTCACCCTATGAATGATTTACGTTTACAAGAAGTAATTGCAGCTGCTGACAAGTACAGAGACACCACCAAACCGATGCCAGACGATGGTCGATTCTTGCGTTTGACCAACGGCATGGCCTACGGAGAGAGCGAAAAACAAGGCATCATTCGAGGCAACAAGTTCTATCATAAATCACTGGACCTTTTCATTGAGTTCCCACCAGGATGGAGAATTCAAAATACACCTTCCGTGATGACGGCGGTTGCGCCAGACGGTAGCAAGATGCTTCAAATGCGAATGGATTCAGTGGTACCTCCGGTCGACGGGGTTAGATACCTTGGTAGAAAGTTTCCTCAATTTCGCAATGCTACCCAGTTGAAGACGTCTGAAGACCAAGCCGTTTCGGGTATTGCAACACTCAATGATCAACGAACAGGTCGAACCCAAGACCTGCGAGTTGCGATGATTAATCGTGGCAATCAGGCCTTTGTATTGTCCGGTGTTGGCAAATATGGGCTGCCTGATTTAGAAGTAATGAATGTGGCTCAAAGTGTTCGCAGACTAAAAGCCAGCGAGCGCAAGTTGGCTGAAGGTCGTGAGATTTCCCTTGTTAAAGCAAAGCGTGGCGACACGATTGCCTCGCTAGCAAAACGCTCCAACCTTGACGAATACGCGGAAGAACAATTAAGGCTAATCAACGGACTCTATCCGGACGGAGAGCCTAAACACGGTCAATGGATCAAGATCATAAAATAGTACTATTTGTCTTGATATCAAGTTCAATTGAACCCGGCTCATAAGGCCGGTTTTTTTGTGCCTCTATAAAACTGTTGATCGGCAGGTGAGAGGTTTCATTTTATACACAAACTCACAAAACTAGCTGTTACCATAATTGACCCTGATTTATAAAGAATGCATGGAACACAAATCGGAGTTAAGCCTTGGACAAAATGAGCGTTCAGCACAAACTAAATTTAAGTAAAACCGCAATAGCACGGTCATCCGAATATGCCATAGAGTATTTAGAGCAGTTAGATAGGATGCGGGTGTCTCCTAGCGTAGAACAAGCCAAACTTTTAGACGTGTTTGATGAGAGTATGCCACCGCAAGGGATGGATGCAAACGAGATCGTTCAGTTGTTACACAAGCATGGCTCGCCGAATACCGTAGCCACTGCTGGAGGAAGATATTTTGGCCTGGTGGTGGGCGGTTCACTTCCAGCCTGCGCTGGATCTAGAACGCTTATGGCGGCTTGGGATCAGATAGGAACCACGCATTTCACGAGCCCTATTACTTCTAAACTCGAATCTGTAGCCAGTGATTGGATCTTAGATATCTTTAGTTTGCCAAAGCAGAGCAGTGTTGGCTTCGTGACCGGAACTACCATGGGAAACTTTGTTTGTCTCGCTGCTGCCAGACACTTTTTACTAGCACGTTTGGGTTGGAATGTTGAAACTCAAGGTCTAATGGGATGCCCACTGATCAGAGTGCTAGCATCCAAAGAAGTTCATTTTACGGTGAAGAAAGTACTCGCTTTACTCGGTATAGGTACAAACATAATAGAACCCCTAGAAGTAGACGACGATGGTGCAATAGATATCGATAAACTGCCAACGCTCGATGATCGTTGTTTGATCTTGACTCAAGCCGGCAATGTTAATTCTGGTGCCATAGATCCCATAGGTGCGATAGCGGCAGAGGCCAAAAAAGTGGGTGCATGGGTTCATGTAGATGGGGCATTTGGTCTCTGGGCAGCGGCAAGCGAAAAAAAGAAAAAGCTAATCCAAGGGTTTGAATGTGCTGACAGTTGGGTGACGGATGGCCATAAATGGCTTAATACTCCCTATGACTGTGGTATCGCCATCTGCCGAAATGCCGAAGCGGTGCACAATTCAATGTCGACTACAGCGCCATATTTTGCCGCTGCAGTGGATATCGACGCTAAGGACATGATGCCTGAATTATCACGTTCCGCGAGGGGGATTGATATTTGGGCTGCCCTTAAAAATCTAGGTAAAGATGGTGTCGCATCTCTGATAGATAGAAACTGTGAGCAGGCTAACAGAATGGCAAGCGGCCTAAAAGACTTGGGTTTTGATGTTCTAAATGCAGTGGTGCTAAACCAAGTGGTAGCAACCTTTCCAAGCCATGAGGATCAAATCGATAAGCTGGTGAAATCGGTAGTGGATAGCGGTGAAGCTTGGTTTGGGGTAACCGAGTGGCAATCCCGCTCGGCTTTTCGTATTAGCTTCTCTTCCTGGGTGACGACATTAGACGACGTTGAAACTACGCTAAAAGCGATTAAAAAGGCCAAGCAAAAACTAGGTTGGTAATCCCATGGATTATGCGCCGCCTGTAAAGATCGGTTAACAGCCAAGAACTGGGTTCTCTCTTGATTCTACCAACTTAGTTCTAATAGCGATCGACCAATCCACAACTAATTTTACGAGCCCAGATGCGTAGAAAAAAATTAAAGAAAAGAAATTGCATGCATAGCGAGTTCAGAGCTAACGCCACAATTAAGCTCTACAATGAGCGCAAAAGTTTTCTGAGTAGTAGAGAATTGCGACGGCCGCGACTCGGAAGTAGTCACATTGTCTAATGATATTTTGAATACCCAATCTGAAGAGCACACGGCCAGCAAAACTTTAAATTTGATACTATGTTAAGAAGCAAGTTCTGATCCGCGAGGAGTTCAGGTCAGTCAAAAGTAAATTACGGCAAAGGTAAATTACGGCAAAGGTAAAGTCTGACTTTTAAAAGGTTTGTTATTCCCATTTACTTAGATTAAAAGCGATATACGAACTTACTTGTAAGCTCGGTTCATTACTTCAAATATAAATGCAGTGCTCCAACCAAACAGAATAAAACCGTTGGCGGCCTCAAATGAACTAATTAAGCGCCAATCTTGGTCAAGGTAAACATCGCCGAAACCCACTGTGGTAAACGCAGATGTAGAGAAGTAGAGAGCTGACTCCAAGTCGGGCAAAATATCAAAGGCCAAGTAAAACCCTGCCCATATCCATATCTGAATGATATGAGATAGAAAAACAACCAAAACGGTTGCGACCATTAAAAATGACTTGGTAGAGATTCGCTCAATATTGGGAATCAACCGTTGTTTGTTTCTGTTCATAGCCAATATAAATCGATCGAGTATAAGGCCATGCACAATTACAGTTAATCCGATCAGCAAGCACCCCAGTGCGAATTGTACAATCAACATTATTTGTATCTCATTCTAGGTTTAGTTTTTCTAATAGATTCCGGTTTGCAGATTATTGCAAAGCATCGAATGCCAACTCAACTGAGATAATTGAGAGCGCCTTAATAAACGA
>JAKVBA010000030.1:0-12864 GCA_022447525.1 Gammaproteobacteria bacterium
CCGCTCCGGTCATTACCTTGGCCACACCACGTTTTTTTGAGTGATGCATTGATTTTTCCTCTTCTGGGCCTGAGCCCTATTGTTTGGTTAGGAAGCGCTTTTAACAGATATTTAGCCCTTCCAGTCTATAGATGAGACAAGATTTAGCTTAAAAACGTAATGTAACAGTAACATTACAGAATGTTTACTAAAGTTCGAATTGTCGGACAAAACGCGGTTGTTGCCTACCCTAATACGAGATAAAGTTCGCTTAATTCTATTTCAGGAACAATTTCAATATGGATTTCGTCCTAAATCTACAAAGTGCGCTCGGTTTAATTGTATTTCCGATCATTGCTCTAGCGTTCGCTTCTGGCCCAAAATGCTTAAACTTCAAACTTTTGGTATCCGCGATTGGCTTACAGTTTGTTTTGGCATTCTTGTTTTTGAAAGTATCAATATTCCAAGACATTTTTTCTGCCCTGAACAGCGCTGTATTAGCTTTGCAGGCGGCTACCAATGCTGGTACTTCGTTCGTTTTCGGTTTTATTGGTGGTGGTGAAGCTCCGTTTGAAATTACTAAGCCCGAAAACAGTTTTGTTTTAGCGTTCCAAGCATTTCCACTGGTTATCGTGATAGGTGCTCTGACAGCACTTTTGTCCTATTGGCGAGTATTGCCGTTTTTGATAGAAGGGTTATCAAAATTATTTGCCAATACACTAAAAATTGGCGGGGCGGTTGCCTTATCCGGTGCGGCTAATATTTTTATTGGTATGGTTGAAGCGCCTTTATTTATTCGGAACAGTATCAAGCGATTGAGTCATTCTGAGTTGTTTATGGTAATGACATTGGGCATGTCTACAGTAGCAGGTACCGTTTTAGTGCTCTATTCGACGTTTTTGAATACTGTTATTGATAACGCGATTGGCCACATTCTAGCGGCTTCCATCATGAGTGTACCAGCAGCAGTGTTGATTTCGTTGACCATGATTCCGCAAAATAGCGCTCCAACACTGTCGGAAGCGGAGGTGGCTTTTGATTTCAGCGGTTCAATGGATGCAATCACTCAGGGCGCAGTGAGTGCGATGCAAATGATGTTAGGAATTTTGGCACTGATCGTGACTTTTATTGCTTTGGTCACGCTGACAAATTCGATACTCGGCTTATTGCCCGATATGTTGGGCGCACCAATTACGCTCGAGCGAACGTTAGGCTGGATAATGGCCCCGATTTGTTGGTTGATGGGGATACCGTGGAGTGAAGCGACATCCGCGGGTTCATTGATGGGGGTTAAAACAATTTTTAATGAACTCTTGGCCTTTATTCAACAAAGCCAGTTACCAGAAGACACCTTGAGCTCGCGCAGTGATCTTATTCTTTCTTACGCACTGTGTGGTTTTGCTAACTTTGGAAGTCTGGGTATTTTGATTGGCGGGCTCTCGGCTATGGCACCGGACCGTCGAGCTGAGATTAGTAAGTTGGGTTTGAAAAGTATCGTGAGCGGTACTCTTGCGACCTGTATGACTGCAAGCGTTATTGGTGTGCTTACCTTTGTCTGATCTAGTCTCTTTACATAGTTGTTGCGGTTATTAAATAGTTGTTGAGATTATTGCTCCGTCTCTGTTTTTAAAAGCTCGATCAACGGTTTGGGATTGTCAGTTATGATACCGTCGACTCCGAGATTTATTAGGTGGTTCCAATCCGATATTGAATTGGCAGTCCATGGAATCACCTTCATGCCGTGTCGGTGAATATGCTCAACTTCGGATTGCGTTAGTCTTGAAAAGTGGGGGGAAACAATATTGCCGTTCACTTCTCTCGTGGGTGTAACCCAGTCTTCTAGGTCTTGATAATAGAGAGCTGCTCGGTCGATTTTTTTGTTACGGCGATAAGCGGCTTTCAAAGTTCTCAAATCAAACGACTGAATAATTGTGCGATCGACAAGATCAAAGCTCTCGATTAAATCAATCACCTTGTCGACAAACACATCAGGCACAGGTTGTGCAAAAGGTTTTTCAGCGTTGCTTTTGGTTTCAATGTTGAACTTGACTGTTGCGGCTCTATCGGTGTTTGATGACTCTACGAATCTGAATACTTCTGCTAGGGTTGGAATCTCCGCGCCAGGCGCTAAGGTCTGCTCAGAAAAACGAGGATTTACTTTGCTACCGCAATCTATACTTTTGATTTCTGTGAGTAACAAGGTGTGAATCCATAAATCCCTTTTGATTGGATCGCCATTTTTATGCTGACAAATTTCCGAGTTGATTTTTTGATCATGATACACCACAACATGACCATCTCTAGTAACCCCAGTATCAAGTTCAATGACATCCACACCTACTTTCAGGGCGTACTCAATGGCTGGAATAGTGTTTTCGGGTAACACCGCTCTTGCCCCTCGATGCCCGTGTACCTCTGTTGCCTTAACCTGAAGGGCCGCTAGTGTTAAAACATAGATAGCCAGTTTACTGATTTGCATTGCGATTGATTTTAGTGAGGTTTAGTCCCACTCATTATTTTCGATTTTGCCCTGAATTAAACAATCATGCCGTTTGAAATTTACAGACTTATTACTACCTTTGGCTTGTTCATTATAGTGCCTGCTAACGGCTATGATGGTCGGGCTAAGCAAGAACAAGGCAACTATATTTACCACGGTCATTAGGCCTAAGGACATGTCAGCTGCTGCGAGGACTTGAGTAAGTGTTGCACTTGACCCCCAATACACCATGGCAAGATAAGCGATAATATAGGCTGTATTACCGATCCTATTGTCCATACTGAATACCCGCAAATTACTTTGGGCGTAGGCAAAATTAGCCACGACTGAAGTAAAAGCAAAGAGGGTAAGCGCAATAGCAACAAAATGTCCACCATAGTAACCAATATGATGTTGCATCGCGGCTTGGGTGATTTGTATACCGTTATTCTCACCATCCATGCCAGTAAACCCAGACAATAAAATAACAACTGCCGTACAGGTGCATAGAATCACAGTGTCGAAAAATACGCCCATCATTTGAATATAACCTTGCACGGCAGGATGCTTGGGGTCAGGGTCAGCACCAGCCGCAGCGTGTGGGGCACTGCCAGAGCCGGCCTCATTTGAAAATAACCCTCGTTGAATGCCGTTCTTTATCGCGGCTCCAAGTGCGCCGCCGCCAGCTTCTTGTAGCCCAAATGCCGACAACACGATATCGGTTATTAAGCTAGGCACCATTTGAATGTTTACTGCGGTGATAAAAAGAGCGGTGAGCACATAGGCAATACCCATAAAGGGCACAGCCCATTCTGCAAATCGGGCTACCGACCTCAATCCGCCCAGCACAATAATTCCTGCTACTATCACAACAACCAAACCCACATGGCTGGTTTCAACACCGTAGCTGTGATTCAAGGCGGACGCTATATTGTTGGCTTGAAAAGCACTAAAGAAGAGCCCGTAGCCCATAAAAATACACACAGCAAATACGATGGCAAGCACCCGACTACCAAGGCCTTGTTGTATATAATATGCGGGTCCGCCCCTGAACTCACCCTTACTGTTTCTGACTTTGTAGACTTGAGCAAGTAAGCTTTCTGCATACCCTGTTGCCATACCGAGAATGGCGATTACCCACATCCAAAACACCGCGCCTGGCCCGCCTAATGCGATAGCAATTGCGACGCCGGCAAGATTTCCGGTTCCAACTCTGGCTGATAGGCTAGTGCAGAGAGCTTGAAATGAACTGATACCGTCGCGACTGGATTTCATGCTTCTTGCCATAAGTTGGAACATATGAAAGAAGTGTCTTACTTGGAGAGCTCTGAGTGCGACCGTAAACCACACTCCCGCTATCACCAAGAGAATAATCAAAACTTGGTACTTACCCCAGAGAATTTCGTTTGCGACTGAAATTGTTTGTTCTAGCATGAAAGTGAGCGCTCAACTTAAAAGGTGTGAGCTGAGGATAATAGCCTCAGAGTTGGTTTTTGGCTATTAACCGCTCCGAAACGAAATCTCGGAGCGGTTAACCTGCTTGTTAACGTTCTCTGTAAGCAGCTTACGTTGTCAAACCTGCTGGCGCATGCCGTGGCTGCTTCTCTATGTTAGATCACCGAGTGCTGCTTGAAAGATACGATGCTTTTCAATCTCATGAGAGTGATAGATAGGTTTTACAATATGTGTATTAAAGTTCCCGGATCCTCAAGGCAATCGGACGAAAAAAAGAATATCATCAACTGACTTTAAATCTGCGCTCTGGCATTGAAACAGGCTTCATTTGCTCTTCGCATGCTTGCCTTCCCGCAATAAAAACAAACAAGATAGGTGCTCCCGGGTAAAAAGCTTCTCTAATGCTATCAACACGAGATCAGTGCCTGCAGCAGGAAACCTGCGCTGCGCTCTAAGAATTCAATTGTTGCAGTAAAGACCGAGTTAATATCCAAGAATCGTAGCGAATGGAGGCGTGAACATTAATTAAGAGTTAAAATAAAATCATCTTCGTAAAAACGTTTAATCTGGTCCGACAATGACTAAAGAAAATCTAATTCGCCGCCGAATCCGCAGTTTTGTAAAGCGCGAGGGTAAGCTCACTAAGGGGCAGCAAAATGCCATTGACGCATCATGGTCTGCATTCGGAGTCGATTTAAGCGATGATATTTTGGATTTACAACAGCTTTATGGGCGACAAGCTCCGGTGATCTTAGAGATAGGCTTTGGCAACGGTTTATCACTCGCCGAGATGGCTGAGAACGCAAGCGATATTAACTTCTTCGGCATAGAAGTGCACAGGCCGGGGGTTGGCAGTCTTCTTGTTCAGGTTCGTCAAAAAAATCTGCAAAACGTCAGAGTGTCTGGCGACGATGCTGTCGAAGTGCTGGAGAAGCAGATACCAGATGATTCTTTGCATCGAGTGCAAATCTTTTTTCCAGACCCATGGCATAAGAAGCGACACCACAAACGAAGATTGATACAACCTGAGTTTGTGGCAGGATTGGTTAATAAGCTGGCCCCTAATGGTCAAATTCACGTCGCAACCGACTGGGAAAACTACGCGGAACATATCTTAGAGGTTTTTGAGGCTGATCCAGATCTATTCAACACCGCTGATGGTTATGCTCCCAAACCCGATTACCGTCCTGGTACTAAATATGAGGCCAGAGGATTAAGATTAGGCCACGGAGTCTGGGACTTGGTGTTTCAAAAAAAGTAGCTACCCGAATCAAGCGATTGGGAAAATAGACAGGATGTTTTCATATTAGAAAAACGGAAAAAGCAATGGCTCGATGGTTCATTTGGCTATTTTCGTTACCCAATGATTAATAAGTACCAATTGTTTATTTGCAATACCTCAAAAAACGCTTTCATCGTCAGTATAGGTGTTGATGTTGGTTACCTCGCCTCCATTGATTTCGATTACAAACTCAATCGGGCGGCAGCACACATAGCAGTCTTCTACTGTGTTGTGTGAGCCCTGACTTATGTCGATAAAACTTGTGAAAGTTTCTCCACAATAGGGGCAGCTTACGTCGTGTTCATTGTACATGCGGGGAGTTTAAGCGTTCATTGATCAATGTCCGGTGAGAGTTGAACGAGATATGATTGGGGCTGAGAAGAATATTACTGAGGATTTAAAGACTTGGCTTATACTTATGCAGACGCTCATTTTGATGAGAGCGCTGTCAAATCCGAAATCAAACTCGCATGAAAGATAATTCAGATCCAAAGAGCCCCAGGGGTATTCAATGTACAAGCAATCAGCCTGATTGGTGGGATCCTTATTCGTGCCAACCCTATAAAATGCGAGATGAGGATAAGCCTCGTGGTGGTATCGCGAATGTAATTGAGTACTTAAAAGTAGCGCTTAGCAATTTGATTGCTTTCCCAATAATTGCGCTTGCTACTATTGTAATGAAAAAGAAGGCCTCTCAAAAATCGGCCGTTGAATTTGTGGGTTTAAGTCTCTCCATGGATTTAGAGTATGCCGATCAAATGGTTGAGATGGTTGAAGAACTAGGCGTAAAAAGGCTGTTATTAAGAATCCCTAGTTGGGATGTTGATGCTATTAAAGACTATGTGTTTTTCGCTGAAAAGTTCAAAGACAAACATTGGGTTATTAATGTGTTACAAAGCCGAGATAGCGTCAGAGACATCGCTAGCTGGCAAAATCAGCTCAGAACTATTTTTGAGTCTACCAATCATTTAACCAATACCTATTGGATTGGTAATGCGGTAAATAGAACCAAGTGGGGTTGTGCACATAGCGGGGAGGCATTGGATTTACAGGTGGCGGCTGAGCAGGTTCGCGGAGAGTTTAGCAAGCTTGAGTTTTGGGGCTCTTCAATCATTGATTTCGAGCCTTTGTTGAGCTGGAGAACTCTTTGGAACTTAAAGTCATTTAGAGTTCAAGGCAACGCGGCTCTACTTTATGTTAATCGTCGCCATTCTCCTTATGGGACTCAGTACGGTGTTTTTGATTTAGAGAATAAGCTACGCTTGGCTAAGGCAATGACCAAACTTTCAAATCGAAGTGATGACAAGTTATGGATTTCCGAGACGAACTGGCCATTGTTGGACACCAAGCCTTTCACACCCAATTCCGGAAACCCTACTAGAACCTGCGATGAGCAAACTCAGGCTGAGTATTTAAAACTCTACTATCAAATAGCCTGGCAAACTGGCTGGGTTGAAGGCGTTTATTGGTGGCAGCTTATAAACCCAGGATACGGTCTGGTAGATCACCGTAGCGGTGAATTGAGAAAGATGCCTTCTTTTTACGCTCTGAAAGAAATTATTGAAGGCGATTTGGAGTCACAGCCGAAAAGATAGACAACCCGCATTATAGAGACTATCAGATAAGCCAAATAATTAGTTTCGACTGATATTGACTAGAATCACCATAAAAAATTTAGCAATTTCGTTAGCAGGAATCTTAGTGAATGCTTCCAATAGACGCACTGCCGTCTCTATTCTCTGATTTTTAGAGCGCTGAAACTTTTGGAGGCGCTTGATAGTGGCGATTATCTATTTACGAACAGTGGTATCGAAGACAGAGTGTGTTTACCTGTTAGCACACGCAAGATTTTTGCTGCACCAGCGATTATGACAATAGACGCTGAAGGTAAAGACACCACTACACCACCCTTAAAAACAATTTTTTGATTTCTTATCTTGCCTTTGGGGCGTTAATAGATATTTTGAGGCGTGGGGCTATTCTCAGGTTGCCGTTAAAACCTTAAAGATTGCCAATTGTAAAATCGTTATAAATCTAAACTTCAACCCTTTCCGCCGATGAAAACAGGGTGTAAAACTGCTAATATGATAAACAAGGTTGAATTTATTTGTCCGCCGCCGCTATCGAGCGTCTTGGGAGACAAATACCGCTTGCAGAGGTTGGATCATGAAAAACTCGAAGAACGTCGCTAAAAATAACAGAATATTTGCCTTGCAACTTATGATGATGGTTGCCGCATCTATCATTGTTTTTACTATTAGCGCTCCCGCCAGAGCCCAGCTCGTGGGGACAGTTGGAATTGGTGACATTGACAAAAAACCCAACGTATCTGAAGAGATCCACCAACTCTTCGTCGATGAAGTAAGCTTGGGCCTTGTAAATACAAGAAAATTTCGTTTGATGGAACATCCCGTAGTTGAAGCTAGATTAGCGCGACAAGGTTTGAATCTAGCTGGCTTTTATGCAAAAGAGTACAAAAGCACGGAATTGCTTCAAGCTGGCTTGGATTACATTTTAAAAGCAGAGATTTTAAAAGCAGGTGTTCGTGGCACTTGCGAAGGAAGCGTTCATGATAAATTGGGAGAAGCTCAGATTCGCTACACAATGTATGGAGTGGCCGATGAAACTGAAGACTTTACCAACGTGGTTAAAGTTCAAGCTCACAAACATGAAAGCTCCCTTGCCAATGCCAGCGACGAGGACTTGGTCAAAGGCGCGATCGCCAATGCGGTGAGTGTCTTAGTTCGGCAGGTGGCGACTAAACTTTTTCCGATCCGAGTGATGAAAATAAGTGAAGACGGCTTGGTCACACTGAACTACGGGAGTGGTTTACTCGATCCCGGTCAGACGCTGGTGGTTTATCAAGGTAATGAGGTTTCCGTGATCAACGAATTTGGAGTACCACAAGGCGAAACTCTAGGCATGTTGCGAGTCGCTAATACAGGGGAAAAGTTCGCGCAAGCTACAACAGTTGAAGGCTTCGCGGGTATTGAAAAGGGCCAACCAGTTATGGTCTTGAATGCCAATGAAACAGCCACAGAAATTGCTTTTAATAATCCAGAAAATAACGCTTGTGCTCCAGTAATCGCAGGAGTCGCAAGAGTTGTAAGTGGTGAGTTAAGTTACTAAGTTGTAGCCCGCTAAAACTAACAACTCGTTAAACACCGAGTAGAAAAGCCCTCGTAGTGAGGGCTTTTTTGTGCAGTGTTTACAGCATGTTTGAATGTGAAAAATATAGAAGTTGTCGATTGGGGGATCATCAATTTAACGTTTTTATATGTTTTTTCACCATCTGATGGACATTAACCTGAGCACCTAGCCTGGTCGCTAATAAAAACATACCGCCTAATTTGCGATGTAGGTAAATCACATTGGTGGGTGGAGTCTGCCAGAATTCTTTGAATTCATATGCTTCCTCGGTAAGTGCCGCTAAACGTTCAGATAGCTTGGCGTCCTCAAAATCGTAAACGCTATTTTCCTTAAAAGACTCTAGGGCAATATTGAATATATTGATCAAAAATTTTTGATAGTCGCTGCTGGCTTTTTTTGCTACGTAGCCGATTCGGTCCGCGGCATCGAGAAGTTTTTCCTCATCTTCTTCAAGTACGCCTCTGATAAGTCGTTTGTAATCGGTCGAGAACTTTTTAGTGAATGATCTAGTCGCACCAAAATCAAGAAGAACAATTTTTCCTGTATCAGTTTGATATAGATAATTTGCAAAATTGGGATCGGTTTGCATAGCTCTCAAATCAAAAAGTTCGTGCAACATAAGATCAAATAGGTTTGACATAATTTGATCAACTTCAGACGGTCTGATGCCATCTATTTTTTCAACACTTGCCCCTTCAACATAGTCCATTGCCAATATAGTCTTACAACTCAGTTCAGGGTAGGCAGCAGGTACAATGAACCTGGAGTCGTTCTCAAGGAGTTTTGAGAAGGACGCCAGATGTTGCAATTCGAGTTCATAGTCAGCTTCTTCGTGTAGTTGCTCCTTTGCGTCATTTAAAAGGTCTGTTATTTCTACTTGCGCAGGCAGAAGTCTCGATACTCTAAGTAGAGTGGCGATATTATCGACGTCACTATCAATACTTTCGGCTATCCCTGGGTATTGAATCTTTAAAACAATGTTTTTGTTGTCAATTGTTGTGGCTCGATGAACTTGACCTATTGACGCCGCCGCGAGCGGGATGTAGTCGAAATGTTTGAACTTTTCCAACCACTTGTCGCCATAGGCATTAACCAGAGCTTGTTCAAGTTGTGAGCGCGGCATAGTAAAGGCTTTGTCCCGTAACTGAGCAAGAATGTCAGCGAGCTCAGGAGGAAGAAATTCAGCGCTTTCCATTGAAAGTAATTGTCCTACTTTCATTGCAGCTCCACGCATGGCTGCAAGTTGTTTGGCTACTCGTTTAGCATTGTTGGGAGTTAGAACCAAATCGGAGACCTTTGGTCTATTACCCTTTGCTAATTGCTTAGCACCTTCTCCGATCATTCCCGCAGCGACACCACCGGCCATTCTTGCGACTCGACCAAATCGGCTAAAGCGAGACCTGGGGATCGACTTTTCTCTATCTTTACTCATTGCTTTAGTGTAACGACACAGCGTGAGCAAATCATTGTGAATTTAGATTTTGTCTACTAATTCATGTTATTTTTGGACCGTTAATTTTTTGAATCCCAAATCAACTATCTTTCATGTATAAAAGCTTAACCTTGCTACTTAGCTTATTTTTATGCGCTTGCGCAAACTCTATAGCGACTGCCCCAAGTAGTCCAGAAACCGAGTCGGCTAAAGTAACGACATTGTCCCAAGTTATAAAACAGGGGATGGTAGTTACTGCGAATCCTCATGCCACAAAGGCTGGAGCCGATGTGCTGAGGAATGGTGGATCTGCGGTCGATGCAGCGATTGCAATTCAATCAGTGCTTAGTTTGGTGGAACCACAAAGCTCTGGGATGGCTGGGGGCGGTTTTATGATTCACTTTGAAAACCAAGATAATACTCTTAGTGTTTATGATGGGCGAGAAAAAGCGCCCGAGACCATTAGTCCTACTCAGTTTCTCGACACTGATGGTGAAGTGATGAATTATTTTGATCGCAAGCACAGCGGTTTATCTACTGGCGTCCCTGGAATAGTATCGATGCTGCAATTAGCGCATGCTGATCATGGTAAGTTGCCATGGGGCTCTCAATTCAAAAGGGCGTCTGAACTGGCTGAAGGTGGATTTGAAGTATCAGCACGATTGCACTATTTCACCAGTCGATTTGCAAGGTTTTTACCCAAGGAGATCAATGAAGGACCACCTGACGCCTATGAATATTTCTACGATACCGATGGCAAGCCTTATCCTGTGGGATATTTACTTAAAAATCCCGCATACGCACAAACTCTGAAAACGATTGCGGAAGATCCCCGTAGTTTTTACGAAGGTGACCTGGCTAAAGAGATTGTGGCTAAAGTTCGTATGCCACCACGTTCAGGTGCGTTGACTTTAGACGATATGGTTAGTTTTAAGGCCAGCAAAAAGACGGCGCTATGTTCTGGCTATGGGAGTAAGAAAGTCTGTGGGCCGCCACCACCATCGTCGTGGTTAGCCGTTGGTGAAATAATGGGCCTGATAGACAGTAAAAAACCCTTCGACAATAACGGGGCTGCCTCAGTGAGTAATTGGATTGAGTTTGCTGAGGCCCAACGCTTGGCTTATGCAGATAGAGATCGATTTGTGGGAGATGCCGAGTTTGTTAAGGTTCCAACAGAGGGTATGCTTTCTCGGCGTTACTGGCAAAAAAGAATGAACGACGGTGGGAAAGCAAAGGCGTCCCAAGCTTTAGCTGCCGGAGATCCATGGGCATTTGAATCGCAACGAGAACCTATGTATGGATCGGACAACACTGTAGACATGGCAGGTACTACGCACTTTGTGGTTATGGACTCAGATGGAGATGTGGTTTCTATGACTTCCTCAGTTGAGAGTATTTTTGGTTCAGCACGGATGTCGGGAGGCATGTTTTTAAATAACCAATTAACTGACTTTGCCTCAAAACCTACGGACCCAAAAGGTAATCAGGTTGCTAATCGTATCGAACCAGGGAAACGTCCCAGATCATCAATGTCACCCACTATAATTTTAGATGAGGATGGCGAATTTTTGATGGCGACGGGTTCGCCGGGTGGAAACTCAATTATTGCCTACACAGCTAAGACGATAGTAGGTGTATTTGAGTGGGGGTTGAGTCCACAAGAAGCAGTTGAGTTGCCAAATTTGGTTGCGCGTGGTGACAAAGTTCGTATTGAAAAAGACAGAGCGAGTAAGGAGCTTATTCAAGGTCTTAAGAGTTATGGCTTTAACGTTAAAGAAAGCGCAGGCGAAAACTCTGGTTTAAGCGTATTGAAGCGTAATCACGATGGCTCACTGAGTGGTGGAGTTGACTCGCGTAGAGAAGGCACAATAGAAGTAGTTGATTTTGAGCTCGATTACCGGCGTTGACCAGAACAAAATTTTTCAAACTGGTGTTTGAGCAAACATGTGCTTGTGTAAATGCGTGTTGGCCAAATTTTGTACTGATTTTTAATAAGCTTTTCGAGCTTCATTAGAATCGATGTACTATGGTTTTCTAGTAACAGTTACAACGAATGAAGTATTGCGACCATGAGCGAATTAATTACGCATTTAAATCACGAGCTCGAGTCAGTCAAAGCAGCTGGGCTATACAAGGGTGAGCGAGTCATAACTTCGTCTCAGCAGGCGGAGGTGTCGGTGTCCGGAGGGCAAGATGTGCTCAATTTCTGCGCCAATAATTACCTTGGGTTAGCTAATCATCCTGAGCTGATTAGTGCTGCTGAAAAAGGTCTTCAATCCCACGGTTTTGGAGTAGCCTCGGTACGATTTATTTGTGGCACTCAAGACATTCACAAAACCTTAGAAACCAAATTGAGTGAGTTTTTGGGAATGGAAGATACCATCTTATACTCTTCGTGTTTTGATGCGAATGCCGGCCTGTTCGAGACGATCCTTGGCCCAGAAGATGCCATTATTTCCGATGCTTTAAACCATGCCAGCATCATCGATGGAGTGCGGTTGTGTAAAGCCAAGAGGTACCGTTATGCGAATAACGATATGGCCGAACTTGAACAGCAGCTAAAGCAGGCTAAAGCAGACCAAGCTCGATTTATTTTGATCGCTACTGATGGTGTCTTTTCAATGGATGGTGTCATCGCCAATTTAAGCGCTATCTGTGATCTCGCCGACGAGTATGGTGCGATGGTTATGGTAGATGATTCTCACGCGGTCGGCTTTATTGGCGAGAATGGCAGAGGCACCCATGAATATTGTGATGTCATGGGGCGTGTAGATATCATCACTGGTACCTTGGGTAAAGCAATGGGTGGGGCATCAGGTGGTTTTACATCCGGCAAGAGAGAGGTAATTGAGTGGCTAAGACAGCGCTCTCGTCCATACTTATTTTCAAACTCACTAGCCCCCGCCATCGTTGCAGCATCGATTCGAGTTTTAGATATGTTGGCCGACGGCAGAGAGCTGCGGGAAAAGCTTGAGCGCAATAGCGCCTCTATTGGCAAGAGTATGTGGTCGTCGCATTTACTTCTTGGTTCTATTGGCGTTGTGCTAGGGCTGATTACCGCCTTTCTACTAACTCAGTTTGGCCCTG
>JAKVBA010000030.1:12874-70632 GCA_022447525.1 Gammaproteobacteria bacterium
GAGCGCAATAGCCGCTATTTCAGAAACAAAATGACAGCGGCTGGTTTTACTCTGGCTGGTGCCGACCACGCGATCATTCCCGTAATGCTTGGAGATGCATTGTTAGCCTCTAAAGTGGCTGAAAAGATGTTGCAGCATAATGTCTATGTTGTGGGCTTTTCCTTTCCAGTAGTACCGAAAGGAGCGGCACGCATTCGGACACAGATGTCAGCGGCGCATTCAATCGAACAAATAGACCACGCAATCGATGCCTTTATTTCAGTTGGTCGCGAGTTAAAGATAATCTAGATTTGTAAAATCATGAAAGCGCTTTCAAAACTGCATGCAAAACCGGGAATCTGGATGGTGGATGCGCCTATGCCAGAATTTGGGCACAACGATTTGCTAATTAAGATCCGTAAGACCGCTATTTGTGGAACGGATATGCATATCTATAACTGGGATGAGTGGTCGCAAAACACCATCCCGGTGCCCATGATCGTGGGCCACGAATATGTTGGCGAAGTGGTCGACATGGGGCAAGAAGTCAAAGGTTTCCAAAAAGGTGATAGGGTTTCCGGAGAGGGGCACATTACTTGTGGTCACTGTCGAAACTGTAGAGCAGGCAGGGTCCATCTCTGTAGAAATACCATAGGTGTTGGCGTTAATAGGCAGGGCGCTTTTGCCGAGTATCTAGTAATACCAGCATTTAATGCATTTAAGATACCGGAAAATATTAGTGACGATTTGGCGGCTATCTTCGATCCATTTGGTAATGCTGTGCATACAGCGCTTTCTTTCGATCTAGTTGGCGAAGACGTGTTAATTACTGGTGCTGGTCCAATCGGTATAATGGCTACAGCTGTGGCCAAGCATGTTGGTGCGCGCCATGTGGTGGTCACTGACGTTAATGATTATCGACTTGATCTCGCGATGAAAATGAACGCTACCAGAGCAGTAAATGTAGCTACAGAAAGCGTTGCTGATGTTATGGCTGAGTTAGGCATGACTGAGGGTTTTGATGTCGGTATGGAAATGTCGGGTGTTCCATCGGCTTTTACTACCATGCTTGAAAATATGAATCATGGTGGCAAGATTGCGATGCTTGGCATTCCACCAAAAGATATGGGCATTGACTGGAACCAAGTTATTTTTAAAGGTCTTGAGTTAAAAGGGATTTATGGTCGTGAGATGTTTGAAACATGGTACAAAATGGCCAGTCTGATACAATCAGGGCTGGACTTGACCCCAATGTTGACCCATCAGTTTTCAATAGATGAATTTCAGATTGGGTTCGAGCAGATGGGTTCTGGTCAGTCTGGAAAGGTTATCTTGAATTGGTAAACTTACCAGCCGTTATCTGGGGCCTAATAAGGAACCTAGTGGTTATTTGAGCGACAAAGGAGTTGCTAGGTAGCGAACCCACCATGAGTAATGTTCTACATTGAGGTGTTTATAGGCTAAGGCTTACATTAAGAATTCTTTTATCGCATGCTATTTTCGTTGTTTTTAATATTTGTTGGAGCGGCTGTGTTTGCTACCGCGGCACTGATGGCAAGACAATCGCTAATTATTGGCTATATCTTGCTAGGAGTAGTCCTCGGTCCGAGTGCGCTAGGTTGGGTTACCGATACTGGATTGATCCAAGATATTTCGAATATCGGTATTATATTTTTGTTGTTTTTGCTGGGTTTGCATCTAAGCCCCAATAAGCTCTTTGATTTACTAAAACAAACCACATTTGTGACGCTTTTGAGTTCTGGCAGCTTTGCGTTAATTGGCTGGGCGATCGCCAGTCTGGCGGGGTTTTCGATGATCAACTCGATCGTGGTTGGTGTCGCTTGTATGTTTTCTAGTACGATAATTGGCCTGAAGCTGTTGCCCACCACCGTACTTCATCATAGACACACTGGTGAGGTGATTATCAGTGTTCTTTTGTTTCAGGATTTAATCGCTATTGTCGTGCTACTGGGTTTAAAAGCTGCTTCCAGTCAACAAAACGCATTGACGGAGTTTGCCAAGCTCGTGGTTCTATTTCCTGCGTTGATTGGAGTGGCATGGGCACTCAAAGAATACGTATTACTCAAGTTCTTTCATAAGTACGATCGCATACAAGAGTATGTATTTCTGCTTACTTTAGCCTGGTGTTTAGGTATATCAGAATTAGCTTATGCTGTAGGGTTCTCGCATGAGACAGGTGCATTCATCGCGGGTATTACCGTAGCTACCAGTCCAATCGCTATGTTTATCACTGAGAGCCTTAAGCCTCTGAGAGATTTTTTCTTAGTACTCTTTTTCTTTGCTTTGGGTGCGGGATTGAATATCAACGAATTGGGGGCAATATGGGTTCCCGCTGTGATTCTCGGGGTGGTGATGCTTTTAGTTAAACCAGCGATTTTTAGATTTGCTCTAAGAAAAGTGTCAGAAACCAATCGACTGGGTTGGGAAACGGGTTTTCGTCTGGGGCAAATGAGTGAGTTTTCCTTGTTGATCGTATTTGTTGCGTTACAGAGTTCTATTATTGATTCAGCTACGGTGTACTTTGTGCAAGTCGCTACATTAGTAACCTTTATTGGCTCAAGTTATTCTGTTGTTCTGCGTTATCCAACGCCGGTAGCGGTTTCAGAGAAGTTACGAAGAGATTAGTATGACGTCGGTTATTTTTGGTTGTGGAGACGTGGGACGTCGTATCGCGAAGTCCTTAATTAAAGCAGGTGAGTCTACAGATGATATTTATGCCTATGTTCAAACGGCAGAGAGCGCAGAGCTGTGCGCTCGTCTGAAGGTGATCGCCTTGACTGTCGATCTTGATACTTCTGTTCGAGATCTTTCGTTGTGCGATAAGTCTGAGTTGTACTATACAGTGCCACCACAAAAGCAAGGGCATCAAGATTTGCGCAGTCGCGCACTCATACAAAAGTGGCAAGAGACTAATATCAAACCCAAAAAGGTTGTGTTGATAAGTACAACCGGAGTTTATGGAGACTGCTCTGGTGAATGGGTAGATGAAAACTCAACCGTAAATCCGCAAACTGACCGGGCCAAAAGGCGTTTTGATTCTGAAACCGTATGGCGAGAATGGGGTACAGAGAATAACGTTCCCGTTGTGGTATTGAGAGTGCCCGGTATTTATTCATTTTCTAGACTTCCGCGAGAGCGTTTGATGAATCGTACACCGGTAGTAAATCCCGCTGAATGTGGATTCACAAATCGCATTCATGCGAATGATCTTGCTGACGTCTGCATTAGGGCCATGGAGCTAGGGGTAGCGGACGAGGTATTTAACGTAACGGACGGCACACCGGGCAAGATTTCAGAATACTTACAGGCAGCAGCTTGTGCACTTGGAATGGAAGCTCTACCTCAAATATCAATGTCTGAAGCTCAAACAACACTATCAGCTGGTATGTTGTCTTATCTAAATGAGTCAAGAAAAATCTCAAATCGGAAAATGCTTGAAGATCTTGATGTGGAACTTAAGTATCCCGACATGTTGCAAGGTGTTAAGGCTTAAGACAAGCTCTGACTCGATCTATCAACCGTAAATTCTGTTGTGATAGAAATAGATCGCTGATATGACAAGCGCGCGCAAAAGACACGGATGTTCTCGTCTCTTTTGCGGGCTCAATCGTAAGCACTCGGTGCAGCCGAGAGATTCATTGTTAGTCCTTTTTACCCAATACGAAAGGTATGCATCTTAGAGTTTAAGTACAATGAAAATGGCCCTTGTGACGATAGCAGTCTAAACCGTTAACATAGTGAGGTGAATAACCCGCGGTAGGGCACACCTGATGTCTTCTATAGCCATTGTAATAGGGATTGTTTCTATTGTTATAACGATACCAATAGTCTCGACTACGAGGATCGTTATACCAACGATTTCCATAGTAGTAGCGATGGTTATACCGATGGTTGTTGCGATATCGATCTCTATAATAGTGGCGCTGATAATAATGGCGGTGGTTTCGGTGAGAGCGATATCTATCGTGATATCGCCTGCCGTCACGATAAATTCGTCTGTGGTGCTTTTTGCCGTAGTGATCGTCGTGAACACTAAAACTAAAATTTGGTGTGTGAAAGGTGATGCCACCACCAGCGTAGACCGATGCCGGCGCCAATAAAAACAAAAGTGCCGATATACCAACCAGCAAGATCGTCCTCATGCCTCGACTCGCCCTTCTTGTTTTCTGCGAGATGTGCTTAGGTTCTTTTAAGTGCATTTTTGCCTCCCAAATTAAAGCGATTTACCACAATTGCCTCCGATTTTACTGAGACACAACTGAACCAAAGCTGAACCAAAGCCAGAGTTATGAGAAAACAGCACAAGCAATTTACTTTTTTATTTACCCAATCTATCCTGTACTCCGAATTTTTATAGTCAGGAGCCCAAATAGTGAAATCTTTAATTGTATTATTAACACTGGCAATGCTGGTTGGATGTGAGCATATACCTGATAACCAAGGCCAAGATTTAGAGAAAATGAAGCAATACAGCAGACTTAAACAGCTGGACATCTCGGCGCCGGTGGCAAAACGAGTATCCAGCAAACGGACTTATCATGGTCAGACATTATCTGATCCCTACTTCTGGCTAAAAGACCAGGGATATCCAACAATAGACGACGAGGATGTTCTTGATTATTTGAAGGAAGAGAACGCTTATCACCAAGCCTTTTTGGAACCTCACACTAAATTGGTAGATACTATTTTTGAGGAATTCAAAGGTCGAACTGATGAGACTGAAGAGTCTGTGCCTTACGTTGATAATGGTTATGAATACAGATGGTTTTACCGCGAAGGGGAGGAGTATCGAACTCGTAGTCGTAAAAATTTGAATACCAATGAGGAGAAGATCTTTTTAGACGAGACTAAACTCGCTGAGGGTCACAAATACTTTGTGCTTGGAGATTGGGTGGTTAGTCCCGACAATACACTATTGGCTTACTCGTATGACACTGAGGGTGATGAGCGCTACAAAGTCAAAATACAAAATATTGAGACTGGTGAGTATTTAAGCGATGAGCTTGGCGACGTCGCAGGATCTTTAGCATTTACAAAAGATGGAAAGTCTCTCTTGTATGGGATGCTCGACAAAGAGAGATGGCATACCACTGACATAAAAGTTCATGTGCTCGGCACTTCTCAGAAACAGGATCGCAGTCTTTACACTGAAAAAGACGATGGTTATTTCATTGGTTTTTATACGACTAGCAGTCGAGAGTATTTTGTTATCAGTTCGAGTCAGGGCGAAGTACAAGAGAGTTACGTAATCAAGACTGATCTGTCTGGAGAGCTACAACAAATGGTTTCTCGAGATGCCGGATTTCAACAGTCTATAGATCATGCGCATGGTTATTTCTATCTTTTAGCCAATGACTCACATCCAAATTTCAGGCTCGCTCGAGTTGTTGATAGCGAACCGACTGTTGAGAATTGGGAAACCTTACAAGCTGGAAATGATCAAAATTACTTACTGGGTCTGCAGGCTTTTGATGGCAACCTTATTCTTAAATCCAGAGTCAATGGATTAGAAAAAATAGAGTTGCTTGGATACCCTGACGAGCAAGCAAAAATGACCAGAACATCGATTAGTTTTCCAGAGGAAGTATTCACCGCTTCCTTGGGGGTAAATCCAGAATTCAATACTAATCATATTCGCCTAAATTACGAATCGATGGTGACTCCAGATACGGTGTACGATTATCAATTAAAGGACGCATCTCTCGTTACTCGTAAGGTAAAGAAGGTGCCATCAGGCTATGATAAGACTCAGTATGAAAGCGAGCGTATAATGATTGAAGCTCGTGACGGAGTCGAAATACCAGTCACGATTGTATATAAAAAGGGGTTTAATAAAGACGCATCTCAACCTATGTGGCTGTACGGCTATGGTGCTTATTCGGCGACAATTACGCCGAGCTTTTCTACCATGAGGCTGAGTATCCTCGATCGTGGATTTTCGTTTGCTATCGCTCATGTTCGCGGTGGTTCAATGATGAGCTACCAATGGTATCTTGATGGTAAATTGAAAAAGAGAACTAATACATTTAACGATTTTGTTGATGTTGCCAAGGGGCTCGTTGATCGTAAATACGTAGCAGCCGGAAATATTTCGGTATCGGGCCGAAGTGCAGGTGGAGAGTTAATGGGGGCCGTTGTTATACAGTCGCCAGAGCTATGGAGGTCGGTCAACTTAGGTGTTCCTTTTGTTGATGTGCTTAACACCATGCTTGATGCCTCGCTGCCGTTAACTCCTCCTGAGTGGAAGGAATGGGGTAACCCAATTGAGAATAGCGAAGACTATGACCTAATCAAGAGTTATTCTCCCTATGACAATATTGAGAAGAGAGATTATCCACCAATGTATGTATCGGGCGGCTTGAATGATCCTCGCGTGACCTATTGGGAGCCTGCTAAATGGACGGCAAAAATGCGTGCGGAAAAAACCGACGATAACCTATTGGTAATGCGTATTAATATGGGCGCTGGCCACTTTGCTAATTCTGGAAGATATGGCAGATTGCGAGATTATGCTGAGGAGTATGTGTTTATGATGCTGGCTCATGGCATTACACAGTAATGAGTTCAAATAAAATTAACCCGCCCTATGGCGGGTTAATTTTTGAAAACTCATGAACAAGTTGTTAGACTGACCAACGGGGTTTTTGCACGAACGCTTAGTTTTGTTTTTCTCAGATGTGTTCACAGTTTTGCAGGGCCTCACTGGGGCCATTGAGGAGTCCCTAACCTTTTCATCCAATATCGCTTAGAGTTACCGAGCGATGCTGTATTTCCCTGTGAACAATCAATTGAAGGCTATAAAGTGTAAAAACTGCGGTGTACGTAATAAGTTAATGGATTCCCGCCCTCGTCAGATGGAGCCGATTATAAGCGTAATTTTGCCTTATAAGCCAATGCGGTGCAGGCACTGTTTGAGAAGAGCGATGTACATAGATAAGATCTTCACCAATAAGTGGAGAGTTGCACTTTGGGTAGTTTTGTTGTTGTTTTTGTTGATCCCAATCTTAGAGTCAATAACGATTGAAAATCCGAACGATTTTAATGGTTATCTGCAAACGTCAAAACCAGATTGGATGTTGGTGTAATAGTCAAATAGTCGATGGCTACTAGGATTATAAACTGATCGCTGAGTTTCTTCGCTTAGCTCGCTAGTAAACGCCGCGGTCTTTGCCACGGTTTCTGCTTATCTCTTCAATGAACTAAGCCGCATTTACGCTCCATCAGAGTTTAAAAATGACCAAATAGTTTAATCTCTAGGGCAATCGAAAGGCCTAAGTAGGCGCTGAAAATGACTAGCCCGATACCCCAGACCCACATCCACATCTGCTTGCCCTTTTTCCCAATAACGGTAAGAGCAATACCCACTAAAACACCAATAACGGCGGTCAAGATAAGCATATTGTCGCTGGCGTGAACAGCAAGTTGCTCCTTAGGAATCTCTCCTTCTCTGTAACGCATTACTTATTAATCTTTGTTTCTCATAGTGCAGAATTCTTCTGCTGTACTAGGATGAATACCAACGGTAGAGTTAAAATGAGTCTTGGTCGCGCCTGCTTTGATAGCAATAGCTATGCCTTGCATTATTTCAGCTGCATCAGGGCCAACCATATGAGCGCCCACGACTTTGTCTGAATCGGCATCCACGATTAATTTCATCATGGTTCGCTCACTATTCTCCGTCAATGTATGCTTTAGGATTTTGAATTCAGAAGTGTAGGTGTCGATATTCTTGAAGGCTTTTTTTGCTTGCTCAGTGCTCAAGCCGACTGAGCCGACCGGTGGTTGAGAAAAGACAGCGGAGGGGACGTTATCATGATCGGCTAATCTCTCCATACCCCCAAAAAAAGTGTCTGCGAAAGCATGCCCTTCCATAGTGGCAACAGGAGTCAATGCGATGCGATCTGTGACGTCGCCGACGGCAAATATATTCTCTATATTTGTGCGTGAGTAAGCGTCTACGATAATTTCACCTTTGCGACCTAGCACAACACCTGCATTAGCTAAAGTCAAAGAGTCGGTGGATGGAGTTCTGCCAGTAGCAAAGAGCACACAGTCTACGTCTTTGACATCTCCATTGGTGAAAGTGACACGCCGTTTGTCGTTTTCTAACAGAGTGATCGATGCTACATTGTTGTTTAATTCGAGGCTAATTCCCTTTTTGACTATCTCTTGAGCTAAATGATCACGAATGTCTTGGTCAAAGCCTCTGAGTATTTGGTCGCCCCGATAAATCAAGGTGGTTTCAGTGCCAATACCATTGAAGATGCCTGCAAATTCTACCGCTATGTAGCCTCCACCCACAACCAAAGCTGATTGCGGCTGTGATTCCAAATGAAATACTTCATTAGATGTGATTGCATGTTCAATTCCGTCTATTGGAGGCATATAAGGGTTGCCACCAGTCGCGATTAGAATTTTATCTGTAGTGATTTCATCGTCCCCAATCTTGACGGTCTTGTTGTCGACAAGCGAACCAGTCCCATGAAAAATCTCCACTCCTGCATTTTTAAGTAGATTTATATATATGCCGTTTAATCGGTCTATTTCCTTGTCTTTGTTAGCAATTAACGTTGACCAGTCAAAGCCATTGATTGTGGTTGACCAACCATAACTTGCGCTGTCATGAAATTCTTCAGCAAAGTGCGAAGCATAGACCATCATTTTTTTAGGTACACAGCCCCTGATTACGCAGGTACCTCCATATCGGTATTCTTCGCAAATAGCAACCTTTGCACCATGACTTGCTGCTATTCGGGCCGCTCTGACGCCGCCGGAGCCACCACCAATTACTACTAAATCATATCTTGCCATATAAATCTCTAAATACCATTAAACA
This sequence comes from Gammaproteobacteria bacterium, assembly GCA_022447525.1. Lineage (GTDB taxonomy): Bacteria > Pseudomonadota > Gammaproteobacteria > Arenicellales > Arenicellaceae > Arenicella. The sequence goes on from JAKVBA010000030.1 coordinate 21,711, forward strand.
AGGTTTGCCGGAACTTACTCATTCACCAGACGTTAAGCTAACACAGAAAGCGAAGATCGATAACACTACGAGAGACACTAAAAAGGCTCTTTCAAGTCGAAAGAGCCTTTTTCTAAATATAATTTAATTAGCGTTATGAGGTATTTAAGCTGCGAGTTTGCCTTTCATCTTTTCCATTGCGCGCTTTTCTATTTGGCGAATTCGCTCTGCAGAAACGCCATACTCGGCCGCTAATTCATGTAAGGTTGCTTTGTTGTCTTCGTCTAGCCAGCGACGTTGCAATATATCTTTGCTGCGCTCATCTAGACCTTCAATCGCGGCATATAGAGCGTCCCGATTGTTATCGCTGGTTTGCGTTTTACTAACCACTTCCTCAGGGTTATAGCGCATGTCTGGTATGTAAGCCGATGGACTAGCCGAGAACTCGTCGTCATCGGAGTCTTTGCCGTCGAATGCTATATCACTTGATGTCATTCGTACTTCCATTTCACGCACAGTTTTTACCGGGACATCTAAATTGTTGGCTAACTCCTGAGTCTCTTGTTCAGACATTGAGCTCAATGTTTTGCGGGCTTTGCGTAAATTGAAGAATAGCTTTCGTTGTGACTTTGTCGTAGCGACTTTAACAATTTTCCAATTTTTTAACACGTATTCGTAGATTTCTGCTTTGATCCAATGAACAGCATAAGAAACAAGGCGAATACCTCGATCTGGATCAAAATTTTTAACGGCTTTCATAAGGCCGATGTTACCTTCTTGGATCAGGTCGGCAACTGGGAGGCCGTACCCTGTAAATCCTTTAGCGACGTGAATTACGTGTCTTAATTGACTTAATACTAGCTCTCTAGCTGCGTCGACGTCTTCATGATCTCGATATTGACGAGCCAATTTGGCTTCTTGGTCTGCTGATAGCACTGGAGCACTGTTTGCCACCTTTAAAAAGCCTGACAAAGTCGCGTCTTGCGGTACTGCTAGTGCGGTTGCTGAATTACTCATTTACTATCTCCTACTGAATGATTAGCTCCTCACAATTAAGCAAGCCTCACATTCTTAGTGGTTTTGATATCCCTGCTGGATATCCGCTTACTTCGAATTTTAGCACTCAAGAGTGAAGAGTGCTAATAAATTTATTTTCTGAACAAATTATCGGGCTTTATGAGGTGAGCTGAGCCATTGATCTTCGTTAATTACATAGATTTAGATAGCTCTAGACAGGGAATAGTTTCAAAGGTTACCGATATGTAATCTGATGCGTTAATCAGACTTATCGTGGACGAATGCGCCATAGATGTTGTGCAACTGACCAGCGTGCTGCCATCCAGCCTAGTAAGGGCCCAATAGCTAATACGATCAGAGCTTCATAAACAGTGAGGCTATGCATCAAGGACTGCCTTTGATACATGGAGGCTAATTTTGTTAGCGGCTGATCGATCAAGGAAGCACTTATGAACAGGAAACCAAGAGCCAAAACAGAGCCAAATAATCCAAACAGAGCGCCAAAGTAAAGAAACGGGCGCTTCACAAAGGTATTAGTGGCTCCCACCAGCTTTGCGATCTCAATTTCATCGCGACGATTGTAAATGAGTAGCTTGATCGTATTACCGACTATCAAAATAAGCCCTATCGCTAGCAGGGCGCTCAATAAAAGTCCGATACGTCTTACTACACTCACGATCGCAGTAAAACGATCTGTCCAGTCGAGATCTAATCGAATGGTATCTATGCCGGCAATTTTGTGTAATTGCTGTTTAAGCTCGCTTAAATCAGCAGAATTAGCGGCACCACTATTTGGCATCAATACAATCGATGGAGGGAGAGGATTCTCACCCAAAAACGCTAACTCCTCATCAAGACTCGAGTTCTCTGAAAGCAATCTAAACTCCTCTAAAGCTTGCTTTGGGGTAACGAACTCGGCCAATTCGATGGATGGATGTAATTGTATTTCTTGAAAAATCAGCTCCGCTTCGTTGCTTGAAACCTCGTTCTGTAGAAAAACCGAAATTTGCGGTCTACCTTGCCAGCTATCACTAAGCCCTTCAGAGCTCTTGACAACCACATATAAAAAAAGTGGTAACAACAGCGTAATGGCAATAATTAAAACTGTATTGATTGTGTTAGCAGGACTACGGACCATATCTCCCAGTGTGGAGATCATGACTTGTACATGACGAATGAAGTAACTACCCATCAAACACCCCAGAGCCGGTGACGATACTACTGGCTGATTTTGCTTTTGGAGCGTGGTGATAGTCTCCGATGAGCTCACCATGCTCTAAATGTAGCGTGCGTTTACTTAGTCGCTCAACTTGCCTTAGGTCATGAGTAGCGATTAAAACCGTCACGCCAACTCTATTAAAGTCTGCGAATATATCAATAATTTCATCCGATAAAGCCTCATCTAGATTTCCGGTAGGCTCATCGGCTAGCAGTATATTCGGGCGGTTGATGACCGCTCTAGCGATCCCAACTCGTTGTTGCTCACCCCCGGAGAGAGTAATCGGTTTCTGAGTTTCTTTGCCGTCGAGGCCTACTTTGCTTAACGCTGCCCGGACGCGCTTTCGAATTTCGTCATGCGGCATCCCGATGACGATAAGAGGTAGTGCAACATTATCGAAAACAGTTCTATCCATGAGTAGCTTGTGGTCCTGGAAGATCACACCGATATCACGTCGTAATGCGGGTATCTTGCCGCTACGCATTCTGCTGACGTTTTGTTGGTCAACCAAAAGTGAGCCAGAAGTTTGTTTCTCAATACGAGTAATTAGTTTAAAAAGAGTACTTTTGCCTGCTCCAGAACGTCCGGCCAAAAAAACCATTTCGCCAGCGGCTATTTCGAAGCTAACGTCTTTGAGTGCCTCGTGCCCGTTGGGGTATCTTTTATTTATTTGGCTGAGTTTAATCATTTTTAAATTCCCTGTGTTACTCGATTAAATCAGGGATTAGGGCATTTGCAAACTCTTTTGCTAGGAACGGTTTTAAATCGTAATATCCCTCACCAACGCCAATGTAACGAATTGGTAGTTTGAATTTCTCGGTAACGGATACAGCAACACCACCTTTAGCCGAACCATCTAGTTTCGTTAAGCACACGCTGTTTACCCCAACTGCTTTTTGAAAGTGTTGCAATTGTGTTAGCGCATTTTGACCAGTGCTTGCGTCTAAAATTTGCATTACCTCATGCGGCATGGATGGATCTAAATTACCTAACACTCGATTAATTTTTTGCAGCTGCTCCATCAAGTCTGACTGAGTGTGAAGACGACCAGCAGTGTCTATCATTAAAACATGAGAGCCTTTGACAATAGCTGAATTAAGAGCGTCGTGCGCTACTGCCGCTGCGTCGGCACCATGCTTTTGTGCTACCACCGGAATATCCATACGCTTTCCCCATTCTTGCAGTTGTTCTACCGCTGCTGCACGAAATGTGTCTGCTGCCGCTAGCATGACTGAGCGACCTTGATCTTGAAACTGTTTGGCAATTTTCGCTATTGTCGTGGTTTTGCCCACCCCGTTGACACCGACCATCATCAGTACGTATGGACGTTGATTAAAAACGGCCCAATCTTGTTCAGCTGGTTCTAACATAGTAGTAATTTCTTCTCTTAAGGCACTGACCACTCCATGAGCATCCTGGATTCTTTCAGACTTAACTCGATGTTTGAGGGAATCTACCAATCCTAAGCTTGCCTCTACACTAATATCGCTGGTGATAAGAGCTTCTTCGAGGCTATCGAATAAGTCATCGTCGAGATCAAAGGATCCCTTGAACACGCCGCCAATTTTATCCATTAATCCACTACGAGTTCGATCTAGTCCTTGTTCGACCGTGGCTGGCTCTGCCTCAGGTGCACCAAGAGTGTCCTGATTTGAATTAACTTCTGCGACTTTTTTGCGAGAGAAAAATCCAGCCAGTCCAGATCTTTTTTTCTCTTTTTTCGCAACCGAATCGATATCGTTTTGTGACTCGTTATTGGATTGAAGCGTTGGTTCTTGAGTAGGCGTCTTTTTATCGTCACTCATAATTATCTGCTGTGGTATGGTTGCTGTGTTTTGTATTGGAGCATATTGTAGAGATTAGCCAAAAAATCACAATGAACAAGCGAGTTAAAGCAAACACTATTAGGATTATTTCCGGGCAATGGAAGGGCCGGAAAGTTGAAGTGTTAGATGTTGAGGGATTAAGGCCGACCACCGATAGAACGAGAGAGACTTTATTTAACTGGTTGATGTTCGATGTTCAGGATGCTAGGTGTCTTGATTTGTTCGCTGGTAGTGGTGTGCTTGGTTTGGAGTGTTTGTCTCGGGGCGCAAAGTTCGTGAAGTTTGTGGAGTTAAATCTCAACTCTGCAATGTTGCTGAAACAAACTTTGAAACATCTTAAAGCTGGAGCGGATATTGCCGAGGTAACACAACAAAGCTTTGAAGCTGCCCTGCTAACGCCAGTAAGTGAACCGTATGATTTGGTTTTCCTTGACCCTCCGTTCAAATCTGACTACTTGGTTGCAGCTATTAAGCTTCTATCTCAACCTGGTTGGTTAGCCGAGGGTGCTAAGGTTTACATTGAGCAGAGTTCAGTTAGCAAAGAGGTAGAGGTGCCCAAAGGCTGGCATGAACACAGGCGTAAAAGAGCGGGCCAAAGTTTGTCTTTACTTTACCGGTTAGAAAGTAGCGATTAATCGACTATTGAGTGCGTTTTTACGGTTCTAAGAGTATACTCGGCGCATGAAAAAAATCGCCATCTACCCTGGTACGTTTGATCCTATTACTAATGGTCATTTAGATCTTGTATCTCGTGCTGAGCAAATTTTCGACGAAGTGATTATAGCCGTATCGGATAATCCACGTAAGAATCCACTTTTCACCACCCAGGAACGTTTGGCACTCGTTGACGAGGCGGTTCAAAATATTCCACATGTACATGTAGAGAGTTTTGATGATTTACTCGTTAATTTTGTGGCGCGCAAGAACGCAAAGTTTGTTATTCGTGGACTGCGAGCGGTCTCAGATTTTGAGTACGAGTTCCAGCTTGCCTCAGCAAATCGGCGTTTGGATAGTAACGTTGAGACAATCTTTCTTACTCCACAGGAGTCAAACTACTTTATATCTTCATCGTTAGTGAGGGAGATATCTTACTATGGTGGTGACGTCAGTAGTTTTGTGCCAGAGCATATCATCGCTGCGTTAAAGTCAAAATACACCACCCAGGATACTTGAGTCTGATTTGAGTTGGCTGAATTTCGATGGCATTGTTTATTACCGATGAATGTATAAATTGCGATGTTTGTGAGCCGGAGTGCCCTAATGATGCGATTTATCAAGGTGAGCTGATTTATGAAATTGAGTCGAGCAAGTGCACCGAATGTGTTGGGCACTTCAAAAAAGAGCAGTGTGTGGTGGTTTGCCCTGTCGATTGTATATTGGTCGATCCGAATGTTGCCGAAACGCAAGACCAGCTGCAGCAAAAGTACACCACTTTAACTGGTCAGCCTTATTCAGCTGATAACGAGAAAGACGGAGCGTAATACACTTGCTTGACGAGGACTGGACTATCGCTTATTGCTCAGTGAGCTCTACGTCGACCGTTTTAGGGTTGTTCCTAGCCGCAGACTCAGACTTGTGTCGCATGCTTAGCCAAAAGTGGGAAATGTCTGTTTGATACCCTTGCTTTTTTAACTTCAAAGCAATGTATTGTCTGGTTGAGCTGGTATCTTTCATAATCACCGTCAACGGTGTAGTGCCTATGACTTCTTCCGTGTCAGCGTTTAATACCTCGGCGCCAGATGGTATGGAATTCAACGTGACTGCGCCATAGCGCGATGTACAACCAGTTGTTGTTAGCGCGATAAGGAAAAACAGAGTCAGGCGTTTATAAAATGTGGTCATGCTGCACAAAAGGCTCTCAAATTATGGGTTTGTCTATACCCAAAGCTTAAGACGAGTCGATGGTTGAAATGCCAGTATAAATTAAAAATTAGTCTTGCGATCCCAGTATAGAACTTCAGCAGACTCTTTCTCAACCTTCTTTTTCGCTGCTTCTTGAGTCTTTTGGGCTACTTTTTCACCCTCAGCTAAAATATCTTCTAGAGTTTTTTGTAAGAACTTCAGCTTGTCGCTTTGCTTGACCAAGGTCCCCTGTTGGATATTAAGTTCTTCTAGTCGTGCCTCGACAGTATCAGAAGCCCTGTGAATGCGTTTAACACTCTCCAGTCTTCTCCTCAACTGAGTATGGTGCTCGCGAACGTGAGTTTCCATTGGCACCATAAGGTTATTATTCCAATTATTCGCATCTCTAAGCGCTCTAGAGAAAATTTTTCTCGATGCTGAGCACACAGACTCATAGAATTTATTTGTGATAGACATCTGTTCTTTGAAAAACAGAGTTCTGGTTTTCTTCAAATTGGCATGCTTGGCTTCTAGTCTTGCTACGTCCTGTTTATATCGTTCTAAACGCAAGCGTCGCATTTTGAAATTAGCGATCCCATGACCCTTCTCAAAATCACGGGTAATGTTCTCGGATAAATTAGCTATCTCGTTAGCTTGAGTAATCGCTGAATCGAGGTACGTATTTAGGTGTTCGAAGTATTTTGAGATTGTCTTTTGCAGTGTTACCGAGGTCGCACATTTGGTCATATTATGCTTGGTAATAGCAATGAGCTTTTCGAGCTTTTCCTCTGACAAAGTCTTGGCTAGTTTTTTGGTCTCTTTAGCATAAACAGCCCGCAGCGCTTGATAACGTTGCATGTCTGTCTCTAAAGCTGACTTTTCCGCTTGCACCTTGAGCATGATATGCGAGATAACATCGGTGTTTTTGCTGCTTAACTGTCGTAACTCGGCGATATGTTCGTCGGCATCTTTTAGTCGTCCCCCCATTATTGATGACGCGGACTCAAGGATGCTTTCTAATGAACTGCGCACTTTGCTAACAACTATTGTTCTCTTTTCAGGGATTAGTCTGTCGGCAATGGCTTGTTCCAGAGCGCCGATATTGCTTCTTTTAAACAGCTCAGGGTCATTTTCCATTTTCGCCAGTAAGCCTTTTTGCGCTGAAACTGGAAAAATATTTTCTCTTTCTAACTTTAGAGCTTTGGATGTTGCCGTGACCTGTGCCTCTATTTCACTTTCGATCTGTGCGTCGCTTCGAATGCCATCCCATAATGCATCGATTTTATTTAGAGCGACCAATTTTAATTGATTGGTCGCATCTTCCCCCTGACCTTTGGCTGATTTCTTTTTATGACTCACGCCGTCTAGGTGCGTTTCCCAAAGCTCTAAGTCAGTGGAGGTGACGCCGGTATCATGCGATAAAATAAAGATCACGGTATGTGCCGTCGACAGTTGGTTTATCGTTAGTTCTGGCTCGGCTCCTATCGCATTTAAACCGGGTGTATCTAGTATGACTAATCCCATTTCCAGTAATGGGTGAGGTAGATTTATCACCGCATGACGCCAACTTGGGATTTCAACCTCGTCGAATTTGTTGACTGGCAACCCGATTTCGGAATTGTCGTTCTCCAGTAGATCAAAATTCAATTTCTTGGCGTAATTTTTACTGACCAGTTTATTATCGGTCATGCCTTTAAGAGCTGCCGCAACACTATCCGAATTATCAGGATCGAATTCTATTTCCTGCCATAGTTCTTCATCTGCTTTGAGCTGGAACAATGGACGCTCATCTTGGCGTGACTCAATTGGTAACAACCTGATTGAAGCGGGTTTATCTGGATCGTAGAGCAATTCCGTTGGACACATGGTTGTTCGGCCAGAACCAGATGGAAGTACTCTGCGTTTGTAGTTACCGAAAAAGATGGTGTTTATCATCTCCGATTTGCCACGAGAGAACTCAGCAACAAACGCTACCGAAAGGTTATCGTCGACTAGTGAACCTAGAACCGTCTCGAATTGATGATGAGTACGAAGGTCGGTGATGTTGTGGTCTTTCAGGAAGCGGCTTAGCTCTTGCACGGCGCCTCTAACACGTTCTCGCCATGCCGAATATTGCTCTATTTCCGTGTTTAAGATTTGCGTAGTCACATTGATCACCTTAGTAGATGTCGAATCATAGCTTGCAGACCAAATTTGTGTCAATCTAGAGCTAAAGCAATATTTTATATAAATTCTCTAAGTTTTTGATAATTATGTATTTTTAGACGATAAAAGGTAGATAATTTAGCTTTAGTGGTTACAAGCTCTTAAGTCAGCCGAAATTTGTCACCTCAATATGATTAAATTGACAAAAATTAGACGCTATTTTCAAGCAGCAAAAACTACGCTTTTAAAGATTACTTACGGGCTATGGCTAACAAGAAAACCCAAAATATAACCACGGATAAAAATAGTAGCAAGAAGCTTCGAGGTACTAAAGACAACGCCGAATTTTCGATCCTCAAGCGTACGGCTGGAGCATTATGGCGCTTTTCTAAGTTAATTTTTGGGAGGGTGGTGTTAGGCTTGGTGGTCTGTTTGATTGCTTACACCGCTTATTTGGACGTTATGATAAGGCGCGAATTTGAGGGGCAAAAATGGGCCATACCTGCTCATCTCTATACTCGCCCTTTGGAGCTATATCTAGGTCAGACATTTGATGCCCAATTAGTTGAATCTGAATTGAAGGAGCTCGGCTACGTTGGTTCCTCATCGATTAATAGAGTAGGGACATATAATCTTAGCTCTCAAACTCTCAATGTACATCAAAGAGCATTTCGCTTTTGGGATGAAGACAGACCGCGCCAGAGAATAAGTCTCTCAGTCGTAGACGGGCGAATAGCTGATATAAAAGTAATAGAGCCGTCTGGCAATTATGAATCAACTGAGATTATTCGGCTAGAACCCAGACTGTTCGGCAGTGTATCGCCTTTAAACCATGAGGATCGTACCTTGGTAAAGTTAGATGAGGTCCCGCAGGCGCTCATCGACGCATTAATAGCTTACGAGGACAGGCAGTTTTACTCGCACTTCGGATTGAATTTTAAGGGATTGGCAAGAGTGGCATTTTATGCAATCAAAACTGGGAAGATAATAGGGGGGGGCAGTTCGATAACTCAGCAGCTAGTCAAAAACTATTTTCTCACCTCTGAGCGTAGCCTCCGAAGAAAAGTACCCGAGATGATTATGTCAGTATTGCTCGAGGTTCATTACGACAAAAATGAAATTTTGCAAGCTTACATCAATGAAGTAAACCTTGGGCAAGCAGGTAACCGAGCTATCCATGGTTTTGGTTTGGCAAGCCGATATTATTACGGGCGACCTCTAAACGAATTGGATCTTAGCGAGCTAACAACGCTGGTTGCGATTAATAATGCGCCGAGCAGATATAACCCACTTCGTCGTCCTGATAGGGTCGTTAAAAAGCGAGATATTGTTCTGAAATCCATGCTTGAGGCCAACAAGATAGATGATCGACAATATGAATTGGCCAAAGCATCTGCGCTAAATATCAGTCCCGTCGCAAGTCGCGCGGCGACATTATCATATCCAAGTTTTTTGGGGCTGGTCAGAAAGGACTTGAAAGACGCGTACAAAAGTGAAGATCTGCATAGTGAGGGTCTGCAAATCTACACGACGATAAATCCAAGAGTTCAAGCCGTTCTCGAAACCTCTATTAGTCGTGAGTTGGATCGTATCGAAAAAGACCATAGTTTAGCTGAGGGAACTCTCCAGGCTGCCGCAGTTGTATTGCGCACCGACAACGGAGAGGTGGCTGCAATGCTTGGAGATCGAAACGCGAGTTTTGCTGGATTTAATCGTGCGTTAAAAGCAAAAAGGCCGGTAGGCTCATTATTGAAACCCTTTGTCTTTCTGACCGCATTGGAGTCACCAAATCGATACTCTTTAGCAAGTCTATTGCCAGACTCGCCAGTTGTTGTTGAGCAAAAAGGAAGTCCCGATTGGCAGCCTAAAAATTACGATGGTCGATCACATGGTGATGTCATGATGGTGGAAGCCTTGGCGCAGTCCTACAATTTAGCGACGGTAAACCTAGGTCTCGCATTGGGTTTAGATAAGGTTATCGATACACTCGAGCGAGTAGGCCATGATCGCTCTGTTAGAGAATTGCCCTCAGTTTTACTTGGGGCGGTACCGATGAATACTCTTGATGTGTCTAAAATGTATTTAACGCTTGCGTCTGGCGGATTCAAGATCCCGGTGAAGTCAGTCAGATCAGTGCTAAGTGGAGAAGGCAAGCCGTTGAATCGATACGCCTTAGATATGGAGCAAGTGATCGAACCCGAATATACGTATTTGATCAATTATGCTCTCCAAGACGCTGTCCGTAATGGTACCGGCAGAGTGGTATTACGCGGATTTGAGTACGATTATGGGATTGCGGGTAAAACCGGAACCACAAACGACTACAGAGACAGCTGGTTTGCTGGATTCAGTGGAAACTATTTAACCGTGGTCTGGGTTGGGCGTGATGACAATAAACCAACTAGCTTAACTGGTGCCAGTGGTGCCGCTCGACTGTGGAAGGGGGTCATGCAGCGTTTGCCTCTGCAGCGACTTGAACTTGGGTTTAGTGAGGAAATTGTTTCCCAGAAATTCTTTTATTCTAAATTGGATGCTACTGAGCGTTGCACTGAGCATCGAACATTGCCTGTGTTGCTGAGCTCTTTAGAGCTGGAAAATATGCCTTGCCCGGATAGAATCGAGTATGATGACCGAGATTTAGAGGAGTCAAAATATTTCGAGCCGACCGATGAGGAGATGCCAATTGAGCGCAGACCAAGGAAGAAGAGTCTCTGGGAAAAAATTTTTGGCTAGTTTGATTCTAAAAATTGGTACTCAACAGGAACTTTAAACAGCATGATTAACTTTAGAAATCCCTTTGCTTTTATTTTTGGGTTTATGGCGATGATGCAGCTCGCTGGCTGTGCTAGCTCTGCGAGAGTTGCGCCTGATCGGAGCGTTCCTGCACCGATTGAGGAGAGAGCGATAGTTGATGGCAAAGCTTTGCCTCTGCCTGAAGGGCCAGATTTGCGAATTGAAACCATGCAAGAGAGGAAAGTTGTATCGCCCGTAGTTAAGCGATTAATTGCCTCAGCGCGCTCGCAGACCTTGTCTCAAGATTGGGATGGCGCCAGCGGTTCACTTGAGAGGGCATTGCGAATTGAGCCAAGAAATCCTAACCTGTGGTCTGCACTCGCCGAAGTGAAATGCGAGCAGGGAGCTTGGCAAAAGTGTATACAATTGGCAGCAAAGTCGAACACCTTATCTCGGGCTGATAGTTCGCTTAGAAGAAGAAATTGGCATCTGATGGCAACTGCGCATAAAGCGAATGGCAACAACGAGGCAGCGCAGCAATTTTTCGACAAACTGGCAAAATAGTGAGTCTAAATATTAAAAATGACACTGAAGCCATTGATTTTTCAGTCGAATCACCCGAATGGGTAATAGACCCCTATCTATTTGGGGCTTACTATTATTGTCTGGCGTAAAGCCTAAGTTCCTAACGGGGGGACAACAAGAGGTGCCAACGCTGTAGGGCCTTCTCAAGGTCTTACAAAGGGTCACCTCAAATTAGAAGATGATACGGGTAGGCTATCCAGAACGCGATTGGTTTACCTATCGTATCGGGGGGACTAAAGGCAGTGATTGCAAAATCACTGCTTTTTTTATCCGCGATCACTCAACAAATAGTTTTAGATAGCTGTTGCAATTGGGAAGCTAGTTATAGATAAAAATATATAAATTTAGGCTAGTGGCTAAGCAGAGCCAGGCAAAATAGGGTGCCATTAGCAAGGCCATCGCATGATGTGAGGTTTTTAGCGATCGAAATATGAATAAGCCGACTAAGCTTGATAGGACGACTAAATTTGCTAGGCCCAACAGTATCCATTGTTGACCAAAAAATATCCAAGACCACATCGCATTAAATGCAAGTTGGATAAACCAAAGTTTGAGTAATAGGCCATCGTTTGATTTGCTTGCTTTAAAACCCGTCCAAGCGATCATACAGTACAGAACGGTCCAAACCACTGGAAAGGCAATGTTGGGTGGGTTCCATGGTGCTTTATTGAGTTGTTGGTACCATTCCCCTGGAACAAAAAGACCTCCGAATAAGAACACTACCAAGCTCAGAAGCCCATAAAGAAATGGGCTTCTCATCAACACACTAGTAAATTCATTGCCCATATTGCTCTCCTCGATACTCTTGCGCAAGTCGTTTGTAACGTTCTCTATTTATCTCGAAAAATTCTAAGTCCCGTTCGTTGATGTTACGCATTTTTTTTGCCGGTTTCCCTGCCCAGACCTCACCCGATTTGACTTGTTTCCCGGGTGTGACAAGCGCACCCGCGGCAATCATCGCGCCTTTCTCTATCAAACAGTCATCCATAATGCACGATTGAATGCCGATAAAAGCATCATCCTCTATCGTGCAAGCATGCAATACAGCACTGTGGCCTACCGTTACATTATCTCCAATGTAGGTGCCTTGCCCCATTTCCGCACAATGGATCATAGTTAGGTCTTGGATATTTGTTCCACTGCCAATACGAATTTCATTGACATCACCTCTGATAACACATCCAAACCATATGCTGGACTCAGCGCCTATTTGTGTGTCCCCAATGATGGTGGCATCTTGAGCAACAAACACCGAGGGATGAATCTTTGGAAGTACCCCTCGATACGCCAAGATATTTCCTCGTGTCCTGATCTTGCTAATCATCATTAATTCATCCTGTGTCACTACCTTGCACGATTCTAATCCAGAGTCGATCAGCATAAAACATTAGGTTAAAATAGTCGCGTAACTTAACAAAATATCACAAGCGAAGTGTTTCGGTTGGCAGCCACTCTATTTTCTAACCTTTGCACGCGAGCTTGATCTCCCGCCCTATGAATTCGACTCCATTAACTCGATATCACGAAGACCTGGCAAGACCAGACTTTGAGCCTGATCAAGCGCAAAAACTGGCCGTCGACAATCTTCAAAGGTTGTACGAAGACTTGTTGAATTACCAGCCCGAAAAGCAGAGTTTCTTGCAAAAGCTAGGGCTAGCAAAATCGTCACCAAAAACACCAATCAGAGGTCTTTATTTTTGGGGAGGTGTGGGTAGGGGAAAGACTTATTTGGTTGATACATTTTATGACTGCCTGCCTTTTGACAATAAACTTCGTATGCATTTTCACCGTTTTATGCATCGAATACACAACGAGCGCAAGGAATTGAGAAATGAGGCAGATCCGTTAGTAATTATTGGACGAAGACTTGCAAATGAAGCGCGTATTTTATGTTTTGATGAGTTCGTGGTTCACGATGTGGCAGATGCTGTTATTTTGGCCAGGCTGCTTAAAGTGCTCTTTGCTGAGGGGGTCAGCTTGGTCGCCACATCGAATGTAGAACCAATCAATTTATACAAAGGAGGTTTGCAACGCGATTTATTTTTACCAGCCATATCCATGCTCCAACAACACACCGATATTGTGAATATCGATTCGGGTATTGATTATCGTTTACGCTTTTTAGACCAAGCAGAGATCTATTTTTCTCCCCTCAACGAAAACGCGTTAGAAGGAATGCATTATAATTTTGATCATTTGTCGCCAGATCAGGGTGTATCAGGCGCAACGATTGAAATCGAAGGTCGAGATCTCGATTTCGTTAGAAGAGCAGACGGCGTCATCTGGTTTAGGTTTGATGAACTATGTGACGGACCTAGATCTCAGGCTGACTATATTGAATTGGCTGTTTGTTTTCATTCAATGTTGCTATCCGACGTGCCCCTGTTGGATCGTCTAAAGGAAGACCAGACTCGTCGATTTATTAATTTGGTAGATGTTCTCTATGATCACAATGTAAAGTTAATTATTTCCGCCGAAGTAGAGTCAGACAAGCTATATGTCGGAAGTCGAAATGCGTTCGAATTTGATCGAACTAAAAGTCGTCTTAAGGAAATGCGATCTCATGATTATTTAGCTTTAGAGCATAAAACAGATTAGCGCTGATCGAGAGCGTCTATTTTCAAGCTTATGTTAGTCTTGGTGAGTGCAAGACCAAGACTTTACTCTTGGGCCGCGTTGATCCTCATCGATAGCGAACCAACTGTATCCTTGCTGCAGTATTGATGTGGGCTCGTCATTGTCCTTTCGATTGAACATGACTTTGCTTTGAACTTCGCAACCTTTGTTCTTATATACCTCGCAACTTTGATAGCCATACTGCACAGCACGATAAAGTCTCGATCGCTTGCGTAGATTGTGGCACCCAGTCCTCTTGCTTTTTCCCCGCGTGAACCAAAAGCGGCTTTCGATTCCGTCCTTATTTACGCGATATAAACGCAGATCTTGGAACTTTACACTGACTTCTGCGGTTTCGCCAGCAACGACCTTATTTTCAGAACCGGCAGAGTCTGAAAGTAGGCATAACGTGGCGATGATTGCAGCGATTACTCTCATATCCATTTTTCGCGGGCTACCATGAGCCAAGTCGCCATTTGCTGAGTGTAGGAGTGTCATCTAACCCATTATCGTCGCTGGCTAGTTGGCCGTCGGAGTCGTTTTCTTCGATTATTTGTTTACTTCCAAAAGAATGTTCGAATTCTATTCGGTAGATCTGACCGCTCTCTCTACGAGATTCTATGATTTTGGCTGTCCCTAACAGGCTGTCGCTGATCGTCGCCGGCTTGCCTTCATTGTCATTTTTACTTTTGATAGTTTCAACTGAGCTCGTTGATTCGTTGTTTATTTCCGCAATCGCGGGTTTACCTTTGGTTTCTTGACCAATGCTCGGTGGGGGTGCGGTCTGAGAGTTAGTAGTTGATGGCAGCGTGATAATAAAAATAGAGAGAACTGCAAAGAATTGGTATTTTGCTTTCATAGTAGCCATCCGCGTTTCGATAATATTCGATCATGTTATCATATGATCAAATCATTTCAGGGGCATATTTTGGTCATTTTCCATAGAGAATCGAATGGTATTAATGATCACAATAGTTCGCGTCCTGCTCTAAATATCTAGCGGGATTTACCCGATCAAACTCTTAAAAAAAAGAAAATGGATAATCCTCATATCATCCTTATTGATGGTTCATCGTATTTGTATAGGGCGTTTTACGTACCTCAATTAAAACGTATGCAAACTACAGATGGTCAACCGACCGGTGCTGTGTACGGAACTATTAATATGATTAAAAGTCTGATGCAGGATTACCCTAGTGCGAAATTGGTTGCGATTTTTGATGCCAAGGGCAGAAACTTTCGTCATGAGCTCTATAGCGAATACAAGGCCAATAGACCACCTATGCCGGATGAACTTCGTAGTCAAATCAATTATGTACATCGAGGCATCAAAGCAATGGGTATTCCATTGATTGCAACACCGGGCGTGGAAGCCGATGACGTTATCGGTGCCTATGCTAAAAAAGCCAGTGAGGAGGGACACACTGTTCTAGTAGCTAGTGGAGATAAAGATCTGGCACAGATTGTTAATGATAAAGTGAATCTAATCGACACCATGAAAAAAGTCATTATGGATGAAAATGGTGTGATCGAAAAGTTTGGAGTTAGACCTGATCAAATTATTGACTACTTAGCATTGATGGGCGACACATCGGATAATGTTCCCGGTGTGCCTAAGGTTGGCCCAAAAACCGCAGTAAAGTGGTTGCTCGAATATGGCTCGATACAAGGTATTATTGAAAACGCGGATAATATCGGTGGTAAGGTGGGCGAAAATCTGCGGGAGTTTATTCCCCAGTTACCACTTTCAAAACAGCTTGTAACCATTAAAACTGATTTGGATTTAGAAATTCCAATCGGTGATCTCGGTCTGAGGCAAGCCGACACACCAGCCCTGATAGATCTATATCAAACGCTGCAATTTAAGAAATGGTTAGCGGAAATGGGGGAGGCCCTTGGTAGTGATGCTGGCCAACCCACTACTGAATATAAGATAGGAGACTATGAATTAATTCTTGAGAAGGAACCTTTTGAGAATTGGCTCGATACGCTTGCAAAAAGTGAAGGTTTTGCTTTTGACACCGAGACGACTTCGGTCAACGCGCAGGAGGCCGAATTAGTAGGTCTCTCCTTTTCAGTAGAAAGTGGCCATGCGGCTTACGTTCCAGTTGCGCATAGTTATGAAAATGCACCCAAGCAGTTAGAAAGAGATTGGGTGCTAGCGAAGATTAAGTCCTTGCTCGAGGATGAACACCTTCCCAAAATTGGGCAAAACTTAAAGTATGACATGAGCGTGTTGGCAAACTATAACATACACATGAAAGGAGTCAGTTTTGACACAATGCTGCAGTCTTATGTTTTGAACAGTGTTGCAACAAAGCATGATATGGGTTCTCTTTCTGAAAAATATTTAGGGCATACGCCTGTGCCTTTCACCGAAGTCGCTGGTAAAGGAAAAGCCCAAGTTTCGTTTGATAAGGTTGATCTTGGTCAAGCTGGACATTATGCGGCAGAGGACGCAGATGTAACTCTCAGATTACATCATCGATTAATGCCTCTATTAACGGCCGAACCTTATTTGCATCGGGTCTACAATACAGTTGAGATTCCTTTGGTTCCAGTTCTTTCAAGAATGGAAGATGCCGGTGTTAAGGTCGATGACACTATGTTGCTAAAACAAAGCCAAGAATTATTGGCGTCAATGCAAGCCGCAGAACAAAAGGCTTACCAGTTAGCTAAAGGGGAGTTTAACTTGGCCTCACCCAAACAGATACAGGAGGTGTTGTACGAGCGACTGGAGCTTCCTGTTTTGAAAAAGACGCCAAAAGGAGCCCCCTCGACCGCTGAAGACGTGTTACAGGAACTTGCATTAAAGCACGATTTGCCTCGATTGATCCTCGAGCATCGAAGCCTCGGTAAGTTGAAGTCTACGTATACTGATAAGTTGCCACTGATGATTAATTCGCGGACTGGTCGAGTTCATACCTCCTACCATCAGGCAGTTACAGCCACGGGTAGACTGTCCTCGAGTGAGCCCAATTTACAGAATATTCCAATACGAACCGCGGAGGGAAGGCGAATTCGGGAGGCTTTTGTAGCTGAATCGGGTTGCTTGGTGATGGCAGCTGACTACTCTCAGATTGAGCTCAGAATTATGGCGCACTTATCGGGAGATGAAGCGTTACTGAATGCATTTAACCAGGGTTTAGATATACACAGTGCTACCGCAGCAGAAATTTTTGACGTGTCACTGGAGAACGTTTTAGGTGAGCAGAGGCGTCACGCTAAAGCAGTCAATTTCGGTTTGATTTATGGCATGTCGGCTTTTGGACTATCCAAGCAAATTAATGTAAGTCGACAACAAGCTCAGGACTATATTGATGCTTATTTTAATCGCTATCCTGGAGTCAAAGGATATATGGATCAGACCAGAGAACGCGCTCAAGACCAAGGCTACGTAGAGACCGTATTTGGTCGGAGATTGTATTTACCCGACATTAACTCCAAGAATCACAATATGCGCCAATACGCGGAGCGAACGGCAATAAACGCTCCAATGCAAGGCACTGCAGCAGATATAATAAAACTAGCAATGATCGAGGTAGACAAGTATGTGGCAAGTACAAAAGCAGTCAAGATGATTATGCAGGTGCATGACGAGTTAGTTTTTGAGGTCGAGGAGTCTGAGATCGAGGTTGTCGTTCAGCACGTCAAGGCAGTTATGGAATCGGTTGCTAACTTAGATGTCCCGTTATTGGTCGAGGCTGGCTTTGGTAATAATTGGGCTGAGGCTCATTAGTTTAGCTGTCGGCAAGACAGAGAATTTTAGATGGTTTAGAATCTTCCCGTTAACCCATTTAGAGTACGCATGCGAATGGACCACAGGGTAGAGAGTTTTAAGATGCGAAAGTTACCTGTTACGTTATCCATTGTCGGGGTGTTGACCCTGCTAACCATATGGTTATGGCCGTCAGAGGCTCCTAGTAACTCGGCTGATCCCGGCACAGACGTGGGTAAAGAGTTGGTGTACTCAGATGATCTCTCCACATTTC
Source organism: Gammaproteobacteria bacterium (assembly GCA_022447525.1). Lineage (GTDB taxonomy): Bacteria > Pseudomonadota > Gammaproteobacteria > Arenicellales > Arenicellaceae > Arenicella. The sequence continues at coordinate 39,665 of JAKVBA010000030.1, forward strand.
GAAGCACAGAAACAGCCTCGTCCCAAGACCTTGAAGATTCGTCTTGGTCCTATCATCCTGACGCTGGGCACCAGCAGCTTGACTCTGAAGATAGTTATATCCTCAATGCCGGGTTTGAATCAGCGAACCTGAAGTTTTCTGCAGGACAAATAGATCTGGCAATCGCTGCCTACCGGCAGTTGATTGAAGACTATCCAATGTTTGTTGAGCCTTACATAAACTTGGCCGCTGCGCAGGCGCAAAAGGGCGACCTAAGCTCTGCACGAAAAACATTAATGCAAGGAGCTCAGGCGAATGAATCAACCAGAGTGCTTTTTGATAGTTTGAGTAAGTTGCATGGAGCGCTTGCCGCGCAAGCTTACAGAAGCGCGTTAGAGACCAGTGGGGAATCAAGCATACAGACTAAACTGCCTAAGATTAGAGATCTGTCGACCGACTTTGAATATGCACAAAAAGTGGATTCGCTGAATAAGTTGCTGGAAAATGAAAAGACTAAACAGGCCACGCTATCAGCAAATAGTGAGGCCCTTGCGACCGCACAAAAGCAATTAGTACAGTCTAAACAGGCATTGGGTGAATTGGAATTAGTTCGGGAAAATTTGGAGGAAGCTCTTAAGCTTGAACGCCAGAAAAGCGAAGTCGCGGCCGCTCAATTAGCGTCCGTTGAGAAACAAGCTGCAGAAGTAGAGTCAGACTTGATGGCAAAACTCAGGATTGAGTTGGCCAATGCTGAATCCGCACTGAGCAAAGCCAATATTGAAACTAAAACTCTGATTGCTAAAAATCAAGACCTTAGCCGACAAATTGAAGTTGCTAATGTGGAGGGGACTAGTGTATCGATTGCGGCTGTAAAGCCGGTTCAAAACAAAAATCAGCCACCTAGAGTTTTTGATCAAGCGATGAAGCAAGCCGCGATTGATTTGATTAAAGCTTGGGCGCAGACATGGTCAAATCAAGACGTTGATGCCTATCTGTCTTTTTACCAGAGCGACTATACATCCAGTTCAAATTTATCAAGGGCTCAGTGGGTTGATCAAAGACGCATTCGTTTAACCAATAAGAGCTTTATTAACGTCAAAGTTAGAGACTTTTTGGTGATTCCCACAGCGAACGGTTTTTCTGTGACTTTCACCCAACATTACCAGTCAAATACGCTTGATGACACCATCAGAAAGAGAATTGACTTTGCCTTACTTCCCGGACAGCCACTCAGTACCGCTAAAATAAGTTCTGAGAAAATAGTTAGTAGATAAATCAGTGATTTAGATGGTAATAAGATCTTATTTGACAACTGCATTAAGAACAGCCTTTTGCTGTATCGCAATACTGCTAGGTCTGTTTTTGCCTATTGAGTCTTTTGCTGACGGTACTCAAAACGTTGGAGCTGGAGATAAAGGCTATGAACCTGCCATCATCGAGGTTTTAGAGCGACTAGAGTCTGGCGAGCTAGAACGCGCCTTGAGCTTGGTGGAACTTCATTTGGTAAATCACCCCAAGAGTCGAATTGCGCATCTGCTGCGAGCGGACATATTGAATGCGCAAGGCAATCCTTTTTATGAAATCGGACAGGGCTCGGCTCTTCCAGTAAAGGATTTGCAGGGACTCAAACACCAAATAAAAGCTCGTTGGCAGCATAGTAAGGTGCACTCTCTGGTAGCAAAAGAGAAAGTACCTAGCTCACTATTGCATATCGGAGACCATCCCTATGTCCTAGTAGCTGATATGCAAAATGGTCGACTTTATGTTTATCAAAATAGTGAAGGTCAGCCAGAGTTGATTCGCGATTACTATATGTCTGTTGGTTCAGCTGGTTATGGTAAGCAGGTAGAAGGCGACAATAAAACTCCCATCGGGGTTTACCATGTTAACCGTTACATAGAGGGTAAAAGACTGCCTGATTTGTATGGAAAAGGAGCCTTTCCAGTAAATTACCCAAACAAATATGACCGGTTCCTTAAGCGCACGGGATACGGTATTTGGTTACACGGGACACCGTCAACTACCTATGCAAGAGAGCCGTGGACCAGTGAAGGATGCTTCGTCTTGAGCAATGAAGATCTTCTGGATGTAGCAAAATTTGTCAGCGCAGAAGCGAAAACTCCCGTAATCTTAAGTGACCATATTGAATGGGTTGGCAGACAAGAGCTTGATAGAAAACGACGGAAATTCCTGAGCGTGGTAAATAAGTGGCAGTCTGATTGGGAAAGTGTTGATACCTCAGCTTACCTCTCAAATTACACAACTGATCGATTGAACTTTGGAGCTACGTCTTACCATAGTTGGGCAGCAAAAAAGAAAAAGCTTAACAAGTCTAAAACATTTATTCAGGTCGATATTGATGTTGAAGAGATGTTTTTATATCCGGGCGAGACTGACATGTTTGTTGTTAGCTTCAAACAAAATTATCTCAGTAACAACTTTCAAAGCCAGCAACGCAAAAAACAATATTGGAAAAAAGATAATCTAGGGGTTTGGAAGATTATTTACGAGGGTTAGAAGTGGTACTCAAGTCGGTCTCTTATAAGCTCTGTATTAGACTTGTTTGAGTACGCAGATGACGAAGATCGTGATTTATTTTTTAGCTGCCAAAGCCTTTTTTCTTTTGGGTAAGTTAATCTTTAGCCACTGCACTATATCTTCCCAGATTAATTGAGACTCTTTTCGGCTGGGCATTTCCCATGCGTGTGGAAGCTCAAGTGTGATGACCGGTATGTTCAAGTTTATTCCTGCATAATTCCCTAAAGAGCCAGGGTAAGTTCCCAATAAGTTCAGCCGCAGTTTGCCCAAACTTTTTGGGGCTGTATTGAGCCGTTGTGCATCAAAATCCACAACGCCATAGGGTGCATGAATAGAAATAATTGCATCTGGCCTAAATTGATGAATTTCATCAACTAGCCACTGCGTTTCGGGTTCGCTATTGGGTGTTAGTCCTGGATATTTTCTGGGGTTACTGCCGCCCTTGGTTTTCCAGTATTTGAGTGCATTTTTTGTCCAGTCCTCTGATGGTAGGTTGCGATTTAAGTCTATTCCATTCTTATTAGTTCTCGTTGCTCCCCGTTTCAGCAGACCGTCGGGGTTCATTGCTGGAACAACGTGCCAGTGAAACAGACCAGAATGGTGTTTGTTCAGGGTCTCTATCCAGCGGAATGTTATGCTAACGGAGGTAAGTTCGTCTCCGTGGGTCCCACCAATAACCAGTACTCGGCCAATAGGTTCTTTGTCCTTGATCGGTGGAAACTCTCTTAACATCAATGGGACGCCTCCAACAGATTCACAGCCGCTAAGTTCGAGCTTTGATGCCATGCAGGAATCCATCGAAACGCTAGCTAACCTGTTAGAGATCTTTTTACAGAAATTGATTCTCTCTCGCTGGTGCGGAAGCCGGTCTCGACCTGTATCAAATACGCTGCAATTAGCCTGGTAGCTTTGCATTTCCTTGGGTTTTTCATGGACTGTTGGTTTCGTATCTTCAACCGCGAGTATCGATGAGTTGTCGATTGCAGCAAATCCTAAAGAAGCCACCAAGTCTTCAGCATCTTTGCTATTGAGTTTACTGCCAGTGCCTGTGATTTCGATGGCTCGGTTTGACGGTTTAGCAAACGCTGTTTGTTGGTCTTTTGCGGTCGAGTGCTCGATGATATCTTCCTTGGATTGATTAAATTCATCTCGCTCTTTTTGATCGGCCACGCAAGCCGATAACAAGAGCACAGCGAGAAATACCAACTTGCTTAGGAAACAATTAAATCCGCTTGTTAGCCAAAAAGTCATCTGCACCATCAGCAAAAAAGACACGAGTTGTAATTATAACGTAAACAACAAGTCTGTAGAATGATGAAGAGCTGTAGAGTGAAGATGAACGGTAACGCGAGCACCGATGAATTCGGCTAGCTCCGATCAATTTAGCGGGTATTGACTCATGTCGCTAACAAGATAACGAGTATATAGTTTGCCGTTGAGGCTAGTTGTGAGGAATATGTTGAGGAATGAATGTTGAGGGGCGTTGAGGAATGATAGCTTTTATGAAATTAGCTTTGAGGATCGAACAACTTGTATCTAGGTAGTTTAGGCAAGATGCCTAGAGTAGACGAATACCTTTTCGGGTATTCCAAAGGGGGGATGTCGTATGGGGGGACTGTATCTACTCTAGGCAATTCTTCCTGCAGATAACGTCTCCCAACCCGTCATCGCACACCTCGCAGACAATAAGAGCCCAAGCTGGATTTTGATTCAGCCACACCCCTATAACTGCTAACAAATGATCTTACCCGACAACCATAAATGAAAAATCAGACTAATACAAGATAAAATCTCCAACACCAAAGGATTATTTAGTGTTAAGCAAGTGTTGAATTATCGATCCATTCTTGGATCTGCTGTCTCATGGCGTTCACTCCAGTGAAATTTAGTGACGAAAATGGTTCGACCGCGAATGTTCCTTTTACTTTAGCCAGTTCTTTTTCAACTTGTAAAACCGTACTTGCTATTTTCCCGCGCTTAAATTTATCGGCCTTTGTCAGCAAGACTTGAGTAGGGAGGTTCGATTCGCTAGCCCATTTAATCATTTGCCGATCCAGCGCTGAGAGTGGATGACGGATATCCATTAACAGTACTAACACTAGCAGATTTTCGCGCTCAGTTAGATACTTCTGAATCGTTGCTTCCCAGTCTTTTTTGACGTCAAGTGGAACTTGAGCGAATCCATACCCGGGCAAATCAACCAAGCGAGCTTCGTTACCCAGTGAGAAAAAATTAATTTGTTGGGTCCGACCGGGAACTTTACTAGTCCTGGCTAGTTTGCGTCGATTACAGAGTGCGTTTATGGCACTGGATTTACCTACGTTAGAGCGACCAGCAAACGCAATTTCCACACACTGATCTATTGGAAATTGGTGCGGTTTTGCTGCTCCTAGCACAAACTCTGGATTGAGAAGGCAGCGAGGTAAGGGCGCAGATTTATCACTCGAGTTTTGATTCTTTGCAGTCATAAACAGAGTCTAACAAAAAAACTGAAATCAAAGGCTCAAAATAGTAAATTGAATACTCCATTGTGAGAAAGATTGAATGTTGGAAATTTGCCTAAAAGCACTTGGCTAGCTTGTGAATATGGCCTGTAAATGATATAAATCCGCTCACTTGAAAAAGCCCGTGTACTGCCTTTCATGCGGCTTATTCCTTTTGGCTTAGTTAGGAGGCCATTATGTTGAAAAAAATTCTATTTATCACTGGCTCAGCAGTTCTACTAATGAGTTCAGAATCGTTCGCCGCGGGCGATCCCGAGGCGGGTAAAACTAAGTCAGCTGTTTGCGCGGCTTGCCACGGAGCCAAGGGTGTTAGTACTTTGCCCGTAAACCCTAACTTGGCTGGGCAGGTCCCTGGTTACATTGCTGGACAATTAAAAGCTTTCAAGTCAGGTGAGCGCAAGAACGCCATCATGGCTTCTCAAGTTATTAACTTGAGTGAAGAGGATATGAACGACCTTGACGCTTTCTATGCGTCAATGCCGCCGAGCAAGGATGTAAGCTTGACTGAAGAAGCGGCGCAATTGGCAGTCGCGGGCGAGGCGATTTACAGAGGTGGATACGCGCAGAGGGGTGTTTCGGCTTGTAAGGCATGTCACGGACCCAAAGGTTCTGGTATCGCGAAGCACTATCCGCGAGTTTCAGGTCAGCATATGGAGTACCTAGAGCAGAGTCTACTAGCGTTCAAAAAAGGCGAAAGAATTGGGCACAATGGTATTATGTACGACATTTCTTTTAGTCTATCGGAGCAACAGATCAAAGAATTGTCGGCTTACATGGCGGGTTTGAAGTAAAGAAAACTACAAAAAGCAAAAAAAGCGATCATACGATCGCTTTTTTTATGTCTGCGATAGCCCAGTGATGCGGTCAGTTTAAAGGAATAAATTTGCGATTAAAGCACCCGGTCCAAGACGATAACCCTGAGCAGCTATCGCTGCGCAATGGTAAACTGTGGCAATGGATGAATCATCGATAAGTCAACTTTCCTCGAAAGCAATCCTCATAGTGCCAACAGGTAGTTTGGCAACGTACCTTCAAGAGACCTTTGCCGATCAGAAAATCCAGCAGGGTCGTTTGGCTTGGGAGTCGCCGAATATCGTTTCTTGGCGAGAAGCTTGTCGACGAGCATGGCTGTTTAATCAGTCAAAGAGCTTTGAATTTGATACTTTAATCTCCCCTCAACAAGCCCGCTTACTTTGGACAAAGGTGGTGGATGAAACAGCTCGATCCAATAGCGAGCTCACTTTGTTAAACGTGCCGCAGACAGTAAAAGCTTGTATGCGCAGCCATCGCTTGCTTTCTGATTGGCGTTGTACCGATGAACGCCTATTGGACGAACATATTGAGGATCTCAATCAATTTATAGAGTGGCGAACTCGATATCTGAGTTTGCTTCGTAATCGCGATTTTGCTGACGATGCAGTATTGCAAAATGCGATACTCGACGCCGCTGATAAAGTCGATTTTGAGTGGCCATTTGAGCGAACAATCTGGTATGCCTATGATCTTCTTACAGCCGCTCAGCGAGATTTTAGTAGGAGTATAGAGCGAGCAGGGAGTGCTGTTATTGAGGGTGGGCCACGTCAATTAAACGAGCAAAGCACTTATGTTCGATATGAGGATGCTGATAAGGAGATTTATGCCGTGTTTCAATCGGCTAGAAGGCAGTTAGATTTGAAGCCCGATTTGAAAATTGGGATTGTTATTCCTGATTTACAACATCGCTATGCAAAAGTGCAGCAGATAGCGCATGATATTTTCTATCCTAATCAAACATTGCTTAATTCCGAGGGAAATCAGCTTGTCTATCGTTTTAGTTTAGGCAAACCGATGATTGATATTCCCGCAATCGAGGCTGCACTCTGTGCTCTATCGTTGCTGAAAAATAATAGCACTGTGGATGATTTTCAATTTTTGTTGAACTCAAACTATCTGCTACCAAACAGAATCGATAGCAGATTGGTTGGACATTTCGCAAAATGGCTAAGTGAAAAGCGTTTTATGCGACTGGTGATATCGAAGTGTCCAGGTTTATTTCAGGAATTTCTGGAGGAGTATAAGGAAAATGCATCATACGCAGGGTCATCAAGTGAGCAACGGCTAGTCGAACTTTTTGAAGCCTTGGCACAGTCTATTCAGCATCTGCAAGAGGAATTACAAAGTCAGTTTATTGAATCAGGTTTTAAATCGCTTCGATTCGATCGCTGGGTGGATGTTTTTAAACAATGGTTGGAAGCTTGGGGCTGGTCGTCGAGTCGTTTAGAAACCGAGTCGATGTCATCTACAAGTCAGTTGAGTAATCGTTGGGACACAGTGTTACAAGACTATTCCACCTTAAATACTGTTCAACACAGTACTGGATTGAATGGAGCGCTTTCTCATTTAAGACAATTATTGATAGAAGCTGTGTATTTGCCCAAAAGCGCCAGCTCACCCATTTATGTTTCAGGACTCCTAGAGGCTTTGGGGCGGGAAACAGATCTATGCTTCTTAACGGGCATGACTCAGGATTTCCCTCCGCCTAGTCGCCCAGACTCATTTATTCCCAATCACTTGCTGATTTCAACTGGACTTCCTGACGCGAGTCCTCAGCTTAGCTCGATGCAGTCACAAAAAGTCATTGGAGGTTTAATTAGCGCCTGTAAGGCCATCGAAGTGAGTTTCTCGTTATACTCAAGTTCGCTAGATGAGGTAGTGAACGGTCCTTCTCCTTTGTTCTTAGCTCAATTTAGTGACTCTCAATTAGCAAAATCTGAACAGAGCGTTAACCTAGAAGGTGAACTCGAATATTTTGTAGACACCAAGGGTCCTGCTTGGTCAAGTCAATCTAAGGCTCGTGGCGGTTCAGCGATTTTTAAGAATCAGTCTCATTGTCCATTCAAAGCCTTCGTGACACACCAGTTGCCTTTTGAGGTAAAACCAGAATCCGATTTCGGATTGAATTCTTTAGATCGTGGGAATTTGATTCACAAGATGATGGAATTGGTTTGGGGGCGGTTGCCATCGCAATCTGCCTTGTTGAAATTGGATCAATCACAGCAAGAAACAATGCTTGAATCTTGTTACCAAGAGTTGCTGTTGCACAGCTCAGTAACACTAAACGATACGCTTCAGTGCTTGTTTAAACTAGAGAAAAATAGAGTTTTTGAGCTGGTGGCTGAATGGCTTGATGTCGAGCGTAAAAGGCCATGTGATTTCTCTGTCGTTGAGCGAGAAGCTCGATATACAGGAGAGTGGGCTGGTATACGTTTTGACTATATAGTGGATCGGGTGGATGTCACTGATTCGGGTAACTCCGTCTTGGTGGACTATAAAACCAGTAAAGTAAATAGAGCGGATTGGCACGGCGATCGTCTAAAAGAGCCTCAGTTGCCACTTTATGTCTTAGCGAGAGACGCAACAAAAGCAACAGAGTTGTCGGGTCTTGCTTTTGCTCAGCTTCGGCGTGGAGAGTGCAAATACGTAGAGCTTGCGGACGTAGGAATTTTGGCAGTCGAGAGCCATAAGACCAAGAAATATCAAGAGCAATGGCAGCAAAGTATTGATACCTGGCCAGATCAATTGACCCGTTTGGCTGAGGATTTTTTAGCTGGGCAGGCGGTCGTCGATCCGATCGACGAGACGGTTTGTCAGTATTGTAAGCTGGACTCGGTTTGCCGTATCAGCCAACTGAAAATGCAGGCTAGTGACCCTGCGTCTCAGGCAGGAGCGAGCGAGTGATAGTTGACCAACAAGCGCGTTTAAGAGCACTAGACCCCAATCATTCTTTTATTGTTCAAGCCCCGGCTGGTTCGGGTAAAACAGGTTTGTTGGTGTATCGGTTTTTAGTCTTGCTCAATCGCGTGAACAAGCCACAAAACGTGCTGGCTATCACCTTTACGAGAAAAGCCCGAGCCGAAATGCAAGAGCGAATTCTCGAGTTGTTATTAGCAGCACAAAGCGGGCTGTCTAGTGCAGATATTTTTGAGCAGCAGGGTATAGAATTAGCAACGAAGGTGCTTGAGTCAGATCAGCGTCTGGGTTGGAAACTATTGGAAGCTCCCCATCAGTTACAAATCCTAACCATAGATGCTTTCTCGGCTAAGCTTGCGGCGAGCATGCCGTGGTTGAGCCGATTGGGAGAGCGCCCTAAAACCACGGATACAGCTCACTCACATTATGAGGTCGCTGTAGAGCAAGTACTCAATGAATTATTATTAGAGGACTCCCAACTATCCAGCGCGTTGCAAACCGTCTTGCATGAATTGGATTTCAATTATGATAAAGCGCGTAAGTTGTTCACTTCAATGCTTGCCAAGCGTGATCAGTGGTTAAGGCATTTCGTTCACCAAGATTCATTTCAACTCAAATACAGTCTGCAAGAATCTTGGTCTGTGTTGGTCAAGGAGTCTTTAGAAAGCCTTACAACAATTTGCTCATCTGAGTTGAAGCGCAAACTAGTGTCCTTTGCTGTAGCAGCCTCGCGACGCATGGATTATTCCAGTCCTCGAGCTTTACAAAGTCTGCAGGTATTTAATGATTTTGAAGAGGGTGATGTTGAATTAACGATTGAGCATTGGCAAGCATTATCAGACTTTGTTTTGGTCAAACAGAAAGATAAGGTACGTAGAAGATTAGATAAAAGCATAGGCTTTCCAGAAAAGAGTCAAGACAAACAAGCATGCTCAGAGCTATTTGACCTAATTCAAGATGATGCTGAGCTTATTGCCGCTTTAGCTGAAATAAGTCTGTTGCCAAACACCAGCTATAGCGAGGTGGATTGGGTGCATTTACAGGCCTTAGAGCAGGTACTAAAAGCTCTGGCCGTTAGACTGCAACTTAGATTTCGAGCCGCAGGTGAATGTGATCATAGCGAGATTACACAGCGTGCAAATCTAGCGTTGGCAGAACTGCAAAATCCAACTGATCTAGGTTTGATGCTGGACGGTCAGATTCAGCACATACTAGTTGATGAATTCCAAGATACTTCTATTACACAATTGCGTCTGTTGCAAAATCTCACCTTGGGTTGGCAGACGCAACAACAAGGCAGTAATACCTTATTTTTGGTGGGCGATCCTATGCAATCTATTTATCGGTTTCGTGAGGCTGATGTTGGATTATTTCTTCAGGTAGTAGACAACCAGCAGACTAGAGTTTTTGAGCAGGTTGAAATCGAATCATTGGTGTTATCGCAGAACTTTCGTTCAAATGAGCATTTGGTTGATTGGTTTAACTCGATCTTCTCGTCCAGCTTTCCAGCCACGAATGACGTTCTCAGTGGCGCTATTGCATACTCGCATGCCTTCTCCAATAAATACAATACCGAACCTAGTCCAATTGAAATATGCTTGTGCGAATCGAGGGGTAGCGAAGCGAAATTATTACTTGAAGAAGTTAAGAAAAGTTTGAGTACCCTCCCTCGCGGTGCGCAGATAGCTATATTGGTGAGGACACGTACGCAGTTAAGTTACCTGTTGCCAGTGTTGGAGCAAGATGGGATTGATTACGCCGCCGTAGACATCGACCCCTTGCATGATCTTCAGGCTGTCAAGGATGTGATCTCCTTAGTCAAGGTAATCGCCAGTGATGATAAGCTGGCTTGGCTGGCTCTATTGCGTGGCCCCTGGTGTGGTCTGACTTTAAATGAAATAGTCGCGCTCGATCGACTGGCAGGTAGGCAGTTAAGCCTCTGGGATGTTTTGTCTGATCTGGAGGCCAGTAAAATATTAAGTGGTGATTCACTCGCTAGAGCGCTGCGATTTTTCGATGTTGTTCGGTCTGCAAGACAGCAGTATCAGCAAACGGATCTTGGCACGCTAACTCGCTGGGCATGGTTGCGCTTGGGTGGTGCGAGAACGCTGATGGGTTGTCAGTATCGTGATGTCCAACAAGTTTTCGATCTTTTAAATGAATTGCAAAGAGGGGGGGCTTTGCCACAAGCGTCTGAACTCGAGACTGGACTTGAGCGTTTGCGGGCGTCTCAAGTTGATGTCTCAGATGCCCGAGTGGTAGTAAGCACTATTCACAAGTCTAAAGGATTACAGTACCACACTGTTATGTTGCCCGGCTTAGGCAATAAACCAAGAGTGGACGATAGAGAAATATTAATGTGGGCGGAACATCAAACTAAACAGGGTGAGTCAAAATTATTATTGGCACCTCTTAAGCTTGGATCTAAAAGCGATCTCAACTCGCACTATGAGTACCTACGCCGCCTAGAAGCAAAGCGATCAATCAATGAGGCAATGCGTTTGATGTATGTGGCCTGTACTCGGGCCGAGCATCGTTTGCTTATGTTTGCTGGCATTAGCAAAAAAGACAGCGGTGACATTTCAACTCCCGCTAAATCCACGTTGTTAGCATCGATTTGGTCAGCAGTTGATGGCACCAATGTACTGAGGTTTGAGGATAGAGGTGATACCGCTTTACAAACCAGCATACATAATCAAACGTTGAATCGAGTCGCAGCTGATTATGTGCCTGATCTAGGGGTTGATTTTAAATGGAAGACTCGAAAACAGTTGCACAAAAACCAACAAGAGATTGAGCAGCCAGAGGTGATGTTTGATTGGGCTACCGAGGTGGCGGCAGCAGTCGGTGTGGTATTGCATAATTATTTACAATACGCGGGAAATTCAGTTTTATATGATCCAGTAGATCAAAGTTGCATCAAGCGATGGCGGGCAGAACTGTCTTCGCTACAAGTGCCAAGCGAACGATTGGAATACGCAGTAAAACGAGTGGTAAGGGGTGTTGAAAATATTCAAGCTGATAAAGGCGCCCATTTCATATTTTCGAATTATGAAATTCAACAGAATGAATATGCGATCTCTAATATCGAAAATGGATCGGTAAAGACATATCGAATCGACCGTACCTTTGTTGATCAAGATGGTATTCGATGGATAATTGATTATAAATCCACCACTACGAATTCCAACAATATAGATGAATTCGTCAATGAGCAAATTGAACATAGACATCGCTCTCAACTACAAAAATACGCTAGAGTAATGAGTGAAATTGACGATAGACCGATTCGGTTAGCAGTATATTTTCCGCTATTAAAAGCGTTGAGGTATTGGGATTATGAAATGTAAAACTTGTTTTATCTTAGGTAGACCCTAGTCACTAACACATTCCCGTAGTAAGACTGTTAAACGAGGATAGCCGATGCAATGTTTGGAATGAGTCTTTGTTCCCCGAGCAAAAACAGTAACAGTACGGATTTGCGTGCTAAGTTTCCAAGTCGGTATCTTCAGATTCTTTCGCGCTATTTGTTATGGTTCTCGCATGTGCTGTTACGCTCGTAAGTATTGTAAGAATTAAAAAAGAATCCAAAGATTACAAATTATTTGTCATTGACTATCGTTTCACTAGCAAAGATGAATAAAAAGCTTGGCAAATATTTTCAGGTTTAAATGCGTTTCGATTCGAGCAAAGCAATAGATTTTATTAAAACGATTAAACGCTTTGTACTTAACCCAATACAACTAACAAAAAAACATGAATAAAATAAAACTCGGCGACAGCAATATAGAAGTCACAGAAGTATGCCTTGGTAGTATGACTTGGGGGCAACAAAATACTCAGGATGAGGCTTTCGAGCAGCTTTATTACGCCATAGATGAGCGAGGTATTAACTTTATAGATACTGCCGAAATGTATTCAGTGCCCCCAGCAAAGGAAACTGCAGGATCCACCGAGACGTTTATTGGTAACTGGTTTGCTGCGAATCCAGGGAAGCGTGAGGAGTTAGTTTTGGCCACAAAAATTGCTGGCTCTGGCATTCCATGGATTCGCAATGGTGGCAAAATCGTTGGGGAGGCTATTTTGCCGGCGATCGATGCTTCACTGCAGCGTTTACAAACTGATTACATTGACTTATACCAATTGCACTGGCCGAATCGAACATCGCCTCATTTTTCACGCCATTGGCCAGGCGCTGTAGATCCAACGAGCACTGATGTTGAACAAGATCAAGCTGATATGCTCGGAGTGCTGCAAGCGCTAGACGAGGCTGTGAAAGCGGGGAAGATTCGAGCATGTGGTTTATCTAATGAGACACCGTGGGGAATCGCTGAATACGCGCGAATTGCTGAACAGCATGCTTTGCCAAAAATGGTATCGATTCAAAATGAATTCAGCCTATTACATTTAAAGGACTGGCCTTATCTTATCGAGGCTTGTATCCATAATAACGTAGCGTATTTACCATGGTCACCGCTGGCTGGTGGAGCTCTCTCTGGAAAATACGCAAACGGCAACAAGCCCAAAGGGGCTCGTTGGACAATGGTGCAACGTAATGGTGTCTTTCGCGATACCACATATTCACATGCGGCAATTGCTGAGTATCAGAAGGTGGCGGATCGGTTCAAGCTGTCTCTGACACAAATGTGTTTGGCTTGGGTCTATCAATTCACCGGCGTGACTTCGACAATCATTGGTGCTACCACAGTAGAACAACTGAAAGAGGACATCAACGCACACGACTTAGTCTTATCTGCTGAAGTTTTAGCGGCAATTGACGAAGTGATTAAAAAATACCCAGTGCCTTTTTGATCAGCACTGATGTCTCGCTAGCCAAGGTCAACGACGCTTTTTGTGTGTGGCGTCGTTGCTCTTAAAGAATAAAGGTTTAAAGTTGAGTGAGCATTGTTTCCACGTCACTTACTTCAAAACTACTTGGTGCCTCAATATTCAGCTGAGTTACAGTATTGTTATCAATGAGCATTGAGTAGCGCTGCGAGCGAACACCGCCAAAATCGCCGGTATTCATTGCTAGGCCCATAGCGTTTGTCAAACTGGCGCCACCGTCTGCAATCATTGCAATATTCTCAGCGTTCTGTTGGTCTTGCCAAGCTTTCATAACAAACGCATCGTTCACTGATAAACAGGCGACTACATCAATGCCTTTATTTACTAAATTGTCATAGTTAACTACGTAACCAGGGAGATGAGCCTCTGAGCAAGTAGGGGTAAATGCGCCTGGCAATGCAAATAATACGACTTTCTTGTTAGCGAAATACTCGTTTGCCTTAATGTCATGTTGTCCGTCTTTATCGATTACAGTGATGGCTTGCTTAGGGATTGAGTCGCCGAGTTGAATCATTGTTGTTAACTCCAAAGCTTCTTTTAGAGGTTAGTGAATCAGGATTTATGGCAGAATATAAATTTCGGATGCGTTGGTGTACACCATTACGCTATCTTGGTAGAACTACATCTCTCATAATCTGAGTTCGTCATGGTTGATCGACAAATAAAACTACATTCCAGCTGGTTAGGCAAGCTTCAAAGTGAATTCGAACAAGCTTATATGCAAAAACTGTCAGTATTCCTACGAAACGAAAAAGCATCAGGCCAAATAGTATACCCAAGGGGAGAGGATATTTTTAATGCACTAAACTCGACTCCGTTAGAACAGGTAAGAGTCGTGATATTAGGTCAGGATCCTTATCATGGCCCTGGTCAGGCCCACGGTCTCAGTTTCAGTGTACCAATCGGAGAGAGGGTGCCACCATCGTTGAAGAATATATACAAAGAGCTTCATGCTGACGTGGGGTTCGAGGTGCCGTCTCACGGTAACTTACAAGCATGGGCCGAGCGAGGTATTTTGTTACTAAACTCTGTTTTGACAGTTCGTCAGTCGTCAGCGGGGAGCCACCAGGGGCAAGGTTGGGAAAAATTTACTGATAAGATAATCGATCTCATAAATTCAAATGCTGACAATGTGGTATTCCTCTTGTGGGGTTCTTACGCTCAGAAAAAAGGTCAAGCCATCGATCGCAGTCGTCATTTAGTTTTACAGGCACCTCATCCATCTCCATTATCCGCACATCGAGGCTTTCTGGGCTGTCGACATTTTTCGCAAACAAATGATTATTTGGCATCATTGGATCTAACACCTATCGATTGGCAGTTGTATTAGGTGTTTAGCCCTGTAAAAGTTGATTTAATATTACGGTGCGTAAGATTCTCCACATAGACATGGATGCATTCTTTGCATCGGTAGAACAACGAGACAATCCCTCCTTGAGAGGTAAGCCAGTCATTGTTGGTGGTAAGCCAGACAGTCGAGGTGTAGTTGCTGCATGTAGTTATGAAGCGCGGGTTTTTGGTGTTCGATCCGCGATGCCGTGTGCTCAAGCCGCTAAGCTTTGTAAGGACGCAATATTTGTCCCGCATCGTTTTGACGCATACCGCGAAGCTTCGGCCCAAATTCATGAAGTGTTTCGGGAATTTGCCGATGAAATAGAGCCCCTTTCGCTTGATGAGGCCTATCTTGACGTCACGGAAAGTGCCAAGAAAATAGGATCTGCAACGGAAGTGGCAATTAAGATAAAGCAAGGAATTAAAGATAAAACTAAGTTGGTCGCCTCCGCTGGTGTTTCTTATAACAAATTCCTTGCTAAGATTGCCAGTGATATGGATAAGCCTGATGGAATGTTTGTTATACGACCCGATCAGGCGGAGCAGTTTATAGCCGAGTTAGATATCAGAAAGTTTTATGGAGTGGGTAAAGTGACCGAGCAAAAAATGCATAGACTTGGCATTTTTAAAGGCGCGGATTTAAAAACAAAGAGTCTCGATGAACTAAAAACACTTTTTGGTAAATCTGGTCAGTACTACTTTAACGTTGCTAGGGGGGTAGATAATCGACCAGTAAAATCATCTCGGCGCAGAAAGTCGATTGGTGCTGAAGCAACGTTTGAAACTAACGTTGTTGATAAGAACGTGATCTGGGAGCGGCTGTTGCAATTATTGGGGCGGGTAGAGGCTACAATGAAAAAGAAGTCACTAAAGGCACATACGGTAACCATCAAAGTTAAATACTCTGACTTCACTTTGATCACTCGCAGCCAAACTGTGATTGAGTTATTGGCTGATAAAGATCAACTGACAAGCCTATTGCCTATGCTTTTGAAAAAAACTGATGTTGGAATAAGGCCCATCAGACTTATTGGTGTATCGGTGTCAAAGTTGGTGTCGGTTGAAGAACAAAAGCAAGAGGGCATACTAAAATCAGAACTAGCTGGACAGCAAATGGGCTTGTTTTAAAGCGTTGACACCCTTGAGCTTAAATTTTAGCAACCCTCGATTGATTTCATTTACCCTTTGCGATCGACTTTTTAATTGCACTATTGGGACCCTTTTGGGGTGACATTTCATATTATTAAAATGACGCCGAGATCGTAAAAGTAATAGGTAGTGATAGATTAGCCAGAGTTAGTCGGGAGTAGCACAGATTTTTGCAGAGGCACCCAAGGTGGTGTATGGTTCCGATCTGGTGCATTAGCGCTTAGGTTGCAAACAAAGCGACTCAGCGTGTATAAGTAGCAATCCGTTCATTTATCGAAGTTAGGCGAAAAACGAAAAAATCATATGTTACAAAAGGTCTGTGCATTTATTTTGTTTCGCTTGTGTGGTTGGCGGATTGAGGGAACTCCTCCAGCCGAAAACAAATATCTGTTTGTTGCTTTGCCGCATACCAGTAATTGGGATTTTGTATATGGTTGGCTAGCGATCAATGCACTTAACCTGAATGTAAAAATATTTGCTAAAGACGTTTTTTTTGTTTGGCCTCTAAATTATATTTGTTCCTGGTTGGGGGTTATGCCAGTCAACCGACGACGCAGTACTAATTTTGTTGATTCTGTTGCCGCCATGTTTTCTGAGAGTGAATCATTGGCTGCGCTCATAACGCCGGAGGGAACGAGGAGTTATCGCCCGGTGCTTAAGAGTGGTTATTATCACCTTGCTAAAAAAGCTAATGTTCCGATCGTAGTGGCAGGTCCCAATTTTGAGACCAAGGCATTTACGATTCTAGAAGCTAGAGAACCTTACCCTACATTTGAAGAAGATGAGGCTGAAGTGATCGAGTTCTGTCGTGAGCAAATTGGAAAAAAACCAAATTGGAGTTTCCAGTAGCATAGTTGCTCAGCGCTTGCATCTACTACTGTGGGGATTCTTAACTTTATTGTTAGAATTCCACGGGCGAATAAAAGTCTTGCGTAAACTATGGTTTGGGTAATTTATTATCGGCAAATTCGGCCGAACTAAATCAACTCTTTGGGTATAGGGTTGGTCATCTTAAACGAGCGATTGAGCCTAAGTGTTCTATTTTCATGAGAACACTGTTCTACCTTATTTAAGCTTGTTGGCCAACCAAGCAAGATTCATATGTTACTTTGGTATGCACGATAAGCGAAAATTAGTGGTGGCAATATCATCGCGCGCCCTGTTTGACTTGCAAGAAAGCCATCGAATGTTCGAGGAGCAAGGGATTGAGGCGTATTGCCAATTTCAGGTTGAGCATGAGAATGAGCCTCTCGACAAAGGCGCGGCCTTCCCTCTAGTTAAAAAGTTATTACAGTTGAATAAGTTAGGTGAGCCTCGAGAGCGTGTTGAGGTGATTTTACTATCGCGTAATAGCGCCGATACTGGTTTACGTATTTTTAATTCCATTCAAGCTCATAACCTACCAATTACTCGAGCCGCGTTTACCAATGGAGGCAGTCCTTTCCGATATGTTAAGCCGTTTGGGGCCGATGTCTTTCTCTCCAGCAATCCTGGTGATGTCGCTAATACCTTGGATACAGGGTTTGCCGCAGCGACTATGCTTCCATCTGCGGCAGCTAAAGACACAGAAAACCAAGACAAGCTCTGTATCGCCTTTGATGGAGATGCGGTGGTTTTCTCTGATGAAGCAGAGCAGGTGTATCAGCAAAATGGTCTTGATGCCTTTGCTGATCACGAGGTTAAAGAAGCCAAAAGGCCGCTGCCAGGTGGTCCTTTCAGAAATATGCTAGCTGCACTACATAGCATACAGGCAGAATTTCCAGTAGACGAATCACCGATACGAACCGCGATAGTCACTGCACGCTCAGCACCAGCCCATGAGCGTGTAATTAGAACACTTAGAGCCTGGGATATTCGTATTGACGAAGCTGTTTTTTTAGGTGGTCTACCAAAGGGTGAGTTTTTGAAGACTTTCGGTGCTGATATATTCTTTGATGATCAGCAAGGGCATTGCGAGTCAGCTCGCGAACATGTACCAACAGGCCATGTGCCCCATGGGGTATCAAATCAATAGTTACGAAAATTTGGCTTTTGACACTTGCGCTATTCATTTATGTAAGACTGGCTAGTCAGGTGTTTTATCAAATGGTCAGATTAGCCAAAGATGAAGGGCTTAACTAACAAAAAGAACATTTGTTTATTAAACAGACTATGAAAGTGAACTTTAGGTTGATGTTGTCACATACAATGATTATTAAGTCGATGGTATTGCTCGTGATAAGCTCGCTAGCGAATATTGCAATAGCGACTTCACTCCCGCTTGCGATCGATGAAGTGCCAGTGCCTTCGCTTGCCCCTATGCTAGAGAAAGTACAAGCCTCTCTTGTTACAGTCTCCTCGGAAGCTACTGTGCAGGTAAGAAGAGATCCTTTTGATGACCCGTTTTTTAGGCGCTTTTTCGATCAAAGGCGTTCGTCGGTACGAAAACGTGAGATGCAATCCGTGGGAGTAATCATCGACGCTGAGCAAGGTTATGTTTTGACCAATGAGCATGCTATACGCGGTGCTAGCTCGATTGACGTAAAACTAGAGTCAGGGCGAGTGTTCGAGGGTGTTTTGGTTGGAATTGATCCGAACTATGATCTGGCACTAATAAAAATTGACCCTGCAGATCTTACTGCAATCGAGATTGGCGACTCGAGTAGTTTAAGGATAGGCGATTTTGTCGTCTCTATTGGAGATCCATTTGGAGAGCAAAATACAATCGTCAGCGGGATTGTTAGTTCACCGGCGAGGCCTAATAGCTTAAAGCAGTACCAGCATTTTATACACAGCGACGCGGCGGTAGGCTCTGGGGTGCTGGTTAACCTAAAAGGGCAGTTAATCGGACTAAATATAGCGCAGTCAAGCTCGACTGCGGCAAATGCCAAAATAGGTTTTTCTACCCCAGTCAATATGGCAATGAGAGTCAGCAGTCAATTGGCAAAATTCGGTACGCCGCAGCGAGGTTTTGTCTCTGTCCGAGTGCAGGATTTAACCCAACAACTGGCGTTGGCATTCGATTTAGATCAGGTAGGTGGTGTGGTTGTAACCAAAGTGTCTGCAGGTTCGAAAGCGGCTGAATCTGGTATTGAGGTTGGCGACGTTGTGTTAACCGCTGGCGGCCAACCCATTCGCAATCGAAAAGAGCTGACGACCATAGTTAATCAACAGTTTGCAGGGGATATATTGTCCTTAACAGTATTAAGGCAGGGTCAAGAGATAGCCATCGAGACGGTTTTAGAGTCCTCCTCTATAGTATCAAAGGTTGGTACCCTTATTCATAGACAGCTTGAAGGGGCAACCCTTAATGAGTTAGGAGACGGACAACAGGATTTAGGCCTACGCAATGGGGGAGTAATCGTAAGTAAAGTGATCAAGGGCAGCGTTGCCTGGGATCATGGCGTTCGAGAAAATGATGTAATAACTTCTGTAAATCGTACGCCGGTAAAGGATCTGGCAAGTTTTAGAGAGGCGATCAAAGATCAAGATGTGTTGATGTTAAACATTGTTCGCGGCAGTGGTGCAATGTATGTGTTACTGCAGTAGGTCTGGTTTTTTCGTTGATTAACGTCTGGGCTCAGCGCTTGAAATATTGAGTCGTAAATAGGGTATCGAGTAAATGATCTGCAATAAACCACCCGAAACAACGGATTTTCGGTTTTTTTGACGCGCCTGCGCGTGTAAAATTCGCTCCAGTCTATGAACTGAGGCTAAGCATACTGAAAGGGCACCAGATAATCGCTTGAAAGTCGCCAGCCTCAACCAGAATTTCACGTCACAATGTCGGACCACAAATTAAATAAACACAGCTCAACCATTACCCAACCTAAATCGCAGGGCGCTGGCCAAGCAATGCTATTTGGCACCGGTCTGAGTCGAGACGATATGAACAAAGCGCAAATCGGCATTGCCAGTGTATGGTGGGAAGGTAATACCTGTAATATGCATCTCAATGATTTGGCTGCGCACGTCAAGCAAGGAGTATCAGACGCCGGTTTAGTTGGTATGCGTTTCAATACAATCGGTGTCAGCGACGGTACTACCAATGGCACTTCCGGTATGTCTTACTCCTTGCAGTCACGGGACATCATTTCTGATTCAATTGAGACAGTGGTATCCGCTCAGTTTTACGATGGTGTTATTGGAATACCTGGCTGCGATAAAAATATGCCTGGCTGCATTATTGCCATGGCACGAGTAAATCGTCCGTCAATCATGGTTTATGGAGGTACCATTAAGCCAGGCAATCATAATGGTCGAAAGCTAGATATTATCTCTGCGTTTCAGGCATACGGTGAGTATCTGGTTGAAACCATTACCGACGAAGAAAGACAACAGATTGTAGAGAAATCTTGCCCCGGCGCCGGCGCCTGTGGCGGTATGTACACAGCGAATACTATGGCGAGTGCGATTGAGGCCTTGGGAATGAGCTTGCCGTACAGCGCATCAGCTCCTGCTGTTGATCCTGAAAAAATAGACGAGTGTATTCGTACCGGCGAAGCTATCAAGAACTTACTCGAGATTGATTTGAAGCCGCGCGACATAATGACCCGAGAAGCGTTTGAAAATGCAATAGTTGTTATTATCGCTTTGGGTGGTTCCACTAACGCTGTTTTGCACATGATTGCAATGGCTCGTGCAGTGGATATAGATTTGACAGTAGACGATTTTCAGCGTGTCAGCGATAGAGTGCCATTTATCGCAGATTTAAAACCAAGCGGCCAATATGTAATGCAAGATTTACATGAAATCGGAGGTACGCCTGCGGTAATGAAGTTCTTGCTCGAACAAGGTTTGTTAAATGGTGACTGCATAACTTGTACAGGTAAAACATTAGCTGAAAATCTCGCTGATCTGCCTGCATTGAAGGAAGGGCAAGATATCATAAAGCCTCTGTCAACGCCGATTAAACGAACTGGGCACATTCAGATTTTGAAAGGTAACTTGGCGCCAGAGGGTTCGGTGGCTAAGGTCACCGGCAAAGAGGGCGAAAAATTTATTGGGCCGGCTAACGTTTTCGATGGTGAGCAAGCGATGATCGAGGCTTTGGAGCAGGGTGTTATAAATAAGGGGGACGTGATTATCATTCGGTATGAAGGCCCCAAAGGTGGTCCAGGCATGCCGGAAATGCTGAAGCCGACCTCCGCAATTATGGGTGCAGGCTTAGGTGAGGATGTGGCAATGATCACGGATGGTCGGTTTTCTGGCGGTTCGCATGGTTTTATTGTCGGTCATGTAGTTCCAGAAGCGCAAGAGGGAGGCAACATTGCCCTGGTGCAAAATGGTGATATTGTCACTTTAGATGCGGTTAATAATCGTATCGAAATCGATGTCAGCGATGAGGAATTAGCTGCTCGTAAAGAAAACTGGCAAGCCCCACCGTTGAAATTTACACGTGGTACCCTTGGAAAATACGTTCGGTGTGTTAAGAACGCATCCATGGGTTGCGTTACTGATGAATAGATAGCGAAACTACCGTGGGGATTTCTCGTTATGTCATTATTGTGGGTATTGTCACCGTAACCGCCCTCGCGTTGTTGAAACGGCAAACAGACGAAAGTGAGGTTATTAGTTTTCAAAACCTCGAGCAAGATGCTGAAAAAATAGTACAGGTCAAAACAAACGATACCGAATTCGATAAGACAGTTGAGGAGGTAACTGAATCCCTTCCTGATTCACTGGAGTCAACTCCAGCACTGTCACATGAACGTACTCTCCAATATTCTCAAGATCAACTTAGTGAGGAGCAGATAGCCGAAAAGATAACGCAAGCTAAGATCGACCTCGCCAGAGTTGAGGGCGTAAACGTCAGAAAAAACGCTCAGTTTGAACGACTTATTGCAAAAGAGAGCAGTGTTGAGTTGCCTTTGTTGGAGGCGGAGTTGGCTTATCGCATTGAAGGTTGGAGGAGTGCATGGGAAGCGGGCAATATTGAGGCTTATCTTTCCTTCTACGGTGAGGGCTTTTCGCCGAGCGATGGTAAATCCTTGGAACAATGGAAGAATAGTCGAGCCAAGCTAGTCTCTCCAAAGCGTGCGATTCAATTAGAATTGAGAGATTTTTCCGTAAGCTATGATGAGTCGAGCAATCGTAGTTTGGTTAGGTTTACACAGTATTACAAGTCCGGTAATTTTGAAGAAACCGTGGGCAAACGCCTAATACTGGCAAGCCAAAACGATCTATGGAAGATTATTTCTGAGACCACTGAGTAACCAGTCATCGATATTCTAACGCCATCATTAGGGGCTGATAATAGACCATTAGCTGATCGTCTGCGGCCGAATTCACTCGACGAAGTGGTCGGACAAACACATCTTTTATCGGAAGGTCGACCGCTACGAATCGCAATAGAGTCTGGCAAATTACATTCAATGGTGTTCTGGGGGCCTCCGGGTACCGGAAAAACTACCTTAGCCAAACTCGTTGCCAGTCAAAGTAAGGCTGAATTCGTGGCACTATCTGCTGTATTGAGTGGCGTCAAAGACATAAGAGAGGCGGTTAAAACTGCAAAGCAGCGTTTACAGATGGGGCTTGGCGCAACTGTGCTTTTTGTTGATGAGGTCCACCGATTTAACAAGTCTCAACAAGATGCGTTCTTACCCCATATAGAAGACGGAACCATCATTTTTGTTGGTGCTACGACTGAAAATCCATCATTCGAGTTAAACAATGCGTTGTTGTCTCGTATTCGGGTTTACGTATTGAAATCTTTGCGTCGCGAGGATCTATTTTCTTTGCTTAGGCGAGCACTGGAGCTGGCTGATCGGGGCCTGGGACATCGAGATCTCAGTATGACTGATCAAGCTCTGCATCACTTAGCTGAGATGGTTGATGGTGATGCCAGACGAGCGTTAACTGTATTAGAAATCGCCGCAGATCTAGCAGAAACGAACGAGATTACAGAGGAACTAATCGAGCAAGTTTTTGCCGGCGGCGGCGTACGAAGATTCGATAATAAAGGCGAGGGCTTTTACGACCAGATATCAGCATTGCATAAATCGGTGAGGGGTTCTGACCCTGACGCAGGCTTGTACTGGCTATGCCGAATGCTCGATGGAGGCTGTGATCCTAAAGTGATCGCCAGACGAGTGGTGCGAATGGCTTCTGAGGACATCGGCAATGCAGACCCAAGGGCTTTACGAATTGCGCTGGATGCATGGGAGGCTCAAGAGAGAGTTGGAAGTCCGGAGGGCGAACTCAGTTTGGCACAGGCCGTGGTTTACCTTTGTGTTGCGGCCAAAAGTAACGCGGTTTATAACGCCTATAAAAAAGTCATGGCCACCATCCGAGACACCGGTTCGCTGGAAGTTCCGATGCACTTACGCAATGCTCCCACCAAGCTCATGAAAGAGTTGGAATATGGAAAAGATTATCGCTATGCACATAACGAGCCAGAAGGGTACGCGGCAGGCGAGGTATATTTACCTGATGAGCTAGAGGGGCTTAGGTTTTATCAGCCTGTAGAGCGGGGTATGGAAATCAAAATTGCGGAAAAGTTGCGTCGTTTAAGAGAGTTAGACAGTAAATAGTTGGATAAAGCGCAGAAAGTAGATTTCAAAGTAAACAATGGTAAATCTTGCTGGAGCGAGCAATACACGGGATCTTTTCCGTCATAAAGTAGTTAGAGTGTCCATTACATGACAGGAGACGACTATGCTCAATACAAAGCAACGCTTCGATTCAGCACCAAGTAGCCCCAGAGCAAATTTGCAACCTCATCGATGAGTGGCCGTACCATCCCCTCATAGTAAGAATGCGCTTCTTTATGCATGCGATTGCTGCGGTGTCGTGATGTCCCAAAACACATATAAACAGAGTTGTGATGGTCGGCCCGATCAGCGAATTATTACCGATGCGCTTTTTATGATTGCGCAGTAGAGTTTTCAAATATTTTCGAAAATAACTAAGTGGTCAGCCTCTATGGCCACTTGAATCTGTTCTTCGATTGCAAAGTCCTCATGGCTGGGAAGCAGGCTCAACAGTGTTTCACCCGTTTGGGTCTCGAGCGTATAAAGTGTCTGTGCTCCTTTAAAAGCTTTGCGCTTTACTGTTGCTTTGATTGGTCCATTTGTGCGATGTATTACATCGTCTGGCCGTAATAGTATTTTAACTGATTCTTTTTTGTTGTTTTTGTTCGTGCTACCACCCCTGATAAGGCCAAAGGCGGTGGCGACGGTATTAGCGTCTTTTAGAGCCCCATCAATGAACACACCTTCGCCCACAAACTCAGCGACAAACCTGTTGTTTGGCGCGTGATAGAGCTCAAATGGCGAACTCCATTGCTGTAACTCTCCATTTGCTATTACTCCAACTTTATCACCCAGAGCGAAAGCATCGTGTTGATCATGCGTTACCATGATCGCCGTTATTCCAGCGTCTTTGAGGAGTTGCCTAACTTCGAAACCAAGTCTCTCTCTAAGTGAACTATCTAGATTAGAGAAGGGTTCGTCCATAAGTAATAAGTTAGGCTCCGGCGCCAGCGCCCGAGCGATCGCGATACGCTGACTTTGCCCTCCAGAGATTTCACTGGGATACGCATCTTTAAGCTCAGACATGCTAACGAGCTCAAACATTTTGTCCACTTGTTTACTCGCGCTGATTTTGTCCAACTTGTGCAAGCCAAATCCGACGTTTTGGGCGAGTGTTAGATGAGGGAAGAGCGCATGGTCCTGAAAAACCATCCCAATATTTCTTTTCTCTGCTGGTACAGCTCTAGTTGAGCTCGATATTTTCTTACCAGCTAGATGTATCGAACCTGAATCCACAGATTGGAAGCCGCTTATTGTCTTCAATATTGTTGTTTTTCCGCAGCCACTGGGTCCGAGTAGACAGCCAAGCTCCCCTTCAAGTAGTTCAAAGCTGACGTTTTTGAGTATTGAGTTTTTGGGCTCGTAGCTTGCGCTAACACCCTTGTAAGAGAGATATGATTGCTGCATGCAAGCAGTTTAGGCGAGTAAATGCTCAAGTAAAGCTTTTTGTGCATGTAACCTATTCTCGGCCTCTAAAAACACAGCACTTTGTTTACCTTCTATGACTGTTTCACTGACTTCCATGCCGCGATAAGCCGGTAAACAATGCATGAATAGAGCGTCTTTGCGAGCCAAACCCATTAGCGATGAGTCCACACAAAAACCATCAAATGCTGCTAGCCTGACTTCTTTTTCAGCCTCTTGGCCCATGCTCGCCCAGGTGTCGGTTACAACTACATCAGCTTTCTCAGCAGCTACTTTTGGGTCATTTGATATTTGGAAATGGCCAGCATTTAATTTCGCTATCCTCTCCTTAGGTTCATAGCCGGCAGGAGTTGCAATATGTAAATCGAAATTAAACAATCTAGCTGCATTCATGAACGAGTTGCATACATTGTTACCGTCGCCAATCCAGGCAACCTTTGCTCCATGAATACTGCCCCTCAGTTCTTTTAAAGTCTGCATGTCGGCGAGTAATTGACAGGGGTGAAAGTCGTCGGTTAGTCCATTGATTACTGGAACGCTTGAGTATTCTGCAAGCTTTTGAACCATGCTATGTGAATCGGTGCGGATCATAATGCCATCCACCATGCTGGATATCACTCTGGATGTGTCTTCAATTGGTTCACCTCTGCCTATTTGAGTGTCGTTTGGGCTCAAATTGAGTGTGCCGCCTCCCAGTTGGCGCATACCTACTTCAAAAGATACTCGCGTTCTCGTTGATGATTTACTGAATATCATTGCAAGCGATTTATTTTTGAGCGGCTCAAATATCGCCCCTCGTCTAGTCAGTGATTTGAGCTCAACTGCTCTGTCGATAAGGTTTTCAAGCGTCGAAATTGCTAAGTCGTCGAGCGTTAAAAAATGCTGTACAGTCATGTCATTCGCAGGTGCACTTGAATGTGCGCCTAGTTAGAGGGTAGGGAATCAATCACGGCACCAATGGTGTCCACTATTTGATTGATTTGTTTTTCCGTGGTTACAACCGCAGGCAAAAGTCGAATTACTCTGCCTCCGCCAGTGATATTAAGCACTAATCCTGAGTCCAAGAAGTGCTGCGCGAGATCAGAATAAACTTGGTCCAGCTCGATACCGAGCATCAAACCTCTGCCTCGAATATCGATTACTTTCCCGGTAGTACCGATTCTTTGTTGAAGCTGTTTCTTTAGGAGCGTGCCTAGTTCCTGTGCTCGTTCTAGATAGTTCTCTTGCTCGATTATGTCTAAGACGCTCAGGGCTACTTGACAAGCGAATGGGTTGCCGCCGTACGTCGTTCCATGAGCGCCAGGGGTGATTAGCTCAGCTGCCTTACCTTGGGCGAGGCACGCTCCAATTGGAATGCCGTTGCCCAGTGCTTTAGCACTAGTAACGATATCTGGCAGAATCTGCTCAGCCTGATATGCGTACCAATAGCCAGTTCTTCCAACCCCTGTTTGGATTTCATCAGCAATCATAAGCCAGCCGTTTTTATCGCAAATTTGTCGAACCTGCTTGAGATAGCCTTTTTCTGGAACAATTATCCCTCCCTCACCCTGAATCGGCTCTAGCATGACAGCAACGATATTTTTGTTGTCGGTTAACTCCTCTAGAGATTCTATTTTATTGTAATCGATATGGATAAAATCAGACACCAATGGTTCAAAGCCTTTCTGTATGTAATCATTACCAGATGCTGATAATGTGGCCATGGTGCGACCATGAAAAGACCGTTTCATACAAACAATTACAGGGTTGGAAATATTTTTTTCCCTGGCGTATAAACGTGAGATTTTAATTGCTGCTTCGTTTGCTTCGGCGCCGGAGTTGCTGAAAAACACCTTGTCCATTCCTGACACTTTGCAGAGCTTTTCACTTAGTTTTGCTTGAGTAGATATGTGGAAAAGATTACTGGTGTGTATAAGCGTATTCGCCTGCAGTGAAATCGTTTGGCTGATGGTCGGATGGCAATGCCCTAAAAAAGTAACAGCAATTCCTCCCAGTGCATCGATATAGTGGTTGCCTTCCGCATCCCACAGATTGGCTGACTCACCGCGCACGAAGCTCACCGGCAAGCGCGCGTAGGCATTCATTAAATTTGGTTCTGCATAGACCTTGCTCTTGCGGCGGGTAAACTTAGAAAATAGTTTTTTCAGCATAACGTTGGTTACTCGATCTATATATGATCAATTTCTTTTCTTAGTAATTCCTTTTGATCTAAGTATTACTACTTTTGATCTAAGTATTACTAATAGAGTCTAATTATTAATAAAGTTCTGCTATCTGATTTGCAAAACTTCCATCAATTAAAAAGAAAAGCGCCGGCAGGCGCTTTTGTTCTATTTCTTACTACTATTATTTGTGAAGTTTAATTGGAATATAGCGATTATTCAAATTTTTATTTGAAATAATATTCTTTATAAATAATAAAAACAGAATATATTTTGGTTTATAAAGTCAGATAGTAATTATATTTAATAAAAATAGCACTGAGTAGATCTAATTTTTAAAAAAGATAGTCATTAAATTGTTGATATTTATAGATAAAATATAAATAAATTGGTATTTATTACTTCTCTATTGACCTTTTGTGCTGAAAACAAGACACTACGCGCTGTTGAAATTCCGAAACTGAGCTAATGGTTATGACTCAAATTAAAAAGGTAGTGCTGGCATATTCTGGCGGCCTAGACACCTCGATTATCTTAAAATGGTTGCAACAAGAATATGATTGTGAAGTTGTTACATTTACTGCAGATATCGGCCAGGGAGAGGAGGTCGAACCCGCTCGTGCAAAGGCGGAAGCGATGGGAGTTAAGAGCATCTATATCGACGATTTAAGAGAAGAATTCGCTCGAGATTACGTTTATCCAATGATGAGAGCGAATGCGGTCTACGAAGGTGAGTATCGGCTTGGCACATCGATTGCTCGTCCATTGATAGCGAAGCGCTTAATAGAGATTGCCAACGAAACCGGTGCTGATGCAATTTCTCACGGTGCTACCGGTAAAGGTAATGATCAAGTTCGTTTTGAACTGGGTGCTTATGCATTAAGGCCAGACATAAAGATTATTGCTCCTTGGCGTGATTGGGATTTGAACTCACGCGAAAAGCTCATGACGTACGCAGCCGAGCATGGCATAGAGGTTGAGAAAAAGAAGGACGGCAAATCTCAATACTCGATGGATGCCAATCTTTTACACATATCTTATGAGGGGGGTATTTTAGAAGACCCATGGGCTGAAGCAGAAGAGGAAATGTGGCGTTGGTCTGTGTCGCCAGAAGATGCTCCTGACAAGGCTCAATACGTAGATTTGGACTTCCTGCGAGGCGATATCGTTGCTATTAATGGTGACTCAATGACTCCGGCAGCGGTAATGGAATGGCTAAATAAAGTGGGTGGGGCTCATGGTATCGGTCGAGATGACATAGTAGAAAATCGCTATGTTGGCATGAAGTCTCGTGGTTGTTATGAGACGCCAGCGGGTACGATTATGCTGCGCGCTCATCGTGCGATGGAGTCGCTGACATTAGACCGTGAAGTTGCTCATCTGAAAGATGAGTTGATGCCTCGCTACGCTAAGTTGATTTATAACGGTTATTGGTGGAGCCCTGAGCGTGAAATGATGCAAAAGATGGTCGATCAGTCTCAGTTGTATGTGAATGGCTCGGTCAGAGTAAAGTTATATAAAGGAAATGTCATTGTGGTTGGACGTAAGTCGGAATCAGACTCGTTGTTTGATGAGCGAATCGCCACATTTGAAGATGACGGAGGTGCTTACAACCAAGCTGACGCCGAGGGATTTATCAAGTTAAATGCGCTAAGATTACGTTTGGGTTCTAATCGAATCAAATAGCTATTAGATTGAACGAGCAGTCACCGAAAGTTTCCTACAATGTCGCGATCATTGTGCCGCTTTTAAATGAGATGCAAGCGCTGCCAACATTAGTGGCGGCGCTTTTGCGTATTAACGCAAGCGAGCTAATCATCGTTGATGGAGGTAGTGAGGATGGTAGTCGCCAGTGGTTAGAGCAGAATCAGCGAGCGGGCTTTCTGTTCGTGAACTCAGCACCCGGAAGAGCACTACAAATGAATGCGGGAGCTGCCCGAGCGTCATCGAGTACCTTGTTATTTTTGCACGCCGATACGGTGCTGCCTAATGGGGCACTAAATGAATTACATGAAAAGTCTTGGGGCAGATTTGATATTGAATTTACAGATAATCATAGTCCCAGATTCAGACTGCTTGATATTGTCGCCAGGATGATAAATTTACGATCGAGGCTCAGCGGAGTAGCGACTGGAGATCAGGCGTTGTTCGTAAATCGAAGTCTTTTTGAGCAAGTTGGGGGATTTCCTAATATCCCGATAATGGAAGATATAGCGTTGAGTAAGCTTCTCAAGCAGCGGGCCAAACCTCATTGTTCGAGACTGAAAGTTCGCACCAGTGCGCGACGATGGCGACAAAATGGACTGTATAAAACCATTCTTTTAATGTGGGCCTTGAGATTGGCTTACTTTTTCGGTGTACCAGCCGAGATATTAAAGAAGTTTTATTCTCAGGTGAGATAGATTATGTCCGCTATTCCTTTGTTAGTTTTTGCTAAAGCGCCAATACCTGGGAAGGTCAAAACAAGACTGCAATCACATTGCAGCGCTGAACAAGCAGCAAGGATAGCACTAATGTTGCTGGAGAATACTCTGCAGAAAGTTTGTGACTATTGGCCAGGGCCTGTATTGATAAGTACATGGCTGGACCAAAAACACCCAGCATTACTGGCCCTAGCAAAGAAATATAACGTAGAAATAATTAATCAAGTCAAAGGGGATCTGGGTGTCAAAATGCGAGAGTCCTTTTTTGAATATGGCTACCCAATGGCTATCATCGGAAGTGACGTACCCCACATTAAACCCGATTCGTTAGTCGTGGCACATCAAATCCTCACCTCAGGGGGCTCCGTGCTAGGGCCAAGTGATGATGGAGGGTATTATTTGATTGGTTTAAGTACGGGGGCTGATGAAGTTTTCCAAGGTCATAATTGGGGTTCTGATAGTGTGCTGGCGTCCACCCTGTCCATATGTGAGTCTGTCGGGCTACAGCTTAAGAAGCTTGAGCCTTTGCAAGACATCGATACGTGGTCGGATTTGCAAGCTGTAAAAAACAAATTGCCTGCTCTGAACGAGTATTTGATAACGCAAGGGCTCGTCTAAGCTCCTTGATTCTAGCTTATAGTTTCAGCCTTTGGTACAAACCGAAGTGCAACTCCGTTGTTGCAATATCGTAGCCCGGTCGGGTTTGGGCCATCATTAAAAACGTGACCTTGGTGGCCGCCGCAACGGGCACAGTGATACTCCGTTCGGGGGATAATTAGCTTGAAATCACGCTTAGTCTCTACGTGACCTTCTATGGTGTCGAAGAAACTTGGCCACCCTGTTCCACTATCATACTTCATATCAGAATCAAACAAAGCTAAACCGCAACCCGCACACGTAAATATGCCATCGCGCTTTTCGCTGTTTAATTCGCTAGTGAATGGACGTTCTGTTCCCTCCCTACGTAAAACATCAAAAGCCATTGGGCTCAGACGCGCTCTCCACTCATCTTTGCTTAATTTCCATTTTTCGATCTCAGTCGGCCATGCCTCTGTTTGAAGATTGGTTTGGTTCATGCCATTGTTAGCTTTTAGTTCTGATTTACTTTTGGTGTCCAACGAACTAGCAGAGCTAGCTATGCTAGCGGTGGTTGCGAAAATAAAAGTTCGTCGTTTCATTGTTGTGGATCTCTCAGTTAACGTCGTACATAATTATAGTCATTCGCTCGTGATAATTATGACCTTGTTATCAAAGAAATTCTTTCAACTACTTGTTGGTTAACAGCGAAATTGTGTTAATTGGATTTTATTTTTCACTTGGCTTGCTTTTAGGTTAGTGCCTAGGAATTAGTACGATCGTAGGTCTCTT
>JAKVBA010000031.1:0-16576 GCA_022447525.1 Gammaproteobacteria bacterium
GTTCATGAATAGGGATTAAAAATCGCCAGCCAGTAGTGGTTAGAACTTTGCCATTTACAGTTTTGTGTTTTGTGTCGGCAATATTGGCTTCCATCCATCGCTGATTCTCACCATCGTCAAATTTACCCCAGACTCTTGAATGATGGGGAAGGGTATAGCTTGAAACCCAGCCCCAAAACTTAGTTGGATTTTGCAGTTTCACACCTGTAAAACCATTGGGGTTACTAAGCATCTTTCCGTTGAGCTCGGTCGCAGAACTGTATTTTGACCAGTCTGGATCTGAAAATATTGTGCTATGGACGGTTGTCAGATTGTTTGATAGTAGCCAACCGGACCATGGGAAATATGCATCTTGAAGGGGTAGATAGCCGCCATAGGGAGCATCATAAAGGGTTCTCCTTACCAATCTTTGGTTTGGTGGTAGCATTGCCGATACCCCATTATCTAATGTGGCTAATCCATACTCGACATAGAAACCAGACGGATCTCTGGTTCTTAGCTCATGGAGCGGTAGTTCGGTTTGCTCAATCGCTTTAGATAACTCAATCCATTCAGTATCGGATCTAAACAAGAGATGGTTTTCGTTACCGCTGTATTTGGCTTCTACAGTATGGTCTTGTTCCAAGCCTACGCCCAGTGCAGCGAGGTAACATATTATTAAAGAGAACGCGCGCCCTTGAGAACGCAAACCTTTCGGGGTGCTTTGAAGTGCTGCCAGTAAATGGAAAGCAAAAATACAAAGGGCGAGGCCGATAAGGATCGAGATAAAATGATAACCGTCAACATTTAGTTGATTTTTCCAAAATATTGAAGGAGGTATACTTAGAAATAGAAATGCGCTTGAATTGATTGCTCTGATAAGCACATACAGTGAGATCAATACCCATGCAGCTTTTAAAGCATGATTCAGTCGACCTAAGTCAGGTTTATTTTGCCAATAACTTGTTATCGCAAGAGCAGCGAAATAAGCGGACCCAAAGTAGAACAGTGGCGTAAAATATAAGGGGAAATGACTTGTTGAGAGAACTGGGGTGTTGGCAAACAGCCAATTAACAGCGTCGCTTAAGGCAAAGTTTTTACTTAGAAACAGCAACATCGAAAAGACAAAGCCTATTCCTACCATTTTGGTTATGTTGCTGTGATGTTTCCTATCTAAAACTAGGCTAGCAAAGCCCTGCAAAGCTAAAAATGTTCCTACAGCTCCGGCAGTAAATCTGATGTAGTGTCGTTGTAACTCTGTTCTTTCAAGAACTGTGAGCTGCGATAAAAAGTATGGTTTGGCGTCTTCTTTAGACCAAGCTCCACTTATAAAATCAGATCTAAGTTCCAAAACTTTGGTGTAATTAATATATTCCAGTAATGCAATAATTTGCACAGAGCACAAGCCAAACCCTATGAGATGTAAACAAACTACTCTGAGGATGGTTTCCTTGATCTTTTGTCTTAAAGATACATACTTTGCTATGCATATAGGTACGTATAGTAACATCGTAAGCAAAGCGAATAGGGCTGAGGCCTCTGGAAACCCATTAGTGATCATACCAATAACGCCTACAACCAACCCAACTGTATGCAATATACGGCGTGATCTCGTGTGTTCGTGAGCGAAAGTGACCTGCACTAGGAAATAGTAATACCAAACACCTGATAATGCGCCATTGGTCCATGGGTGATTAATCCAACGCATTACGTTGATGTTATAGCCAGCCAGAATAGCAAATATCAGTGCGGCGAGGAGTGGCATTTTAAAAATATTTCTAGCGGTTAAAAACAGCATCAGGCTGATAAGAACGACGCGTGTTATTGGCATAATCGACCAAAAAAGCTGATCGGGTAGCCAAATAAGCACCAAGGATAGGGGAAATAGAGGTGCGCCTTGAACACCGTTGCCCAATATAGGTTGTCCCATTCCTCGGAGGTTAGACCATAAAATATTAGAGTTTTCAAAAAGCTCGTAGCGAAATTCACGAAATCCGGGCATGAATACATCCCAACTTACTACCGGATCTTTTATCGCCCAAAGATCACCTCCCATAGGGCTTTTGTTGTTCAGCAATAGATCCGGATGAAAAATGAAAAAAAGAATACTTAGCAAAAAAGCAACTGCCCAAGATTCAAATTTTGCAAGGAACGGCGAATGAAGTCTGTTAATTGATGTGCTCAAGTCTTTTAATCGCATGTTGGTTTGAAGGTATGGCGATAATCTCTCGCGATGATATCGTATAAGCCATACGGTGGTAAGGTCTTTACTTTTTTTTGTGTATCTTGAGACGCTTTTTGCTTATCATATCGACCCAAATTATAGATAGCCTTTTTGTCAATTCTCGGGGTGGTTGATTTCGATGGTTTCAAAATTGTCGATCACCTAAGATCACCGAGTTCGGAACGTTTTATGAATCAGAAAATAAGAAAGAGAAAATCAAACAAACATCAGGTGGTGATCGCTGGGGGCGGTCCAGCAGGTTTGACACTAGCCTACGAAGTGTTGCAGGCAAAGAATGGCGACAATTTTGTACCGTTAATATTTGAGCAAGATATACAAGTTGGCGGTATCTCTAAGACTGTGAACTATAAAGGTAACAGAATGGATATCGGTGGTCATAGGTTTTTCTCAAAGTCAGATTGGGTAATGGATTGGTGGGCTCAACATATGTCCTACGATTTCGCTGAAGAAGAGGAAATTACATATCAGAATAAAACCAGATTAGTAAAAGGCAGTGATACATCCAAAACAGCAGATGGATTGATGGGCAAGATGTTACTTAGAGATCGTTTGTCACGTATCTATTTTCTGCGTAAATTCTTTGACTACCCGGTTAGTTTGAGCTTAGCGACTATAAAGAATCTAGGCCTTTTCAGAATGTCAAAGATTGGTATAGGTTACATTCGCGCGCGCCTATTTCCTATTCGGGAAGAGAAAAATCTAGAAGATTTTCTAATTAACCGATTTGGTAATACCCTCTATCGTACATTCTTTAAAGATTATACTGAGAAAGTTTGGGGAATCGAGTGTCACAAAATTAGTGCAGATTGGGGAGCGCAACGCATTAAGGGTTTATCTATATTATCTGCCATAAAACACGCATTATTTTCGCGTTTTCAAAACCAATCTTTTCGTCAAAAGAATGTTGAGACCAGTTTGATAGAGCGCTTTCTATACCCTCAATTCGGTCCTGGTCAAATGTGGGAAATTGTCGCCACCAAAGTACAAGCTCAGGGGGCATCTGTCAGTCTTAACACAAGAGTTACCGGATTAGATGTTGACTATGAACAAAAGCGAATAAAGCGTGCAAGGATCCTCGACCTGGAAACTAATGAGGAATCCTGGGTAGAAACCGATTACTTTATATCAACGATGCCGGTTAAGCACCTAGTCGGAATGATGCCCGGATTACCACCCGAGGTGAGAGAAGTTGCTGAGGGACTGGTGTATAGAGACTTCATTACTTTGGGTGTCTTACTCAAAAAGTTGAAGAAGAGCAAATATACTGATAATAGTTCGGTTGAGATGTTGCCAGATAATTGGATTTACATTCAAGAGCCAGACGTGCAGTTAGGGCGTTTGCAGATCTTTAATAATTGGTCTCCTCATTTGGTAGCAAAAGAAAATACGGTTTGGTTGGGTTTAGAGTATTTTTGTAATGAAGAGGATGAATTGTGGCAAATGGATGAAAAGGCCCTAACTAAATTAGCTATTTCTGAGTTGGAGTCGATAGGGTTAATCGATGCGGAGGATGTATTAGATCACACAGTACATAAGGTAGAAAAAACCTACCCTGCTTATTTTGGTAGTTATGATCATTTTGGGGTCGTGAGAAATTGTCTCGACCAGTTTGATAACTTGTTCTTGGTAGGGCGGAACGGAATGCATAGATATAATAACCAGGACCATTCAATGCTTACCGCTCGCTATGCCGCGGAAGCGATTACATCAGGAGAGATCGATCGAGATAAGATCTGGGATGTTAATGTTGATGACGAGTATCATGAAGAGAAAACATGATTGGCTCTCAATTTAAACACCATGTCCTAAACCTCGTGCCGAACTGAGTGCTTTATCTGTTTCATTACCGATCAAGTGCACGCTTATGTGGATATTCCAGTAGGGTTCTCGGTTGAGATGAGCTAAAGCTTTAGGTTTTGTACTGTTGTACTGTTGTACTGTTGCTTTCGACTGGTTTCTTGCGATTGAAAACCAAGAGCTATGACTCTCAACAATCTGATAGCGTCATAATAGACGATTTTGGTTTTGGTACTTTTCTAAAACTGGCTATAAATTGGTTCAGTCGAAGTCGTTGAGCGAACTACCTTGATGATCGGCCAAGAGCAGCAGTCATGCCGACCTGTAAGTTTTCGCGTACGATATACCGAGATTGAACCAAAATTATGCCTGGATCTAATTCCTTGCGCGCGGTTTTCGCTGCCTGTTTTTTAAAGACTTTATAAACTCGCAATAGAGCTGCATAAATACTTTGTATTATTGGGGACAAACGCTGTCGATTAAAACCCTTGACGAATCAGCCCAACGACAATTCCTTCAATGGCAAACGTTTCTGTCTGTAAGTCGACCTCTATGGGGTCGTAATTGTCATTCTCTGCGATTAGAGAGACAGTGGCTCCGTGCCTTCGATAGCGTTTTACAGTCACATCGTCGCCAATCCTTGCGACAATAATCTCGTTTTCATTAGCTTTGTTGGCTTTTTTTATTGCAAGAAGGTCGCGCTCAAAAATTCCAACGTTAATCATACTGTCACCGCGCACCTTCAACAGGAAATCGGCTTTATCAGCGAACAAACTCTGATCTACACTAATGTACTGCTGTACGTGTTCTTGAGCGAATATTGGTGCTCCTGCGGCAACATCACCGATTACTGCAACATCAGAGATATTTTGATTATCACCGTGCAGAGGAATTGCGCCGGGAATGTCCAATTCATTATAGCTTCCATTCAGAAGACCCGCTCTCGCTAAATCTGATATCAAAATACCGCGAGAGGTGCCAGACTTGAGCTCGATGTGTCCTTTTTTATCTAAGGCCTTGAGATGATCTTCAGCTGCATTGGGAGACTTAAAACCAAAATGGTCAGCTATTTCAACACGAGTGGGTGGAGCCCCATTTGACGTCATGAACTCCAAAAGGTAGTCAAAGATTTGTTGTTGTCTTTTAGTAAGCGGGGACAATTCGTGTTTGCTCATATTGCACTTCTACCGGTAACTGGGTTTTAATACAGCCTATCATGATGCTGTTCAAAAAACCAGTATTTGCGCGCAACTAGAACTCTCACTGCTAATTTGATTTAAGACAGTGGTAGATGGTGAGAGATTGTCCGCTTGAGACCGTAGCTATTTAATAATTAGCGCGGTTCATTCAGAAAGGTAAGTTTGCTTTATGTGCGGTTGCGGTATGTGATACGACCTTTGGTGAGATCGTAAGGTGTAAGTTCAACCGTAACTTTATCTCCACGTAATATACGGATGTAATTTTTACGCATTTTGCCAGAGATATGAGCGTGCACGACGTGCCCATTTTCTAGTTCCACTTTAAATTCAGTGTTTGGAAGGGCGTCGATTACCGTTCCTTCCATTTCTATCTGATCTTCTTTTGCCACGTTACTTAATCTATTAGCTTGTTTCTTAATTCAATTTATATCTTTCAGCAAGGCACTACAGTCGCGAGCAGAAAGCCGAGGCTATCATGCCCGAAGTCGCTCTATAAATAAAGGCTGTGAGTGATATTTCAAGCTTGAAAGGTTTAATCAAGCTCTAGTGTTTTCCATTGTTTATCAATATAGCCCTGCAGCGGCTTGAATTTGCGTTTGTAATCCATCTTTGGGGATTCATCAATCCAATATCCCAGATAAACAAAGGGTATCTGATGCGTTCTCGCAAGTTTGAGTGCATACATGATGGCGTAAGTGCCTAGGCTGCGATTGCTATAGTCTGGATCAAAAAAGGTGTAGACCGCAGATAAACCGCCTTCGAACTGATCGAGGACGGCTATTCCGATTAACTTATCATCTATATGCATACATAGGAACTTCGAGGCCGCGTAACTCGACTCAATGAAACCTATATACTTGTTTGGGTCATCATCACACATGCTACTGTCCGAATGTCGATGTTGTTGATACTTTAGATAAAGCTGAAAATGAGCTTCGTCGTATCTAACCTCTTCGATACTTATTCTCACATCTTGGTTCTTCCGCCAAACTCGTTTTTGGCTGCGCGATGGTTTGTATTGTCTACTCGGGATTCTTACCGATACACAAGCATTACAACTTGGGCATTTTGGTGCATAAAGCATATCCCCGCTTCTTCTGAAACCAGATCGTGATAGCATGGAAAATAACTCAGGCTGAATCACATGATCTGGATCAACCAAAATTGACGCACTTCGTTTGCCCTCGAGGTAGGGGCACTCGTCTACCACGGTTTCAAAAAGCCTGATTGGGTTGTGCGATGAACTCATTGTTGTGTTTATATCATTTCGTTGAGAAGTTGATGTAGAGAGTTCGGCTCTGCTGGAAATTTCTTAGAAAAATCGATGTGGGGTTGATCTATTTGCATACCAAACAAATACGACATAAATTTATTTCGGTCTATATTGATTGCCCCTAGGGATAGCAAATGACTTGAGCTAACTTGACAGTCGATGATCTTAAAATCTAGGTTGATTAAGTGTTGGCAAAGGTAGACGAGTCCAACTTTTGAGGCATCCGACTTGTGACTAAACATGCTTTCTCCAAAAAACACACTACCGAGCGCTATTCCATATAAACCGCCGACAAGCTCTTGATCTTTCCAAACTTCAACAGAATGTGCATAGCCACATCGGTGAAGGTCGATGTAGGCATTATTCATATCCTCGGTAATCCAAGTTCCAGTATCTTTTTTTTCGGTATCGCCCCTGAGGGCACAATTTAAAATGACTTCCTCAAAGGCTACATTACAAGTGACATGATATCGGTTGCGAACACTCTTCCTGAGACTCTTGCCGATTCTGAGCTGGCTAGGGAATAACACTAATCTGGGGTCAGGAGACCACCATAAAATTGGCTGGCCTTCATTGAACCATGGGAATATTCCTTGCGCGTAGGCACTTACCAGAGTGTCTACCGAAAGGTCGCCACCCATGGCCAATAAACCATCCGAATCGGTATTTTCAAGTGCAGGAAAAGGTTGAAAATTGATCTCCATGTTTGTTCAGATTTCCTTTTGTTTGAATGGCGAGTGCGCCTGCATATGATCTTGATAGTTATCAATGTGTTCTATCTCATCGGACAAAAAGGTATCTATCGCTTTTCTAAACTCGGGGTGAGCTATCCAATGTGACGAATAGGTTGTGGTTGGTTCTAAACCTCGTGCGAGTTTATGCTCACCCTGAGCGCCGGCCTCAAATGCTTCGAATTTATTTTTTATACACCATTCTATCGCCTGATAATAACAGGTCTCGAAATGCACGCTATGGAAGTTCGCGAGAGCTCCCCAATATCGGCCATACAAGGTGTTGGCACTTTTAAAGTAGAGACCTCCTGCAATCACTTTGTCTTCAAATTCGGCAAACAAAAACAGAGTGTGCTGACTAAAGTGTTCGACTAAGTAATCAAAAAAGGGCTTGTTCAAATAACTTTGCGCGCCGTAGTACGAAATGGTTTTTGAATAAAACCGGTACATGGTATGTGCGTCGGTTGGGGTCAGATCTTCTGCTGTCAGCCATTTAAACGTAATTCCTGTTTCACTTACTCGGCGACGCTCTCTCTTAATGTTTTTACGTTTTTTGGAAGTCATTTCAGCTAAAAAATCATCAAACGTCTGGTAAGAATTATTCTTCCAATGAAATTGGGTGCTGTGTCTTTTGGATAGTCCTTTGGTCTCAAAAAGATCCGCCTGCTCAGCTGTATTAAACAAACTATGGAAGCTGGACATCCCCAATCGTTCGGTTTCCTTAATGGCAAATTGAATTATTGCGCTACTAA
The DNA here is from genome assembly GCA_022447525.1 of Gammaproteobacteria bacterium. Lineage (GTDB taxonomy): Bacteria > Pseudomonadota > Gammaproteobacteria > Arenicellales > Arenicellaceae > Arenicella. The sequence goes on from JAKVBA010000031.1 coordinate 7,977, forward strand.
GCTCTTGGTTTGAGTATTCGGCAGTGTCTTTATTTTGAGAATTCAATAAGATGCGTGGCCCCGTCGCTGGCGTAAATGGAACCGCATTTGACAGTTTTGGATAATATTCCATTCCATGTCGGTGATAAGCATTTACCCATGACCAATCGAAGATGTATTCCCCATAAGAGTGTTCTTTGACATAGCAAGGCATTGCGGCTAGAAGTGAGTTTCTATCTTCGCTGTAAATCGCCATATGATGAGGCTGCCAACCCAGTTCCCTCGAGACACAACCGCAGACTTCAAGTCCATTAAGAAACTCGTGGCGGAGAAAAGGGTTATCGTTTTCAATTAGGTTATTCCACTGTTTTGCCTCGATTTGGCTCAACTGGTGATGAACTTCAATATGCATCGGTAATAATAGGCGATATACTTTTATGATCAGCGGAAAGGGCTACATTGGCGGTAAACCTCAGTGACCTTTCTTGAGTTTGATCCAGAGTTTGATACAAATTCAGGTTCGAACTCGAGTATTCATATTGATGAGTATATTGAACTCGAACTTGGTAGAAATAGAACATAACCCATGAGTAGTGAAATTAAAATCGGCTTGGCCCAGATCAACGTCGTAGTTGGCGCTATTGAAGCGAATGTTGACCGAATTATCGATTACGCCGAGCGCGCGCGAGATGAGCAAGAATGCCAACTTTTGGTGTGTGCCGAGATGGTACTTACTGGGTATCCGCCAGAAGATTTATTAATGCGACCTGGGTTTCACACTAGAGTAGAGCAGCAATTGGAGCGATTATGTCAGGGGGTTAGCGGTATTGATTTAATTGTGGGCTACCCCAAAATAATTGATGGAAATATGTTCAATATTGGTGCTCTGATCAGTAACGGTAGGGTGGTGCATGAGTATAAGAAAATCGAGCTGCCAAATTACGCTGTGTTTGATGAAAAACGATATTTCTCCGCTGGCAAGGAAGCATGCGTATTCGATTATAAGGGGATCAGGCTGGGTCTCACGGTATGTGAGGATATATGGCACGATGGCCCAGTTGAGCAGGCAGTAGAGGGCGGAGCAGAACTGGTTATTAATATTAATGGTTCTCCTTATCACGCGGATAAAATTTCTGAGCGACGTGATGTTGTTTGTGTTCGAGCTAAAAAAGTAAATACGCCGGTTTTATACGTCAATCAAATCGGTGGGCAAGATGAGTTGGTTTTTGACGGTGCGTCTTTCGTTTGCGATGAAAATGGCAAAGTTGTTCATCAAATGGCCAGCTTTATAGAGGCTCTGAGTGCCGTAACAGTGACAAAGCAAAGTGACGCTTTGTCTATTCAAGGCACAGAGAACGTGCCTGAGTACCAACCGCTCGAGAGTATATACAAGGCTCTGGTGCTTGGAGTCCGTGACTACGTAAAAAAGAATGGATTTGCTGGCGTGGTTATTGGTCTCTCCGGTGGAATTGATTCAGCTTTAACCGCCACCATCGCGGCGGATGCCCTTGGTCCAGACAATGTGGACGTCATCATGATGCCGTTTCGATACACCTCAGATATTTCTAAAGAGGATGCATTTTTAGAGGCGCAGGCGCTAGGCGTTAAGTATCACGTCATATCTATAGAACCAATGTACGAGGCATTCGTGAAACAACTCGCGCCTGTATTTGAAGGTTACGAGGAGGACGTTACTGAAGAGAATATTCAGGCCCGTTGCCGTGGTTTAACGTTGATGGCTTATTCGAACAAAACGGGTCGAATGGTACTTACTACTGGAAATAAGAGTGAGATGTCGGTTGGCTACGCTACTCTCTATGGTGACATGGTTGGTGGTTACAACGCGATTAAAGACGTGCCAAAGGTGCTGGTTTATGAACTTGCTAAATACCGCAACACTATTTCTCCTGTCATCCCAGAACGAGTTATTACTAGGGAACCCTCTGCTGAACTTCGCCCAGATCAAATTGATTCGGATAGTTTACCTGCTTACGAAATACTGGATCCGATCTTAGAGTTATATGTCGAACAAGATATGCCGCCGGCTAAAATTGTAGAAATGGGATATCCAGCAGAAGATGTGAGTAAAGTGATTCGTTTGGTCGATAGAAACGAATATAAGCGACGACAGGCGGCCCCTGGCGTGCGAATTACTAAGAAAGCATTCGGTCGAGATAGGCGTTACCCAATTACGTCAGGTTATCGACCCAAAATTGATTGGTGAGAATAAACATATTATTTCAAAATACCCCATTTAGGGGATTCGCTTTAAATTCTCCGTTGGTAATATTTCATCATCGAAACAGCGATTTGTTAAGACAAACGAAGCAGTCGCAGAAGTTGATTTAGTATTCACACAGGAGGTAAGCCATGTTTAACAAAGTAACAGAGCGAGAAAAAGTATTCGCAAGCAAAATCAAAATGTTGCAAGAGGAAATTGCAATCTTGAAGAATCAAAATAGCTACATGGCTGAAAGTTCAAGAAGATGGGCGAGAAAATTCCAAGATCCTAAGTATGCTGTTCCGGCTCAAATCATAGAAAAAATGGAAAAGGATACCGCTCAGTACAAATTAAAAGCTCGGGCCGAAAGAGAGGAACTTAAAGCGAGAGTCGCAATTTTGACAAATCGCATAGTTGAGCTTACTGCTCAGAAAGCAGATGGTTTGTTCGGTTCAGCCGGCGGTAATTCTGAGGTGAGTTATGAATTTGCAGCAAATCACGTAGATGCCATTCTGTCAAATGATGATTATGAAGTTGCGCACTTGGAGTTGAGTAAAGCTTGGTCTCAACATATGCACAAATTTGTCAACTAAGTATATTGGAGCCTTTAGAAGCGAATTAGAGTTACCGTTGGTATGCAAATCGTCCATTAAAATCCGCCAAATCGCGGTAAATCCCCCAATCAGGTGATTTCCCAGCGGACGAAAGTTGCTAATATGAGACCATATTGATCAGCGGTTTATCTGTTTTTTCTCTAACGGCTGGTTTCGACTGGCAGTAGTAAGGGAGGTAATCCATGTTTAGTAAAGTTACAGATCGCGAAAAGCAATTCGCTAACAAAATCAAAATGCTTCAGGAAGAAATAGATATTTTGAAAAATCAAAATAGTTATATGGCTGAAAGCTCAAAGCGCTGGGCTAGAAAATTTCAGGATCCCAAATACGCTGTGCCTGCTCAAATTATCGAAAAAATGGAAAAAGAAACGGAGCAATATAAACAAAAGGCGCGAGCCGAACGGGAAGAGTTGCGTGCTCGAGTGGCAATCCTGACTGACAGAGTTGTTGAGTTAACTGCAGAGAAAACCGACGGTCTTTTTGGCTCAAGCACCGGTAACGCAGAAGTTACTTATGATTTCGCCGCCAGTCATGTTGATGCTGTCCTTACTCAGGACGATTACGAGGCCACTAACTTAGAACTGAGTAAGGCATGGTCAAGACACATGCAGAAATTTGCGAATTAAGCGGTAACAGTTTTGCTGGAGCGATGGTAAATCACTCTGTTGTTTTTACACCATTATTTATCAGCAGACACGCGCAAAGCAGCAGAGTATGAGCAGCCTTTCGCTCAGTTTATATTTTAAGTGAGCTACCACTGATGATTTAGTCAGCTCACAAGGTACAAAAAATGATCGATATAAAAACGTAGGCGGAAGAAATTAGACAGAAAACAGAAAGAAACTCTAGTTAAACGGATTTAGTCTGCTGAAAAAACTTTTCTTCTTTTTATAAACTTCCTTGCTGTTATTCGGGAAGTTTGCCAGCAGAACTTGGTGTGTACTCTCAGCAAGATCATCTAAACCCATCTCTACATAAGATTTTTCCATCAGTTTCAATGCGCCCTCGACAGCAGGTGACGTTTCGAACCGATAAATAATATGTTTGCAACGATTCACCGTGGCAACATAGGTTTTACTATCGAAATAAAATTGCGCTACAGCTAATTCCCTCTCCGCCAAAGCGTTCTTGATATAAACAATCCGTTGTTTCGCATCGTCAGTGTAGGTGCTCTCTGGATAACGCTTGATTAGCTCTTGAAACGCCTCCATTGAATCCTTGAACGGTTTTGGATCTCTGACTGAGTTTTCACCGCCTTTGATAAATCGATCAAGTCGCCCGGATTTCTTCTGAAACGTAGCCACTCCTTTCATGTAATAAGCGTAGTCGACGTTTTTATGAGTTGGATACAAAGAGATGAAATTGTCGGCAGCTTCGATTGCTTTATCAGCTTGATCGGTTTTATTGAAAGCGTAGATCATATCTAGCTTGGCTTGTTCGGTGTATTCGCCGAAAGGAAAAGAAGCTTCCAAGGCTCGATAGTAATCGATCGCAAAACTATAATTGCCAGTGTCTAGTGATCTCTTAGCCTTTTGATAAAGTTCTTCTACTTGTTGTTGAGCATAGTCCTGATTGACACCCCCATCTTTTTTACGACCGGCGCAGCCACTCGCAATAGAGGCAATTAAAATGACGGCGATTACTCTACTTGCATACCTTGACCAAGTTGCTAGAGGCATTGCTCGATAATTTAAGGCTGAAATGCTGTCTAAAAGGCTCATGAGATTATTGTTATGGGTTATCATCTTGAGCTCGTAAGCATAACGCGAATTTACTTTTCATTGAAGCGAAAACCGACTTCCAGATATTAACGAACGGTCAGCTTTTGTCTAACGTGAGAGTAAACGATTTAGGCAATCAGAGTAGCTCAGTCAAAGAAAGGTCGACGTTGAATTTATCATGAGTTTTTCCAAGCATAGTTACATTGTTCCAGAGCATTTAGTTGGTCAACGCGTTGATAAGGCATTGACTGAACTCTTAGATGGACATTCGAGGAGCACGATCCAAAATTGGATAAAAAAGGGACTGGTAATACTTGATGATGAAGCACCTAAGCAGAAAGACAAAGTCTTCGGAGGCGAGCTGCTTGAGGTCAACGTACCAGAAATACGTCAAGGGGAATGGGAGGCACAGAATTTGCCGATTGATGTCGTCCATGAGGATGAATATATGATGGTCATCAACAAACCGGCTGGTTTAGTGGTTCATCCTGGTGCAGGTAATCCTGATAATACATTGCTAAATGCCATTCTCTTCCACTATCCTGAGAGTCGCCAATTAGCAAGAGCAGGTATTGTACATCGCTTGGATAAGGATACTTCAGGTCTAATGGTGGTAGCTAAAACGGAAACAGCTCGTCTTGGCTTGACTAGTCAGTTGGTTGATCACAGCCTCCATCGAGAGTATCTAGCGCTTACCAATGGACGGGTAATATCCGGAAATACGGTTGATGAACCAATCGCTAGAGATAAAAACGATAGACGGAAGATGTCTATCAATATGATGGGCAAAGAAGCGATTACACACTATCGCGTTGACTCAAGATTCCGTAATCACACCCTTTTGAGAGTTCAATTGGAAACCGGCAGGACACACCAAATCAGAGTACATATGAATCATATTGGTTTTTCTTTGGTTGGAGATCCTGTCTATGGTCGAAGGCTGGCGATATCGGGAGACTGTCACCCAAGTTTAGAAGCCCAGTTAAGGACCTTCAAACGTCAAGCGTTGCACGCGACTCGAATAGAATATATACACCCAGTCTTGGATGAGCATCAGTCTTGGGATCGACCACTCCCAGAAGATATGCAGGCCCTGATAGATGCCTGCGAGCAGGACAATCATTGATGTCTTACCGTTTAAACGTTTGGATAGCGGATGCAATATATTTTCCCTGAATGGCCAGCACCCAGCCACGTCGTCTCTGTAAGCACAACCAGGCTTGGGGGCGTTAGTAGTGGTGTTTACGAATCCTTTAATTTTGGAAATCATGTGGGTGATCACCCTTCATGTGTATACAGTAATCGTGCCTTATTCCAGTCTGATTTCAAGTTACAAAAGAGTCCTTTATGGCTGAACCAAGTGCACGGTAACGAGATTCTCTCTATTACTGAAACGCTTCGCGGAAACGATAATGGTGCGATCTACAGCGCCGACGGTGCCATTACTGAGGTTATAAATCAGCCTTGTGTTGTTATGACGGCAGATTGTTTACCAGTGTTAATAACGGATATTAATGGTGATCAAGTGTGTGCTATTCATGCTGGTTGGCGAGGTATGGCTGGCAGTATCATCGAGGGAGCCGTAAACAAGTTTCGAGCGAGTCCCGAAAATTTATTGGCGTGGTGCGGGCCTTGTATTGGAGTAGACCATTTTGAGGTTGGATTGGAGGTAAAACAGCAATTAGGAGGCCCTGACGAAGCCTATAGACCTCATACACAGAAGAATAAGATCTATGCTGATCTCAAGCTATTAGCTGTAGCTAGACTTGAGGCCGTTGGAGTCAGAAATTGTTTTCTATCCAGTCATTGTACTTTTGCGGATTCAAACCTGTTTTATTCGTATCGCCGCGATGGTCAGACTGGTCGTATGGCAACTTTGATAGTTAAGTCCTCTGGGGCTTAAGCAATTACGCTGCTTGGTAGATTAAATCCATGCGTTCAGATCAAGATCCGCCAGTATTCTCACAATTGTTTAAGCTGAGCATTATTTTGGTGATTGTGGCCGTGCTGATCACTATTGGGCACAACTACTCATGGTCTTGGCTTGGCAATATTGGGCTCTACGCGATTCCGATTGCAATATTGCTAGCCTCGATTGCTTTTTATGTGCCCGTTGTTTTGGTATCACATCGCTGGCTCAAGCTCAGCTCGTTCTATCAATTGATGGAGCAATTACACGTCCTCACAAGAGAATTGACATGGCCGCAAATCGTCGTTCTGGCAAGCTGTGCCGGTTTGGGCGAGGAGCTTCTTTTTCGGGGCTTTGCTCAGAGCTGGCTAACACAATACACCGGTGTTTTATTGGCCATTTTTATTTCATCTATTGTGTTTGCACTATTGCATGCAATGACGCTTTACTATTTTGTCTTCGCTTTGTTGATCAGTATCACGTTTGGTCTCTTACTGCATTTTACGGAAAGCATGTTGCTGATCGTATTATTTCACGCGGTCTATGATGTCATCGCATTGGGGGTCATTGCCAAATACCCCCAATGGTTAGGCTTAAACATTGACACATCGTCTCGATATAACGACAGGAATCTAAGCGCTTAGTTACTCTTGCTCACCGCCGCGGTGAACACCACGTCGGTAGAACTGTTGAGAGCGGTTTCAGCGGAATCTTGAACCACTCCAATAATAAATCCTACCCCCACTACCTGCATTGCCACTTCGTTAGGTATGTTAAAGAGCGAGCATGCTAAAGGAATCAGTAATAGTGAGCCGCCTGCGACGCCTGAAGAACCACAAGCACCAACACTGGCAATGATGCACAATAATAATGCGGTTGCTATATCGACTTCGATACCTAGGGTATTCACCGCAGCTAAGGTCATCACTGTGATAGTGATTGCCGCTCCTGCCATATTGATAGTTGCCCCTAATGGAATAGAGACAGAGTAGGTGTCTTCGTCTAAACCCATCTTTTCGCATAGTCTCATATTGACCGGAATATTCGCCGCTGAGCTTCGAGTGAAGAAGGCGGTGATGCCAGTGCCTTGTAAAGCTTGGAAGACGAGAGGAAATGGGTTTTGTTTGGTTTTGAAAAACACAATAATTGGATTAACCACTAGCGCAACCAACAGCATGGTTCCTACCAGTAGAGCAAGAAGGTGACCATAATTAGCCAATTCAGAAAAACCCGTGCTCGCTACCGTTCCTGCTACTAAGCCCAAAATACCAAAAGGAGCAAACTGGATAACAACGTGCACCAACCCAGTGACTGCTGTGCTGGTGTCATGTAAAAAGCTCTTGGTCGTTGAAGTGGCTTTTTTAAATATGAGTCCTAAGCCTATCGCCCAAGCCAAAATGCCGACGTAGTTGCCGGTAAGTAGTGCATTAATTGGATTATCAACAACCTTAAAAAGTAAAGTGTTTAACACTTCGAGAATACCTTGAGGTGCTGCTCTGGATAGATCACCCGTTACAAGGCTTAATTGAGCCGGAAAAAGGAAACTGAGACTGACTGCTATGGTTGCCGCAGATAAAGTGCCGATCGCGTATAAAAGGACAATTTCAGCCATACTACTGGACTGGTTTTCTCTCTGATTAGCCAAAGAGCTAACAACCAATACAAATATCAATATTGGTGCAACGGCCTTCAAAGCGGCAACGAATAAGCCTCCTAAAAACGCAACAGCGCTTCCAAGTTCAGGAGAAACGCTGGCAAAGATTGCACCCAGAACGATTCCGATCACGATTCTCAGCACGAGACTAAGATTCGTATAGAAAGACAAGATACTTTTCATGGTGTGCACTCCAAATTTTTATTATTGTTGTCAGGCAAGCAGGTGTGAATTGTGGATTTAGGCGAGTTCTTTTTTCCAAAGAATATCTTCATGCCCCAAGCGTAGATTAATGACTCTGGCCACAACAAAGAGTAAGTCAGAAAGTCGATTTAGATACTGCCGGGTAGTATCGCAGACGGGTTCAGCATAGTGAAGTGTAATTACATCCCGCTCTGCGCGACGAGCTATTGAGCGCGCCATGTGGCAAATCGAAGCCGCTTCGCTGCCGCCCGGTAAAATGAAATCCTTCAAAGGCTCGACCGCTTCATTAAATTCATCT
>JAKVBA010000031.1:16586-66930 GCA_022447525.1 Gammaproteobacteria bacterium
GTTGGCTTCCAGTCCGGCTATTTTTTGCTCTTTTATGAAGCTATGTCCGGGCATACTGATCTCACCTCCAATATTAAAAAGATCGTGCTGTATGGCGGTAAACATAGATTCCAGCTCGCTATCATCGAGTTTGCAAATTAATAGTCCAATAACACTGTTTAGTTCATCCACCGTACCCATGGCATTCATTCGTTCATGGTTTTTAGGGACTCTGGCTCCGCCACTCAGCCCGGAAGTACCGTCGTCGCCTGTTCTTGTGTATAGTTTGCTCAGCCTGTGGCCCATTGTTGATACCTATTTAAGTTGATGGTGTGGTTGGAATGGCGTCGCTGGTTCATCCAAGGGTAATGACAACGAGAAAATGACTCCGTCTGACGTCAACAGATTGCGGGCCGATATGTCGCCCCCATGGAAGCTGGCGATCAGTTTTACTATGTACAGGCCCATTCCAAGACTTATCTTCTGCGCGTCTTTACGCCCTAAAGATACTAATGGTTCAAATATTCTCTCTACCATTCCTTCAGGAAGTTTAGAGCCCTTGTTAATAATATCTATCTGAGCGAAATTATTAACTCGTTTAGCTTTTACCACAATAGATGTGTTTGGAGCAGCAAAGTCGATTGCATTGTCTATCAGTTTATCTAAAGCCTGTGCTATGTAATCGGGCGCAACTTCAACTGGAAGAGGGCGAGTTTGGACAATAACCTCAAACGGCTGATTGGGGTTGGAAAAAGAGTAACCGTCCACATAGCTTTCGATTAAATCCACAAGGTCGATTTTTTCTCGATCTTCGCTTTGCATCGCTTGTTCAAGATTCGCGGCTTCAGTTAAATTCCTCAGAATTGAACCAATTCGATTTAGGCCGTTTTGAGCTCTAGTCATGTATTTGCTGTCAGCCAGAGTTGGAGATTCTTGAGTTAGATTATGCAAAGATGAGTTAACCACATTTAACGGGTTGCTGACCTCATGTGCAAGCGTGTCAGGAAGCCCTCGTAAATAGTTTGTGTATTGAGACAATCGACCTAACATACTGCTTACTGATCTCGAGAGGTCTCCAATCTCATCGCCAGCCTTAGCTTCTGCATTCAGTTTGGCATTGAGGATTCTGCCATCCCGATCAATCGCGGTCTCGGTCGCGTTTCTTAATCGCCGAATCCTCATGGTTAGTCGCGAAGCAAAAACTAGAAGTGCTGTCGCAACTGTAATCAATACCAGCAGAGTAATGCTGATGACATTTTCTAAAATAGCTTGTTGTTGTCTTAATACCTGATTGGTACTCTGCTCAACCACGACCGCACCGGGGATGTTGTCGCCTAGGTAGATAGGATGTGCTGACATTAATATAGTGCCTCGATTTTCACTGGAGGGCCCCCTCGCAGTTGAAATCTCTCCTCTAAGTGCTTTTTCGACCAGTTGATAATTTCTGGTCTGTTCATCAATCGAGGGGTCGAATTGATTGTCTGATCCGCCTTGCTCAATGATGTAGGCAAAAATAGTTTGTAAGACTACGTTGTAATAATAAGCGCTAATGTCCCACGCATATTTCAACCAATCTCCGGTATTAAGAGGTTTGACTACTTCATAAGCGGCAGTTGCATTTAGGATTTCTCCGACTACTGTACGTGGTCTTGAATCACTTCCGAATACCCAGATTCTGGTGTCGGCGCGATCGAGCCCCTTCAGAATCTTATCAATTTCAGGTGAGCGCACAAGAACCTTTGATAAAGTATCATTTTCACTTTCTGGTGTTGTGCGAACTACGGCTTCGATCGCCAGTGATTCTGGATCATCAACGTCAGCGATTGCCATACTGATTCGTGTATCAGAATGCAGCATAAATCTCGGGATCCTGAGTTCGACATTGTAACCTAGCTCGGTTAAGCGTAACTCAGCAGATAAGTCGTAATTCGGTTTACCAGTAATAGGGTATTGCCATGCGCTGTCCATCCGATAGATGCTCATTCTCCCTGCAGATCCGGTGATCAATGTGTAACGCTGCTCCGGTGAGCCAGGGGGTTGTAAGGTCAGGCGAATATGGTCAGCAGCATCCACACGTAGTAGTTCTGGACGTCTAAAAATGACACTATCATCCGTTACTTTAAAAAGAGCGTAAATAAAATTACTGCGGTAACCCATGGTGTGATCAACAGAGATAATATTACTAGGATTCAGTAATTTATCGACTGGTGATGGTTCTGAAGTCACCACTTGTTTTGCTTGTTCACCCCAGTCGCTTGGATCCCCGTTTATGTTGATGAAATTAGGCAGTGGTGCAGCATATATTTCGTTGCCTTCTAAATTGTTCGGGTCTAATGTGGACTGCTCTGCAAACAGTTCAGGGCGATCATGCAACACAGTAGCTACTGCTCTCGAGGTTAGAGACAGTGCATCTTCTTGACCAGCCAGTAAAAACATTTTCATGTCTCTGACATAGACATAGGACATCCAGGGAATAAGCAAAAGCAGCATGGCTACTAGTAGTAGCTTGGTGCGAATCGAAAAAGGAGCGCGCATGTCTTATCTACCGCAATGACTCAACTATCAGAGTTCCATTTATAACCGACACCAAAAACGGTTTGAATCTGCTTAAAATCACTGTCGATTTCTTTAAATTTATTCCGTATGCGTCTTATGTAGCCATTGATTGTATTGCGTTCTACATAGCTTTGACGGGTGATCTGCATCATGTTCTCGTAGGTCTTGACGTGCCCTGGGTGTCTGGCCATCGATTCAATTAGCCAGAACTCGGTAAGCGTTAGGCTTAACTCCTCACCTCGCCATTTTATCGTCATTGAGTCCTCGTTAATGCTCAGTTGATCAACGATTAAATCATCTTGGGCGCCACCTTGCTCGGCAGTTTGATTGAGACTATCCACTATCCTAAACAGTGAATTAATTCTGACACTCAAATACTGCATGTTTAGTGGTTTAGTAAGATAATCCCATGCGTCTAACCTCAAACCAGAAACTCGATCAATATCGCTGTCTCTAGCGGTGAGGAAAATAATCGGTAGAGTGGGCGATAAGGCGCGTAAATCCCGACACAAATCGAAACCACCGTCCATTTCATTTTCAAGCATGATATCCAGTATCGCTAGATCTGGCATGTTGTCCTTCATACCTTGGAGTGCTTCAGCTCGATTTGGATATGTGTTAACAGCATAACCCGATTGTTCGAGGGCGTCCCGATAGTTCTCTCGTTGGTCGAGGTCGTCCTCAACAATGGCGACTTTACGTGGATTTTTATTTACCATTATGTATAGTTAACTCTATGTTTTTAAAACCAAAGTTTTTATTAGTGAGTGTCAAGTAAATCATTTAACGGGCAGATTGTGTGTTATTTTGCACTAAATTAACAATGGCTTCAGCCTCAGTATCTAATACCATATTTTTACCACTAATTAGTCCGTAAAACGTCACATTAGCGTCGTTTAATAAAAGAATGGAAATTGGACTATTGATTTGATTTCCAAGGATCGTTGGACAAACACCGTTAAGAGTGGAGCGATACCAAGGGTAGTTAACGCTGCTACACTCAGATCTTGGTCTTATGAAGTTGTAATCGGTCGACTCATGATCATTTAAAAGATGATGTAAGCGGCACTTTTTGAAGAGAGCACGGTAAAAATGAACCAGCAAGTATTTATCCCAGTCACTGATGACATGATTTATAACCATCCTGAAAGGATTTCAGGGCCATTGATCCCTTACGAAGCCGGTATGGAGTGCCATGAGTGGTTGTCGATTGAATTGAATCCAGAAGACGATAAAGAGATTGAGAAAATCGTGAAGAAACGCTCAAGTGAAAAACGCAGCCCCAATTTAAGTTTGATACTTGGTTCTGCAGTGTAATTGATTCGATCCTTAAGCTGTGACAGTTTTTAATTAACCAGATACGTAAGCAACCGACTTTCACTTAGATTTTGGTGCACTAATCACTGTGTCTAACAAATTCCTGGTTAGTTAATGCGATAACACTACAGTTTCCCAATTTATATCGTAGTTATTGTGCGTGTAGGAACCATCAGGTTGCACTCGATAATGAGTTTTTAACTCGTTTATATTACCTTCTACATCTTCGATTGCCGACATCAAGCGATCAATATCCAATTTGGTGTTATATGCACTAATGCTAACCCTTACCATGCCTCGTTTTCGATTTATGAAATCCTCTTGCTCGTACTCATCAACGCCGTCCAAGTCTAATTCCCAAAGCTCTTCTTTCAACAGGCTACTGACGTATGGATGCGCGCAAAAACACTCATTGCGAACCGCAATACCGTAATAGTCATTCAAAATGGCCGCCAGGAGTCCGTGGTCGATCAAGCTATGGTTGAAAGCAAGGGCTCCAGTTCTTGCAAGCAGATGATCTCCATATACGCGTATATTTTCATTGTCATTTAAACGAGAAAACAGATGAGCCATTATCTCAGTTTCCGATTTCCTAAGCTCATCCATGCCAGTTTCTAATAAGACCTTCGAGACACTGGCTAGTGCTATGGCACCTACAATATTTGGTGTGCCTGATTGCTCTCTTGCTGGATAAGAGGGGAGTAGTTCATAGTCGAAATAGCTAACCGATGATACCGATCCACCACCAAGGTCCTGCCCTCCAAGTTCTTCCATAGCTTTTTTATCGGCAATGAGCACACCTGGCGACATAGGGGTGTATAGCTTATGCCCGGAGAATATGAAAAAATCAATATTTGAGTCATCGAGTATTGTGCGTTCATGCGCAACGCTCTGTGCTCCATCGACAATAATCTTAGCTCCATACTCGTGCGCTAAGGTTGCCATTTCCCTCACCGGGTTTTTGATACCCGTCACATTGCTAACCGACGACACTGCAACGTAATTTATTTGCGTTTTATGGTCTTTGAGAAGTTTTTCGTACTCGAGCATATCGACTGAACCTTGTTGACTACCTTCTCCTTGCAGAGGAATGAATTTAACCTGATTGCCAAACTGTCGGTGAGGAAGGTCGTTGGCGTGATGCTCCATTGCAGACACCAAAATAACTGGTTTCTGTGGTCTTGAGGCTTTTAAGCCTCTGGCTAGGCGATTGATTGCTGCGGTGGTGCCCGCACCAGTAAAAATTGACGTATAAAATTCATTGGAGGCACCAACAAATCTCAGTATCTGAGAATGGGCCCAGTTCAATGCCTTAGTAGAAACTTTAGCTGAGTTGTGCACGTAACTGTGCGTATTTGAGTAATGGGGAAGCAAGCGCGATATAGCCTCTATGGAGGTAGCGCAAGCCAACGGCGAGGCTGCACCATCAAGGTGCGTGCGCGTTATTATTGCCCCCTTGGCCGACTTGTATTGAGTGTCTAGTCCTATAAATTCAAGCTTAGATTTGTTGCTCATGGAGTCCATACTGCGAATTATAAATATACATCAGCAACTTTTTGTCGTTATCACACAAATATATTTGTTGGTTGGTCTGAGTATTTCGCCCCATTTAGGGGGTAAGTCACTCTGAGATAACATACTTGCGAAGCATCTAGAGTGTGAATTGCGCAAAGTGATGCGCGACATCGGTGGCGATAGATGTCGCGCTACTTTGTGATCCCTACTCTATTTGGTTGGATTAACCAAATACTTTTCACCAGTTTTTTTGGCGTTATATAGAGCGATATTTTCCGGCTTTAGCATTTCTTCTAAACTGAATTCGCCCGAGTACGTGCTGGCGAAAGTAGTACCGATTTCAGTAGCAACACGTTTATTAAGCTCAATCACTCTATTCGGCTCTAATGTAGCGAGAGTCCTCATTAGTAGCCACCCACCGATTCCCCAGGACATGCCATAAGCGCGCTTTAGCATCGTTGGAGACACGTCCAAGCCACCATATAAGTAGACTTGTTTATGTTCTGGCGCCCCGTAGGTGTTCAAACCAGTAACACCTTCGGTGAGTACGGCTTCCATAGCTGTCAGTATGTCGCTGGCCAATTGACCACCGCCAGTCGCGTCAAAAGCGAGGGTGGCGCCAGTTGACTTAATGGCCATGTAGAGATCACTCATGTAGCTCTCTGAAGAGGAGTTAACTACATATTTAGCACCGATATCTCGAAGTATTTGTTCTTGCTCAGGTTTACGCACAATATTTATCAGATCGATCCCATCGGCAATACAGATTCGGTTCAACATCTGACCTAGATTAGATGCCGCAGCTGTATGAACAAGAGCTTTATGACCCTCTTTACGCATTGTTTCTATCATGCAAAGGGCTGTCAATGGATTGACGAATGATGAACATGCTTGCTCTGCTGTTGTCGTTTCGGCATGCGGCAAGCACATTTGCGCCGGTGCACAAGAGTATTCAGCAAATGTTGAGCCACTTAAAATGGCTACGCGTTTGCCCATCAGTGCTTTGGCTGCATCACTACTCCCTGTTTTTACCACTATTCCAGAGGCTTCGTTGCCCACTGGACAAGCTTGATCTAGCCTTGTTCTTACCGCTTGAGTCATTCCGGGAAATAAAGGCGCAGTCAATTTTGCGCCATCGCTATCAGGATTAAATTTTGCTTGGCTCAAGTCTGCGAGGCTAAACATAGGCCACATATCGCTCGGATTGATTGGAGCCAGTTCGATTTTTACGATTACTTCGTGATCTTTAGGTTCAGCTAATTCGACTGTTTTGAGTTCAACGGTCAGATTTCCTTGCGATGATACTGTCGAGAAAAGTTGTTTGGTAGTGGTCATGTTGGCTCCTTTTGGGATTTTACTCTGTGTGTAGATTGTCGTTAGTCTATATCAGAATGGCTGTTCTGTTAATGAACCTCATTAAAGACTTGTTTGAATAATATTCTTCGTTACATCTGCCCGTATAGATTATTTGATTATTTCATTAAGAGTCTGCTGAATTGGAAATAGAACATCACTCCCCAATTGGGCACTTCTTTCAGCCGACCAGCCTGTTACTGCATTTGGTAAGTCTGCATTGTCCTTAAACGGCATCTCGATGGTGAAACTCAAGGTTCTAAAATGATCGCCAAGCCAATTTGCAGCGATTCTTAAGTCGGCAGTGCCTTTGTCCTCTTTTGGATACCCATATTTATCCTGAAAATCAGGGGAGATTGCCATATAGGCGTTTTTAAAAATTTCCTCTAAACCTGCATGCCGTTCGTCGTAACTTTCATTGCCTTCACAACCGGCCACGAAGTTGTAGGGTAACTCTTCATCTCCATGGATGTCTAAAAATAGATCACCACCCTCGAGAATCATTCTTTGCCTAACAAGGTAGACCTCGGGGCTCGTTTCCAAGCTGGGCTCTAACCATTCTCGGTTTAAATTGGCTCCAGCTGCATTGGTTCTGAGGTTACCACGAGCAGATCCATCTGGATTCATATTTGGCACCACAAAAAACGCCGTGTTCTTCAGCATTTGTTTTGCAATCGGATTGTCTTCATCAAGTAATGAGTGAAGAAAGCCCTCTATAAACCATTCAGCCATGGTTTCCCCTGGGTGTTGGCGAGCCATTAACCAGACTTTCTTTCGCGGTGATTCAAAATTGCCTATTTTCAATAAGGTGATTGCTCGGCCGTCCACAGTTTCCCCTAGATGTTCAGCTTCGCATCTACTATCAGACTGAGCCCAGGCCAGTAAGTCTAAATGGCGTTCATGACTGTAGGGCGTAAAGTAGGCGAAATAAACTGTGCTTTCACTCAAGGTGATTTCAAATTGCAATTCACCATCGATAAACCGTGATGATGTTCGAAACCAATCTTGTCGGTTATATGAAGTACAGACGTTATAGTCTTGCCAACCTTTACTATAAGAGCTTTGGCCTGCATTCATAAGTCTAAGCTTATAGGTTTCGCCAATCTCACCAGTTAAGGAGAAATGAAACCATTGAAAAAAGTCTGAGGCGTTATCCTTTTTTATATTGAGTTTAATATTCTGCGAATCGCGAGCGTCGATGATTTCTATGCTGCCAGAGTCGAAACTAGAATTGAGCGTTAATTTTGTCATTGTAGGCTAGAGTGTATTTATTATTTGCTGATTTATTCTAAAGAGCTACCGTAATAATTTTTCCATCAGCTGAGCGAATTACAAAAAATATTGTTTTGTCAACGAACTCATATGCTCCGATATCGCATAGACTACCACGACGCTCGCCGCGTTGATCTAGTGCATTCACTGGGCTTGCTGAGCAAATTGCAGAGCTTCCCGTATCGATAGCTGGTGACCCAAATGGGAGTGCATGAGTAGCCGTAAGTCCACCGTTGTTAGTCAGGGTACCTAATTGTAGCAATCCTTGTCCAAGACCATTACAGCTGGCGTCTTCAAACCAATTATTTGTTCCTACTCCTCCTGGCAGAAGCATATTGCAGAGGTCTCCACTGTTACCCGAAAACAACGAGTTGTTTATAGCCAATTGCGATTGTATTCCACTAATTGACAATGTGAATGAAGAGTTCCCAGGCGTCGCTGAATCATGATTTGCGACAGTAACGTTGTTAATAATGAGTGTGTTTGAATCAACACTCTTGATAGCTGAACCGTCGCCCGCACGATTTCCAGAGAGTGTACTGTTTGAGATGGATGTGATAGTGCCATAGCCTAAATACAATGCCCCACCACCGTAGGCATTTGGAGAAAAATTATCAGAGATGGTTGAGCCATTGATTGTCAAGGAACTCCCATTATCTGCGTGAATCGCTCCCCCGTCTTTCGTGGATATATTGCCGTCAAGGGTTACATTCGTCAGTGTAAGTATAGAGTTATCAACATGGACAGGAGCGTGGATACCACTGTGGCCATCAACCATCGAATTGTTGATTATTTTTGTATTTGTGACCTGAACATTGCTATAGCTGGTCATGTAGATTGCCGACGATATCCGTTGAGCACTGTTATTGCTAATGTTTGAGTTGTTGAGTGTTAAAGTAGACTCTTTCACGGTTAATCCGCTTCTATTGGCCGTTGCACCAGTTTGGGGAGTGTTATTGATAAGCTCTAGGTTCTCTAGATTTACCATGGCTCCGCCAGAGATTGAAACTCCTGAGAATTCATCATCTCCTCCTCGGTTTTGTGACACGACCAGATCTGTTGCAAAGACATTTAAAAGATCTCCGATAAGATCAACCCCCGCTGAGCTTGCGGAAATATTTTTGCTGATAGTAACGTTGTTGATGGTTGCGGTGCTTGTTTCCGTTAACGAGCCGGCATAGAGATAGAGCCCACTGTAATCTCCTTCATTTTGGTTTACGTGACTGTTTAAAATAGTGAGTGTTAATGCCCCAGCACTTTCAGCTTGGTATACGTATAAACCACTACTACTGCCGGTATTTTCATTAATCTGCGACTGAGTTATAGAAACAGACGAAGCGTTGTATAAACTAGCGCCGCTACCGAAACTAGCTATGTTATGGGAGATATCTGCTTGGCTCATTGTTAGGCTTCCATAAGCGACATACAATCCAGCGCTGGAAGAGCTGGCGTTATTATGAGTCACAAGACTTTCTGTGATGGTAACGTTGCCAGACTCTACAAAAATGCCAACGTTATTGGTGCCGCTGTTATTAGTAACAGTTGATTCAATAAGCTCCAGATCTGTGTCCGCTATATTTAGGCCGATATTAGAGTTGCTGGGCGAGCCGTTTACCATTCCGGCGGAGTGGTTAGAGATCGTAGAATTACTAATTTTTATCAATTCGGCATTACTTGCTTCGATGGCTGCGCCTGTACCCACTCCATTAGTGATGGTCACATTATTTAGCTCGAAAGTTGCGTTATTCCCTACGGTAAAAATTCTAAAACCTGGCGCTTGCTCATCTCTTGTGATAGTCGATCCATTTCCCTGTATTGTTAAATTGGAGGTGATTGTTGGTAGTCCCGCAACCATGTCTCCAGCTGGATCAATAGCAGATAGAGTGACAATCGACGAAGCAAGCATCGAAATAGTATCGTCGCCATTGCCAGTAGCACAGCCATTTACCGATGCATCAGTGTTAGCTGATTGGATGGCGTCTCTTAGGCTACACCCTCCATTGAGCATGATAGTAGCAGCGTCGGCGTTACTCGAGAAGCACTGAGCTATTGCAAGCGCGAGCACACTCTTTTTTATGTTCGATTTTTGCATTCTTTAACAACTCCTACCTCGTAAACAGAGTGTAGGTTGATTAATTCCCAGCTTCAAGCGGATGCGGGGTATACGTGTAGATGAAATTTCTAAAATTGAAAATCGGTCTATCAGACAGTATTGCTCTGGCGGCTTGAATCGCTGTAGTGGTCTACTCTGATACCGTTAGTTTGTAGCCTGTTTTGGGAAAATGTACGTGGATTACCCCGAATTGATCAGTTTCGCGGGCAATAATCCATCGCTCATCTGATTCACCAACCAATTTTCCAGTGGTAGCATCTTGAGCATAATCACTGGGTTCTATCGTCACTATGTTGCCCGCCATATCATCGCTGAAATTAAGCTCGGTGAGTTCTCTGGGGTCTGACGAGGCGGCTGTTGTAAATAACTGGCTCTTGTTTATTCGAGTATGTCTAGCATGACCGAATCGTTTCATCCTAGCTTCCCATTGCCTTGCCCGCGAGCGTCGATCAAAAAACTTACCAGATCTGGTCTCCCCAGCGAACCAAACAAGATGGTATGCCGCAAAGTCAGCTATTGTAGGGTTTTCACCAAACAAAAATATCGAATTTTCGAGTTTTTGTTCTAAATCCTTTTTGAATTGTTTGACGATGACTTGACGCTCAGCCGACTTAAGTCTTGGAAGCTGTGAGGTTTTACCGACCATGACTCGGTCTTTCAGCAGTCCGGCAATTTGCCAAGGCCAATATTGAAAAGCGAGTTTTCTCAATACTTTTCTGGGGTTCGCTCCTTGTACAACAGGCATGAATACATTTTCGTTTATTGAGTTAGCAAAGTCTGCAACATCCGCAGTTGCACCAGAAAAGCTTAGCTCCGGTTTATTGGATATGCGTGCAATTTCAGAGACGATTAGCTGTGTATCACAGAAAATATCAGCACCAATCTGTGCTACTGGTATCCTGCGATACCCCCCCAGCATCGGATCGAGAGTAGGGCGAGGCGGCATAGGAGGCACGACAGATGATTGCCATGAGATTCCGGCATAACCAAGCATTAAACGTATTTTCTCTGAATAAGGTGAGATCGAGTAGTGATGAAGAATCATATTGTGCTCGGTATGTTTGATGTATTTAGTTAAAAATTTAATAAGATTATAGATACCGAATGCGAACAGTGCTAATTAAATGTAGACTATCGTGCTTTCGCAAACCACTAGATCATTCTAGCTGTAATACAGACATTCATATGTCGAATGATCTTTCCCGTATTGTTTAATCCACAGCAATGAAAGACAGATTTTCAGCATTAGACTCATTCAGAGGTTTGGCGGCACTTTGCGTAGTCATGTATCACATGCACTTTGTTGATACCCTCACCGAGTCAAGCTTCTTTCGGGGTAGTTTTATTTTTGTAGATTTTTTCTTTGTACTAAGCGGTTTCGTTTTAGCTCATGGATATGGCTTTCGGACAAAGATTAAATTCAAAGACTTTTTGCAACGTCGCGCCTTACGCTTATTCCCCCTTCATATACTTATGTTGATCGGGTTTATAATGTTCGAAGCAACCCGGTTGGCGGCGACGTATCTGTTTGAAGTAAGCTTTAATAGTATTCCTTTTTCTGGTTCGCAAGACATAAGTGAAATATTACCCAACCTGCTATTGCTTCAGGCATGGCTACCCTCAGCAGACCCGTTCAGTTTTAACGCGCCTTCGTGGAGTATTAGCGTTGAGTTCTATTTGTACCTAGTTCTATTTATCACGATTTTAACTGGTAATCGCAGCAAACAAATTTTATGGCTGCTGCTCGCGTCGGCTGGCGTTTATCTCACTCTGAATACCGACGTTTGGAAGGCGTACTTTGGTTTCAGTAATGAAGTGTTGCGCGGACTGGTTGGTTTTTTTGGTGGCGTGGTTATGTATCTCTGTTACCGTTTGATTTCAAGATTTAAATTAGTAAATTCAAGCGGACGTTCATGGCTGACGAAAACATTGTTTACAGCTTATGAACTGATACTCGTCATAGCTACAGTACGATTAGTTTCGTTCAACGATAGCACTAATAATCTATCGCTGATTTCGTTATTTTGTATAGTGGTATTGTCGTTTTCGTTTCAACGAGGGTGGATATCGACTTTACTCAATATAAAGATTTTTCAATATTTGGGTAAGATATCTTATTCGATATATTTGACACACTCACTTGTTCTATTGTGTGTTAATGCGTTGATAATTGCCGTTCAGAATTGGGCGCCTGGGGCGGGTTTTACTTTTGTTGAAGCTGGTGGGCGGCACTTTGACAGCGGTTTGACTTGGCTCAACTACGGATTATTAATCGCTATTTTATTGCTAGTGATAGTTGTGTCGCATAATACGTACTATCGAGTAGAAAGACGGTTTTATAAATAATTCCAAGTTGCACTGGATCTTATAAATAATCCCAAGTTTGCACTGGATCGTCAAAGACCGATATCGACAATTATTGCTAATAACTTTTGGTTTTTATTAATCCTTATATCGTTTTGTCGTGTTCAATCACCGCAAACGCGGAGTGATTGTGGATTGATTCAAAGTTTTCAGCATGCACGTAATAGCGTGCTATCGCATCGTTTTTGTCGAATGAATTAGCTACATCGCGCACTACGTCCTCGACGAATTTTGGATTATTGTATGCTCGCTCGGTAATGTATTTTTCGTCAGGTCTTTTTAAGATTGCGAATAGCTCTGCGCTGGCCTGTTCTTCAACTGACCTAATAATCTCATCCAACCATAGTTTGTTTGAGCAATTGACGCCAACCGTTATGTGAGATCGTTGGTTATGGGCTCCGTATTCAGAGATTTTTTTTGAGCAAGGGCAAAGACTCTTTACTGGTACAGTGATTTCCAAGGTGGAAGCAAGATGTCCTTGTTCTAATTGCCCAATCAGATTAACTTGATAATCCATGAGGCTTTTGACGCCAGACACAGGCGCCGTCTTCTCTACGAAGTATGTAAACTGCATTTCTATATAGCCTGATTCCGCCTCTAGCCTCTCAACCATTGCACCAAGCATCTTATGAAAATGTTTGGCTGAGATCACTGTTTCAGATTCATTTAACATTTGTAAGAAGCGAGACATATGTGTCCCTTTTTGGTCATGAGGGAGGCTTACAGACATAGAAAACGTAGCGATGCTGCTTGATTTGCTTCCATCTCTGTTAAGAATCGTAATTGGATGTTGGATGTCTTTTATACCAACTCGATTAATCGGTATTTGACGAGTATCCAAGCTGCCTTGAACGTCTTCAATTTGTGCTGACTTAGTCATGATAAAGCCTTGGGCGTTACACGCCCGATTTCATAGTGCAGTAAAAATGCAGTAAAAGTACAATCAATAAGAGGTGTATAAGCTGAATGATCTGCTCATTAATCAAATCTTCAGTAGTTAGTTTGCAACTGATGTTTTAGCTGATTCGGACTCAAAGTGAGGAGACTTTAGAATCGACTTTTCGATTCCAGCGCCATCGAGACCGCATTCAGCGAGTAAAGTCGCCTGGTCACCGTGATCTATGTATCGGTCTGGAAGACCCAAATTCAAGGTGGGAGTGTTCACTCCTGTGTATGAAAGGTATTCATTGACTCCTGAACCTGCCCCACCAGCTATAACATTCTCTTCGACGGTAACGAGTAAATCATGACTTTGCGCGAGTTCAGATAGAAGTTTTTCATCAAGAGGCTTAACGAAGCGCATGTCAACCAGGGTCGCTCCCAGCGATATCGCAGCCATTCTTGCTGCTGGGAGTAAGGTGCCAAAGTTTAGTATTGCTATCTTGTTGCCTTTGGTAAGTACTTTCGCTTTGCCCAGTGGGATTTCGCTCATTTGAGTTTCCTCAACTGCACCAATGCCGGCTCCTCTTGGGTATCTCACCGCGGTCAGCCCTTTGTGTTTATATGCAGAATAAAGCATATTTCGACACTCGGCCTCATCACTTGGGGCATAGATCACACAATTTGGTACACAGCGCAGGAAGCTTAAGTCGAATATACCTGCATGGGTGGCACCGTCAGCTCCAACCAATCCAGCTCGATCTATGGCTAACATAACGTCTAGATCTTGCACGCTTATGTCGTGTATTAACTGGTCATAGGCGCGTTGTAAAAAGGTTGAGTAAATAGCTACTACGGGTTTTTGACCGTCGCAAGCCATGCCGGCAGCAAAGGTTAGAGCGTGTTGTTCTGCGATGGCTACGTCAAAATAACGTTCTGGGTATTCCTCGGAAAAGCGAACGAGCCCCGAGCCTTCTCTCATTGCTGGTGTGATGCCGATTAGTCTTTCATCTTGCTTGGCCATATCGCACAGCCAGTCGCTAAATACATCCGTGTAGTTACGTTTTTTGGCTTTCTTGCCGAGCTCTCCAGTCGCGGGGTTGAATGGTGAAACACCATGGTATTTGATTGGAGCATCTTCCGCCGGCTCAAAACCTTTACCTTTCTTGGTGACGATATGTAAAAAGCGTGGACCTTTTATCTCTTTTAGGTTCCGAAGAGTGGTTACTAAAGTTTCTATATCGTGGCCGTCAATCGGGCCTGCATAGTTAAAACCCATCTCCTCGAAAAATGTGCTAGGAAGGATCATCCCCTTAACGTGTTCTTCCCAGCGGCGTGCATAATCACGCACTTCCGGCGCGAAATTTAACGCTTTTTTAGCGCCTTGACGAACCGAGTTGACAGTCGGACCTGTCATTAATCTCGTTAAGTAGTTTTTAAACGCTCCAACGTTGGGTGAGATCGACATATCGTTATCATTAAGAATGACCAATATGTTGGCGTCCATGTCGCCTGCATTGTTCAAAGCCTCAAACGCCATTCCGGCAGTGATGGCGCCATCGCCAATGATGGCCACGACATCGCGATCCACATTTTGCTGAGCGGCCGCTACAGCCATGCCAAGAGCGGCACTTATCGAAGTGCTTGAATGGCCCGCACCAAATGTGTCGTATTCGCTCTCATTTCGCTTCAAAAAACCCGACAATCCACCAGCCTGACGTATCGTATGCAGCTGATCTCTACGACCGGTTAGAATTTTGTGTGGATAGGCTTGATGGCCTATATCCCAGACTATTCTGTCGTCTGGCGTATTAAATACGTAATGGAGGGCTGTGGTAAGTTCCACGGTGCCAAGACCTGCGGCCAAATGACCGCCGATTTTAGATACCGTATCTATCAAAAACGAACGGGTCTCATCGCACACTTGTTGCAATTGATCCTCATTGCATTGACGCAAGTCCCTCGGGTTGTCAAGCGTCATCAATAGAGGGTATTTTTCAGTTGGTTTTGTCACGATGATATCTTTGCTAAAAAACTAGTCATTAGAGCACTAGTGTGTGCGTTTAATAATGAGTTCAGCGATGGCATTTAACATACTCAGACCGCTGCCCTGAGTCTGGTCAGTATTATCGCCGATTGTGCTCACGCAATCCATGGCCTGAAGGTAAAGATTTTCTGCTAGTTGTTTTGATTCTTGAAGTCCTAACAAAGCCGGATAAGTCGACTTTTTAAGCTCTAAATCTGATCCGCTCGGCTTACCTAAGATCTCTGTTGATGACTCGATGTCTAGAATGTCATCTATTACTTGGAAAGCTAGACCAATATTGGCCGCGTAGAGTTCAAGAGCGGAAATTTGCTCCTTATTGTTCAAGTCGCCTGCCAACGCACCCGCGCGAGTAGCAGCAAGGATAAGAGCGCCTGTTTTGCATCGATGAACGCGTTCAAGTTGCGCTCTCTCAAGTACCTTATTAGTGGCTTCAATGTCCAGCATTTGCCCACCAACCATTCCAGCGGCGCCGCTTGCTTTTGCTATCTCAAGACCAATTAGTCGCACCTGATAATCTCTTAGGTCTGACTCCATTGATAAAATTAGCTCAAACGCAAGTGTCTGTAACGCATCTCCAGCTAAAATAGCCGTTGCTTCACCATACTTTATATGATTGGTTGGCTTCCCTCTTCTAAGTTCATCGTCGTCCATGGCGGGTAGATCGTCATGTATCAGAGAGTAGGCGTGAATACACTCAATCGCAGCCGCGATGGTATCCAGCGCTTCCAGCTTAGCACCCGTGATGATGCCAGATGCATAAACCAGTAGGGCTCTAATTCTCTTACCCCCAGACAGAGTTGAATAGCGCATTGAATCAATCAATGTCTTGGGCGCTTTGGTATTTGTCAGAGCTTCATCGAGTCTTTTCTCAACTCGGTGAAGATAAACTTGGCTATCAGTTAGCGTCATTTTCACCCAGGGTATGAATCAACTTAATCTTCGGCATTTGAGTCTGTTTGATATGCAAAGGCTCTATCGAGACACGCTCATGAAAACTTTGTTCTAAAAGTACTTTGCTCTCAAAGTGCTTTGTCCTCAAACGGTTCGGTGCTAAATAAACCTTCGTTGTCTTTAACCAGGATATCTACTTTTTGCTCAGCGTTCTTCAACACTTCATGGCAATGCTTCATTAGAGCGACACCGCGCTCAAAATCAGCCAATGATGACTCTAGGCTTTGATCTCCTCTTTCCATCCTCTCGACTAGAGATTCCAGTTGTGCGTAGGCATCCTCGAAATCAAGGTGCTCTAGGCTATTTTTTTGGTCAGACATTGGCTTTACTCAGGTTCCATATTTCACGAGCATTCTATCATCTTTGGTGTCAATATTAGAGACATGAGGGCATCAAATTTCAAATAGAGTATGGCAATTTGGTAATACCACAACTGTGTTGTTTTTTTAGGTTTTTAGTGAATTAAAATCACGTTAAACTCCAAGTATTGATAACCATAAAAATTATGTAGTATGTCCGCAGATTACGATTCTTCCGCAATTGAGGTGTTGACCGGATTAGAGCCTGTTCGCAAGCGTCCTGGCATGTACACCAATACGGAGCGTCCAAACCACCTTGTTCAAGAGGTGATTGATAATAGTGTCGATGAGGCAATCGCTGGTCATTGTAAAAAGATTGACGTTACGTTGTATAAAGACGGTTCGGTCGAGGTGGCTGATAACGGTCGAGGGATGCCAATCGATGTTCACCCAGAAGAAGGGGTGCCGGGTGTCGAAGTGATTATGACGCGTCTGCATGCAGGTGGTAAGTTCTCAAACAAAAATTATCGTTTTTCTGGTGGCTTACACGGAGTGGGCATTTCAGTTGTCAACGCGTTGAGTAGAAATGTCGAAGTCTGGGTTAAACGAGGTGGTGCTGAATACAATATGTCGTTCGCCAATGGTGTAAAAACTAATGACCTAGAGCAGATTGGCACAGTAGGGCAACGGAACACTGGGACAACAATACGATTTTGGCCTGATGAGTCCTTTTTTGATTCAGCAAGGGTTCATGCTGCACGCTTATGTAGATTACTTAGAGCAAAAGCGGTCCTGTGTCCTGGCCTTACGATTAATTTTGAGGATGAGGCTAAACCTGAGAACAACCAAACTTGGTACTATGAAGATGGACTGAAAGCCTACTTAATGGGTGCCTTAGGTGATAATGAGCGGATACCGGAAGAGGGTTTTCAAGGTAAAGAGGGTAATGATGACGAAGAAGTTGAGTGGATTGTTGCCTGGTCGGCCGAATCGACTGAACTGATAACTGAGAGTTATGTAAACCTGATCCCGACGGCGCAAGGTGGAACACACGTAAACGGATTACGATTGGGTTTAACTGAAGCAATTAG
The DNA here is from genome assembly GCA_022447525.1 of Gammaproteobacteria bacterium. Taxonomy (GTDB): domain Bacteria; phylum Pseudomonadota; class Gammaproteobacteria; order Arenicellales; family Arenicellaceae; genus Arenicella. The sequence continues at coordinate 34,323 of JAKVBA010000031.1, forward strand.
AGAGTTCTGTGACTTCAGAAATCTTTTGCCAAAGGGAGTCAAACTTTCTCCAGATGATGTTTGGACCCAGTGTCAGTATGTCTTATCAGTTCGTATGAAGGATCCACAGTTTTCCGGACAAACGAAAGAAAAGTTATCTTCCCGGGACATCTCGCTGTTCATCTCCACCAAGGTTAAAGACTCATTCGCACTTTGGTTAAATGCTAACCTAGAAATGGGTGAGCGGATTGCCATGGTAGCGATAGAAAATGCTCAAAGTCGTTTAAAATCTGCGAAGAAAATAACCCGTAAAAAAGTAACAGCCGGTCCAGCTTTGCCAGGTAAGTTAGCCGATTGCTCTAGTGAAGACATTGATGTGACCGAATTGTTCCTGGTAGAGGGTGATTCTGCAGGTGGTTCTGCCAAGCAGGCACGCAATCGAGAGACGCAAGCCATCATGCCGTTACGAGGTAAGATCTTAAATACCTGGGAAGTCGAATCCACCCAAGTGTTAGCCTCTCAGGAAGTGCATGACATTTCGATTGCACTCGGAGTTGATCCGGGGTCAGATAATTTAGATGGTTTGCGCTATGGTAAGATTTGTATTCTCGCCGATGCTGACTCAGATGGTTTACATATTGCCACTTTGCTCTGTGCTCTATTTGTGAAACATTTTAGAGCTTTGGTTGAGGCTGGGCATCTGTATGTGGCGATGCCGCCGCTGTATAGGATAGATGTGGCAAAGCAGGTTTACTATGCTCTTGACGATGCTGAACATGATCATATTATTGAACAAATCAAGTCTGAAAAGCCAAGGGCTAAGATTGATGTTCAGAGGTTTAAGGGCCTCGGCGAAATGAATCCAGCTCAATTGCGAGAGACTACGATGCAAGAACAAACTCGCAGACTGGTGCAAATGACCATAGATATGGGCGATGGCACTGCAAAAACGATGGATATGTTGCTCGCGAAAAAGCAAGTGCCGGCGAGAAAAACTTGGTTGAGCACAAAAGGTGACCAAGCTCAGCTAGGTTAACTACATATTCTGTTGGAGTCTGTTTTGAAAGAAGTTGATCTGGCTACTGGAATATATCGTCATTACAAAGGGCCTTGTTATCGAGTTGTCGGGGTTGCTCAACACTCTGAAACCGAAGAACACTTAGTGATGTACCAGGCGCTTTATGGTAACAAAGGTATGTGGGTTCGGCCATTAAGTATGTTTACGGAAAAGGTCCATTTCGAGGGACGCCTTATACCCCGGTTTTCCTATGTGGACCCGCAAACTGAGGTTTTAGAGGTTGCTGTGTTAGATATAAAACATGGTGCTAATTGTGAGTTTGAAGCGGCTTTTAGCGAGGCGGAGCCGATAATATCGGGAATGCGAGGGTACATCCAACACAGTCTCAGTCGATGTATAGAAGTTGAAAGTCGGTACCTTTTGCTGGTGAATTGGGAAACTCTGCGTGATCATGAGACTGGCTTCCGCCAGTCTGAGGACTACGAGCGTTGGAAGAGGTTACTGCATCATTTTTATGATCCATTCCCATCAGTAGAGCACTTTCAACCCGTTGTTTAGTACTTCAAAAGAGCTCATCGTAAAAATATCCACAATAAGATGCTTATTGTGGATATTCCGTTTTTTGTTGGGGGGGTGCTTTATCTGTGGTTGTTCCAGACACAGTCAGTTTAAAAAAACGAGCAACTCATGTTTCTCGATAAACAACAAAAATGATTGGCGCAACGCCGTATACTAATCGAACGTCTAGCCAAACAAATCAAATGCTGGCCTCGCCGGGTAAAGACTGCGCATAGACTAAATTGACGGCGTCTGGTTATACCGCATGGCTTTATTTTGCATAAAAGTAATCGAACTTATAAGTTGAATTCCATATCCTATTCGACAAAATATCTATTGAACAACGGCACTAAACGTAGTCAAACAAATCTTTGGTCTTGCGCTGATGACTTCCCAAAGGAATTTAATCGTTTATCTTAATCTCATCGTCGTTACTTTCTAAATCATCAAAATTGATTCCCGCGGCTTGGGCGTAATTTTCTGGATTCATATACATTAGTTTGACTAGCGATAAGCCCGGAGCGAGTTGTTTGAACGAGCACATTAAAACGTTGACCTCCTCGTCTGTTTTAAGAATTCCCGGTACGTTAAATAGAATTTCACCAGCATCGCTAGCTAATGTATTGAATGGGGTTTGACTCTCGAGTCTTCGCTGAATGCTAATCATCATCATTGCTAGCCCTTTACGAAATTTCCCGTAGTTTATTTTGCCAACGTATTCTGTCTTGTCTAACTCCAAATGGCAGATCACATCACCACTTTCACCCATTTCAAATTTCATTAAAGGGTGGCGATCGCCATTAGACAAAGACTTGAATAGGTTTTTAGAGTAATCCCTGCTCTCAACAAAAAATTGTTGATTCAGATTGATATTAATGGCGTTCATTACCATTTCGGGCTTCAAACTTACTTGGCTCATGAGTGTTTATACATTATTTTGACTTCTTTCCTATTTTATACGTAAGACTATTAATCAAGAAAACTATTTTAGATTTCAGGAGGGCAGCTGCTAGTGCAGGATTGTATTTCCGGCGCTAATTTCAAGGCCATTTATTGACTTTGCCTGGCAGCCTAAAGCCGCAGTCAACGAGTTCGGCTTTGCCGACTAGTCGCCCATAATGTCTGTGTTTATCTTGACAGGGTAGTCATATGACATTCCTTGGTAAGAACTCTTGATCTGAAATTTAAAGGCGAGGACTGTGCAAATCAATACCGGTTGCAAACTCCAAAGGGGTGTGAGCACAAACCCAAAGACTCGGAGCACTTCACTACCATACCGTTTGTTTTGTTATACAACGATAATCGAGTTTATTTATCAAAAACAAAAAATGGCTCTCCCACGAAAGAAATATTATTGAGTTAGACAGCTGGTTAATTGTCCAGTCGCTTACAAAAAAGCCGACACTTTATGTCGGCTTTTCATCTGTTTTTACTGGGCGATTATACGATGGCTTGCATGCCATGCATGTGTCCTCGTAGCTCTTCGCCAATCTCTTCAACCAAATGACCGCGAATGGCTGCGTTCACTTTTACAAGATCGGCATTATCAACGCTACCGTGATTGTTATCCAAGCCTTTGCCAAGATCGGCGGCTGTGATAGTTGGCATGATCTTTTCTGCCAATAAAGGACGAGCGGCTTGATCAAACAAATAGCAACCGTATTCTGCTGTATCTGAAATTACAACGTTCATTTCATAGAGTTTTTTACGCGCGATTGTGTTGGCAATCAATGGAGTTTCATGCAAAGACTCATAGTAGGCTGATTCTTCGATAATTCCTGCCTCAACCATGGTTTCGAATGCTAGCTCCACACCAGCGCGAACCATTGCGACCAAAAAGATACCTTTGTCGAAATACTCCTGTTCTGAGATCTCTTGTTCGGTAAGCTCTTGCTTTTCGAAGTTAGTCTCTAGGGTTTCAGCTCGCCACTTCAGAAGGTTTACATCGTCATTATCCCAATCAGCCATCATGGTGCTTGAGAATTCTCCTGACATGATATCGTCTTGGTGCTTTTGAAAAAGAGGGCGCAAAACATCTTTCAATTCTTCAGAAAGCTCAAATGCGCGAATCTTAGCCGGGTTGCTCAAACGGTCCATCATGTTGGTGATGCCACCATGTTTGAGTGCTTCTGTGACGGCCTCCCAGCCATACTGAATCAGTTTGGCCGCGTAGCCGGGTTCAACTCCTTCTTCAACCATTTTATCGAAACCAAGGATCGCTCCAGTTTGAAGCATGCCGCATAGGATGGTTTGTTCACCCATGAGATCCGACTTTACTTCCGCAATTGGCGATGATTGCAACACACCCGCACGATGGCCGCCCGTGCCAGCAGCAAGAGCTTTGGCAATTTCAAGTCCATCACCATTTGGATCATTTTCCCGATGAACCGCAATTAATGTTGGTACGCCAAAACCACGCACAAACTCATTTCGAACCTCTGAACCGGGGCATTTGGGACACATCATTACTACCGTGATGTCTTTATTTACCTGCATCCCTTCTTCTACCAAGTTGAATCCATGTGCGTAGTCTAAACACGAACCAGCTTTCATTAATGGCATGATTGCTGACACAACCGCACTGTGCTGCTTGTCAGGTGTAAGGTTCATAACGATGTCTGCAGCAGGGATAAGATCCTCATAGGTACCCACCTTGAAGCCATTCTCAGTGGCATTAAGATACGATTGTCGCTTTTGCTCGATTGCCTCGGGTCGTAAAGCATAGCTAACGTCTAGGCCTGAATCTTTAAGACATAGACCCTGATTTAGGCCTTGAGCGCCACAGCCGACGATGACTATCTTTTTGTCTTTAATGTAGTCAACACCATTAGCGAATTCATCGCTGCTCATGAATCGGCATTTGCCGAGCTCTTCTAACTGCACACGCAGAGGCAAAGTATTAAAGTAGTTCAGGCGCACTTTGGGCTCCAATTTAATTATTTAATTCCAGAAAACGGCCGGCAATTTTAAATCAAACTGGGCATTTGTGCCTCAAAAAATGCAAATTTAATGAATAAATTCGACGATATTTACTATTTGTCTTTGTTTTATGCGGTTTTTGAGCTTACTTATCACTGAATGACGACCTCATTCTCCCACTTTTATACTGATTGTGATTGATTTGCCGAACTTTGTGCTGTTTTTTATTTCTATTTGCTTCAAAGCTTTTGTGAGAATAAGTGCGATAAGGATATTTTACCCAGCGGCTTCCGAGTGTGTAAAAAGTACTTATCGACAGAATAAGTTGTGGTTTACACTTGCCTAGTTAACTCGTTTTGAAATGTAGAGTTAAGACGAGAAATTAGATAGATATACTGCAGAAACTAAAATGAATATAAGCGTCTTCGATCTCTTTACGATCGGTATTGGGCCATCGAGCTCTCACACTATTGGTCCTATGCGTGCCGCCAATGCCTTTGTAATCGAACTGCAAAAACTAGACCTGATTGAGCGGCTGACTCATCTTCAGGTCGAATTGTGGGGTTCGTTGGGTGCCACCGGGAAGGGGCACGGTACGGATGTCGCAGTTATACTAGGTTTACAGGGATATATAGCTGAGGAATTAGATGTTGATCAGGTTCCTAATATATTGCGAGAGGTTAGAGCAAATAAAGTCCTATCTGTTGCCAACAAAGAGATATCGTTTGATGAGAAAGATGATGTCGTTTTACACCGATTTGAGGCACTTCCACAGCACAGTAACGGAGTGGTGTTTAGAGCGTTTGATCAATACGGAAAAAAGCTGCATGAGCAAACCTATTTTTCCATCGGTGGCGGTTTCATCATGACACTAGCAGAGATTGAAAATCCCGCTGAAACTAAACCGATGGAAGAGTTGCCATTTTCATTTTCGTCTGCTGAAGAGTTAGTCAATCTGTGCGAGGCGAATGAACTGACAATATCCGAATTGATGATGGAAAACGAAAAAGTTTGGCGTTCTGAAGCAGAAATTAGAAACGGTTTACTTAAAATTTGGCAAGCCATGAAAGACTGTGTAAAGAGAGGTTGCGAGCAAACAGGCACTTTGCCGGGAGGCCTTGGTGTACAACGCAGAGCCTCAAAGCTATACCAAACACTTCGTAATAACCCAGAAGCCAGTCTCAGAGATCCATTGACAGTCATGGATTGGGTAAATCTCTATGCTCTAGCCGTGAATGAGGAAAATGCTGCTGGCGGGCGAGTGGTAACGGCTCCTACAAATGGTGCCGCCGGTATCGTTCCCGCAGTAATGCACTATTATGCTCATTTTGTACCGAATGCAAATGATGACGGCATCGTTAGATTTTTGTTAGCGGCCGGAGCAATTGGAAGTCTGTTCAAGAAAAACGCGTCTATCTCTGGTGCCGAAGTTGGTTGTCAAGGTGAAGTTGGGTCAGCTTGTTCGATGGCAGCGAGTGGTTTGGCTGAGGTGCTAGGCAGTACGCCTCGACAGGTTGAAAATGCGGCTGAGATAGCCATGGAGCACAATTTAGGTTTAACCTGTGACCCAGTTGGGGGGCTAGTTCAAGTTCCTTGTATCGAGCGCAATGCGATGGCATCAGTAAAGGCTATTAATTCGGCCAGACTTGCTAATCGTGGTGATGGTTCACACTTTGTTTCTCTAGATAAGGTGATTAAGACAATGAGAGATACTGGTGCTGATATGCAGACAAAATATAAGGAAACATCACTTGGGGGACTGGCCGTTAATGTCATTGAGTGCTAAGAGCCGATTGATTGATCAGTCCACCTCGAAGGTTTAGCCGCAATGGACGTGAGTTTCCTTTTGGTCGTATGCGAGAGTAACCTCTAGCCACGTTAATCTTGCAAACAAGCGGTACCCGAACACGAGTTACGCAAATATGAGTTACCGAATTAAACCAGAGTTCAGATGTGGAACACTTTATATGGTAACTTAAAGATTCTGTTGATCAGTGCACTCTATTGGGTCACATTGATGGAGCGAATCCATATTGGTAGTCGGTATTTGATAGTAAAAAAGTACTGATAATCATTATTGGTCCCGATGTGTAGGTTAGCCCGAATTATCATCCTTTAAAGACCAATACTAGAATAGTGGTGCCAACTTGGAATTATTCCGCCGCCCATACGCGTAGCCCTATCCAGTCTCACCATGATGAAGCTTAGTGTTGGCATTGGTTGAATAGCTTCAGTGACAATAAATCTGATCATCAAGCCCCTTGGATAGTCGACGACGCTTTTAAGAACCACACCGCAAAATGTCAAAGAAAATGAAGGCCTCGCAGAGCAGGTTTTAGACCATGCGTCGCCATTGCTAACGACCTTATGCAGCCAGTTACATTTCGTTCAGTGGCTAGTTATCATCAGCTTAAAAGTCGTTTAGAGGAAATCGAGAATTGATCAGAGCTTACTTTTTTGAAGATTAGTTTTACGTTTTAATTGCGATAGAACGATGGTCGCCGATCAAGTTAAGGAAGAGTTGATTCAATCTCATTGTCTCGTTCGAGAATTCAAGTCTTACCCAGAGGTCACTACTTGGTCGCTCTCACTCGCTAATTCCCATATTTTTTTCAAATCGAAACTCATCCGTTTATTTAAGTTCAAGGGTATATTTTCTATCGCCACGAGAAAACTTTGCTTGTTTCTCAGTTATTGTCTCGAGCTTCCATGATTCCACTACATCTCCTTGCAACAGTCTAATTGACCTTCCCGTTTGTTTATCTGACAACAAGATGCTTTTCGAGTCTGGAGACAGTGTGATAGCTCCTAAGCGATAATATTCGAGGCTGGGAGACCTCAAGCGTTTTCGAAAAGCTTGCGAGAAAATGGACTCTAAACCTATCGTTCGCTTTGGTGTCGTCGGTCTTTTGGTGATCTTGATGCCTCTAAATTTATCTGGATTGTTTACGGCAAATTGAGTTAGAGCTAATTGTATTGAGAGTTTAGTAGATAGGTCATTGGGTTGACGCAAACCTCCAGTGGGTCGCAGTGATATTGATGTGACTCTTGGTCTTGGCACGGCAGTATTAAGCGCTGATAGAAAGTCACCTAATTTATCCGACTGAATAGTCAGATTTGATTCAAGAGAGATTTCATAAACCGTTGATGAGATATTTCTCTGACTGGGACTAATCTGTAGAATTTTAGCCGCCGAGATATTGGCGGCGGACTTGAGAGTAGTCTGAAGTTTTTTTGATGCGTCTAGCGACGATTTTGATGAAAATAGTTGGCCATCTTGATAAAGCCACTTGAGTTTCCTCCAGTACTCAGCCTCAATCGCTCTTTGTTTTTGTAACTCTGTATTTTGTATTTCTATTCGGGAAGCTAAGTTCTCTATCTCAGAGTGCTGATGTTTTAGTTGATTAAAGTAAGGCGATAATATCCAAAATAAAATAGCAAACAGACTCAATAAAAGAGAATAAGCCGTGGTGGAACTCATGTACGATTTGGTATGAGCTTGCTCATCACTGGAACGGAAGATGTTACTCTTCATCTTGATTGACCCCAGCTTTCACATTTGTCGATTTAGGTGTCTCTTCGACACTCGATTTAAACGTTGCAATCAGGCGATATCGCTCGTTAGAGTCAAAAGTATTTTGAGAGATCGCCGAAACAAAGTCGACTTCCTCGAAATGCTCATTAGTGCTGAATTTAGTCAGCTGATCGATTGCGCTAGCAGAGGTGGCGTCCATTACCAACTCAAGACCAACGGTAGTACTTCGAAGACTTATCTGATCCACTTTTGAGTTTAAATTTAAAAGTTCATTAGTTTGGTAAAGTCCGGACAGGGTGGTGTCCACTGTAGCGCCAGTTAGAGTTAGGTCAAAATTTTCGAGCTCGATATTCGACGTTTTCAGTTGCGAAAGCGTTTGTCTTAATGAGGTGATTTGTTGTTCGTTTTTGTTATGCAGCCAAAAATGACTACCGTAAAACATCAGCAAACCAGCGAGTAAAGCTGCTAGCATTTTGAGCGATAAAGATGCTCTTTGTTTAAGTGCTGTCGTATCCACAAAATGATACTTATCATCAAGGTTAAAAACTATTCCCGATAACTTTTTCCCAAATTCGTTGGTTTGTGATAGATGGGATTCGATATCGGACTTTAGAACAGCCAATAAGGTATCCGTATCTGATGTCGCAAAAACCTCGTCGTTTTTGAAGGGGAGCAATTGCTCTACTAAATCGTGAGCGGTGTTCTGACCTTGAGTGGTCGGTATAGGGCTGTTGAGCATCAAATTATCTGGGATCAAAAGATAAACTCGTTTGTGCTTGTTTTTACTCTCGGGCCAAACAACGATATTAGAATCTCCCAGTTTCGCTATTTGAGGATTGTTCTGTGTTATTCGCACCGGTCGTAGTAGTCCGTCAAACCAGTGATTTAGGAAATGATCTAGCTTTGTAAGCATACTCGTCAGTTTAGTTAGGCTTGTCTAAAGACTCGCTATAATTTTATGAAAATCGTTTTCGCTGAGGTCAATTTTGACTATATGGGTTTTTACTGTTGTTGTTAAACCAATCAAAGTCCGTGTCGTGATTCTATAATGATCCGAGGCGCGTGAATTCAGCAAAGGATGGTCAATTGAATCGCTTACTATTGTATCTCTTGCATTCTCCCTTTTGACTCGAATGCTTTCAAGTTTGCTGGGACTCATGCTTGGTAGTGCGGCGATAAGTCGAAGAGGGGCTGTGTCTCTATTTATTTGAGCAGAGCCATTGTAGAAACTCGTTATCGCTGCAATTTTTTCAAAAGAGTTTACATCGTTTATATAGTAGCGTTTAAGTTGTCTGAAGTTGCTGATCTGCGTTGAGGGAGCAGCCGATCTTAGGAGGGGTATAAAGGATGTGTCGAGTTCCAGAAAGCGTAAAATCGAATCCAATAACTCCGGTGCTGTTTTGCTTAGATCCAGCAGCGCGGCTTCATTTTGCACTGAGATGAAAACACGATGTTCACCCGCTTGGTAGATTAGCTGTGAATTTGGAACACCACCTTTGGCTACACTGTTTCTGGCCTTTAGGATATCAAAAATAGCAAAGCGTAAAGCGGCTTGATCAAGTAACTTAGACTGTATCGATATAGCTTGGTTGCTAATTGTTTGTGTGTTAACCAGATACAACTTTGCAGCACTCATACTGATAATTGATATGATTGCAGCAAATAATAGTACGCTCAGCAATGCCAAACCAAGCTGTTTATCAGATTTATAATCTGGGCAATGTTGTGACTTGCAAGGGACGAACATTGCAAGATCCTCAGCGAATGCCAAACAGCCAGTTGTGTGTCTTGCCGTGACGTGCCCACTCAAAACCTAGCATGTCAGGATTTTCGTTACGACTCCATTCATAGAGGCGCCTGCCATTACTAACGAAATAAAATCCGGCTGAGTCTAAATCGTTGATAAGGTATGTTTCATCTGAGCCCGAATCAAGGATGACTTTCAGGCTTCGGTCTTGGATTAAGAACGTTTGAGTATTAGCTTGAGGATAATAGCCTGAATCAGAACTGTGCAGATAAAAAGTCAGTGCAATCTGGCTTCCGTTAATTGGTGCCATTGATTCAACTGCCGATGATAGAGCTCTATGAGTAAAGGCGATCTCAGATTGCCTTTCGACCTCTTGTTTAATGGTTACCTTATTTGAAATAGTCAGAGCAAGGCCTTGAAAAGTAAGTGTTGCTATCAATGAGAAAAGTGACAACACAACAATGAGTTCCAACAGAGTCACACCAGATTGATCACTTGATTGACGCATTCTAATTGGCCTCAGTGTCATCAATATTAATCGTCTCTTCCCGTCTTAAAAAGAATGAATAAAACTCGCTAGATCCACTGCTGGAAGAAACCGTTAAATACGCGGTAACTGCCACTACATTATATTCAGAGGGGTCTTCTGTAGTACTTGGAGGTGTTAGAAGTTGCAACTGCCATTGAAACCGCTCTGAATAAGATCCGTTTGATTCTCCAAGAGTTAAATTCTCATCCTGCTCCAATAATGCTAAGTGACTACTGGCAAATTGACTTGCTAACTGACGATCTCGCGATTTCTCAAGGTGTTGAAATCCCAGTTTGCTTATATTGCTGGTGCCGACTAGAACAATAGAAGCCACTGATAGGCTTACCAATATTTCGAGTAGCGTAAACCCCGTCGATGTGTAAGTTTTCATGACTACCCCCTTTCCTTAGATTCCACTAAAGCTGATTCCCGATAGTACTGAAAACAAAGCGTAAACAATCAGGCCTATAAATACCCCTAGCACTAAGATTAAAATCGGCTCAATCATTTGCGTTAGTTTTGTGGCTTTGTCGGTAAACTCAGATTCTAGGCGCTCAGCCGTTTCCCTAAGGGATACTGAGAGTTGACCCGCATGCTCTGAATTGGAAATACTATGCGCAAAAATGGGATTGAAGTCCGGAAGCTGTATAAAATTGATGCCCAGGGTCTCACCCGATTGCAGTCGCTGACCAATCAAATCACAAGCGTCCTTAATGGTGGCGGAATTAACGCCATGAGACGCTATTTTTAGTGATTGAGATTGAGAGATGCCGGAGTCTAATAGGCTTGCGAGTGTATGGCAAAGTCGAGCGTAATCGAGTTTTGTGCCTAATTGGCGAAGTACTGGGAGATTCATGAGTTTTGCCTTGAGCTGGTTCCTTTGCATTTGGTTTCGATACTTAAACCACCCCCCAAAGAGCAAGCCAACCAACCCCACGAGTAACAACTCCCCCCATTTATCTATGAACTTCGCGATATAGAGAAGCGTGCCACCAGCAGAATTAAGATTTGCCTCATAGGTCGCCAGCAGGGAGGAGAACTCTGGAATAACCACGACAAATAAAACGATCAGAGAAATCAGTAGTCCTATTGAAAGAATAGCTGGGTATACCAGTGATGAACGTATTTTTTGTTTTAGTTTTTCATCACGCTCTAATTGTTTAGACAGGCGAAATAACGATTGCGGCAATGTTCCGCTTGATTCTCCAGCTCGAAACATGTTGATAATCAGCGCTGAGAAGTTTTCCTGCCCACTATCGTTGGTCTTATTATAAATCTCGAGAGAAGAACTCAAACTGTTGCCCTCAACAATAGAGCTATGAATGTCCGTTAGAATCTTTTTAAAAACATCATCGGGGTGTTGCTTTGCTAAGAGCGCGATAGCTTGATCTTGCGGTATGCCTGACTGAAGTAACACCGCTAGGTCTTGAATTAATGCGTGTTGATTTTGATGTGGCACGATAAGCGATAAATGATGATGGCGATATCAGTCCAACAAGCCAAGGACACGATGGATTTCCTGTGCGGTGGTCTTGCCTGCGTCGACTAATCCATGCGCTTGATGCGCTAAAGTTTGACCATTAAGAAGATAGTTCTGCAATTCACTTACTGGCGTTCTCAATGTGTGATGCTCTCTAAAAGGCAAGTATTCTGCGATGGCTGATCTGCTTTCGAATATGGCCTTATTTAGATTACCTTCCATACCAATGGACTGTTCGCTGTAGGTGCGCACCAGTCTTTGTGCCAGCACTCCCCGCAAAGAACCGTCGATTAGATAATCCGGTAATCCAAGGTTGCGTAAACGCGTGATTGCTGAACTCGCAGAATTTGTATGCAGTGTACTCAGCACTAGATGGCCGGTAAGCGCTGCCTGAGCCGCAAGTTCAGCTGTTTTTTGATCTCTAATTTCACCAACCATGATTACATCAGGATCCTGCCTCAAAACTGATTTTAGCGCGCTGGCGAAATCAACACCATAGTCTTCATCAACTTGAATTTGGTTGATATTTTCTAGATCTAATTCAACCGGATCTTCGATGCTGATAATCTTGAGTTCTGGTTTGTTTATTGAACTTAACAACGAATAAAGAGTCGTGGTTTTGCCAGAGCCAGTAGGTCCTGTTACCAGTAATAGACCTTGTTGGCTAAGCAATACCGAGTTAAGTTCATTTACTAGACATTCATCAAACCCAAGGTCACCTAGTGTGGCTTTCCCTAATGCATTTTCTAATAGTCTTAAAACGATGCTTTCACCATTGAGCAACGGCAGAGACGATAATCTAAAGTTTAGAACTCTACCTTCTGTATTTAACTTAAAGCGACCATTCTGCGCACGCCTTTTTTCGGTAACGTCGAGCTTTGCCAACATTTTTAGACGAGCGACTATTTTTGCGGTGTCATCTTCAGCAAAAGATTGAGCTTCCTGCATCACACCGTTTACCCGGTAACGAATTTTTAAACCCTGAGCGCACGGCTCGAAATGTATATCAGATGCCCCCTTGCTTGCTGCCGTATGTAAAATACGATTGAGTTCACGAATCAGAGGGGAGTTTGTATTTAAACCTTGTACTGACTCTTGAGACTTTTGTATGTCAGTTGGATAAAGTCTATGTAAGTTCTCAACGAGTTCGCTTCTGATTGCCACTTTTGGTTTAACTGAGCAGTTCAACTTTGATTCGATGATCTTGGTGATGAAGCGGTTGCTAGGATCAGTCATCGCCAACTCTAATATATCGTTTTCGATGTTGAGTGGGATCGCTTCGTGATCACGTAAAAAACGAGCCAGTTCTGTGGTGTGTTTTAATGCTCTATTCGGGTACGAGCCTGCACTGACTGGATCGAGGCCTGCTGCCAAACAGATACTCTGCGCCAACATGTTTTCGGGTACTAGACCAGACTCGATTATCGATGTGAGGGCGCCTTGAGAGTCAGAGGTTGCGGTGGGCAGCTGATTTATCTTTGTTACCACAGCTTGGTTCAGCGTTTCATTCTTCTCAAGTTGATTTATTACTGCGGATTTGAATGCTTGATTCATAGCAAAGAGTGTGTCACTTTCTAGAGTACGTCGTTGGCTCCCTGATGGGTCACAATAACAGGGCGCTGCTCGAGCTGCAATAATTGTGGCTCTTGAAAATATAAATATAACAATATCGATGATTTACATATGAAAAGGAATAAATCGCACTTTTTACAGTGTCTAAGGACTGGCTTGATCCTTGCGGCTCTTACGTTATCGGGATGCCAAACTGTAAACAAAGAGCATTCTTCATCTTCCAAGATCGGAGAGGGCTTTCTGCCACAAGCTATGACAAATTACGAAAGCGCTCTCCCTCAACTTAGTGACGATGATTCTTCCTATCCACCAAGTACAGATCTTCTGGTAAAAGGAAATGATCTTGCGCTGAAGCCAATGTCATCTACGAAGCGTTCTTGGGCTAAAAAGGGTGGAGATATAACGCTTAATTTTTCTAATATTCCCGTCGAAAGTGCTGCTCAACTCATTATCGTTGAGCAATTGGGGCAGTCTTTTACCATCGAGGAGGGCGTGTCAGGTCTTTTAAGTCTCAATGGTCAGGGAGGACTGCATACAGACGATCTAATACCTGTATTTAATGTGCTACTGAGTTCGATCGATGCCAAGGTCGTGGAGGTGGGTGACGCGTTTAAAATCGTCAAAGGCTCAGATAATAGGTCAATTCATAATACGTCTGGTTTAGATATTATTCCTTTACGATATGTCTCTGCTGAGGATTTCTCCAGAATTTTAGCTAGTCATGGGCTCCTTAGTACGGTCATGTCTGAGAGTAATATGGTGGCGATAAACGGTTCACCCAATAAGTTAAGAGACGTAAGAAAACTAGTCAAAACGTTTGATGTAAATTGGTTTAAAGGTCAATCAATTGGCGTTTTCGCGGTGAAAAATGGCTCAGCAAAAGAGGTGCGCTCGCAGTTGATTGAGGGCTTCTCGGTAGAAGGTCAGAACTCTTTGGGTTCGGCTAAAATTGTGACTGTCCCGCGAAATAACAGTTTAATGGTGGTAGCACCGAGTCAATCGGTAGTGAGGCAGGTTGGCAGTTGGATTAAAGAAATAGATCGCGATACTGGTGGCAATAGCAATGGTTTTTATATTTACAGAGTTAAGAATGGAAAGGCTTCTGAGCTTGCCAAACTTGCAAAAAAAATGTTTGCGGTGACAGGGGGCTCTGCCGATGATGAAAATTCCAGCTCCTCTATTCAGTTAGTGCAAAACGAAGCAAATCTGAGCAATGATGTTAGAGTTATTGCTGATAACTCCACTAATAGTGTGATTGTCTCGGGCGCCCCGCATCATTTTAAGAGGTTTCGAGAAGCGATGAAGCAACTTGACACCCGTCCGTTACAGGTTCTGGTTGAAGCTCGGATCATGGAGCTCTCTCTTTCTGGTGACTTGCGATACGGCTTGGAATGGTATTTGAAAGGGTCGCGTGCCAACAGTGTTACCAGCGGCAGCCTAGATTTTGATACGTCTGGCCCTGATTTACTCGTCCCAGGATTTAATTATGTTGTTGAGAGGGCAGGCGATATACGTGGGGTTCTGAGTGCTTTCGCCGATGACTCTCGTTTAAAGGTTTTGTCTTCGCCGTCACTGTTGGTGTTAAATAACAGAAAAGCTCGCATACAGGTCGGTGACGAGGTACCGATCCCGCAGGTACAATCGGTAAGCAATTTTGCACCTGAAGCACCTACGGTTAATTCAATTGTATATAGAGATACTGGCATTGTATTGGAAATAACGCCGCGAATAAACGAGGGTGGTATGGTGACCTTAGACGTTACTCAAGAGGTGAGTAGTGTGGGGCGAAATACGGTGTCGGATATAGATGCACCCGTCATTCAACAGCGTAAACTTTCCAGTACTATTGCGGTCGAAAATGGACAAACAGTAGTTCTCGGCGGGCTGATACAAGAAAGATCGTCAACTAATGAGGCTGGTATTCCGGTACTCAAAAACATTCCCGCGGTTGGCAAACTTTTCAGCAGCACTGGAGAGGGGAGCACCCGGACTGAGTTAGTGGCTCTGTTAACCCCCCGAGTACTAGAGCGTGATGAGGATTTTGCAAAGATTAATCAGGAATATATAGATTCCTTTCAGGGCTTGAAAGAAATCTATATGGGTAAACAGCCAAATTAGCGCTAATTAGGTTGATCAGGTTTTACATAAACTGAACAGGCTCAGCCCCTTCTATATCTTTCAATAAGGGGCTTTTTTCTGCTCGTTCAAACGCAGCGTCGATTTGTTTTGCACGTTCCAGAATACTGTCTCGGTAACCCGGATGAGTAAATATATAAAGTTCTTTGTCGTTTAACGCTTCGACGACCCGTTTACCGACTATGTCGACCGCAATCCCATTTTCAACAAGGTCTTTTGCGGGGTTTGTCTTATCCTCAGGCGGCTGCGGGTCTTTGGAGCTTGCTCTATCGACGTATTCTTCTTGTCTATTGCGACCCGATAGATGAATTCGAGTTTGCACGAACGCCGGGCAAAGCACCGAAACATGGATATTATGTTTAGCCAATTCTACAGCCCATGACTCTGACATTCCTACTACGGCAACTTTAGTGGCTGTGTATGAGCCTGCATAGGGAATCCCCTGCATTCCAGCCATGGATGCTGTGTTTATCATCCAACCGCCTTCACCGTGTGATTTGATGTGGGGAATTATCACTTGTGCTCCATAAATAACGCCCATTAAATTTACATCTATCACCCAACGCCAATCGGAATGATTGGTTTTTTCAATTGGGCCTGGAGCCGCAGCTACTCCTGCATTATTGACAACCATATGAATTTTTCCAAAAGCATTCACAGCGGTATCAGCTAATTTATGCCAATCGTCAATGGCAGCGACGTCCATTTTTTGGGTAGCCACAGGAAAGCCTTGTTGTTGCAACTTAGTCTGGGCTTGTGAAAGCTTTTCTTGGTTGATATCTCCCAGTACTAGATTCATACCTTGATGGCCCAGTGCCTCGGCGATACTAAAGCCGATGCCCTCGGCGCCTCCGCTAATAACCGCGGTCTTTCCTTTATAGTGATTCACTGGCTTTTATCCCCTAAATGGTTAACAATTTGTCTGACACAAAGACTAAAGGTTTTATTCACTCGCTTGTATGAAGATTATTAAAAGGGCATGTTTTGCCTTACTCATGATTGTTGTTGGAGCTTGGTTGATTGCTTTAATACATCTGAATTTCTCTCAGCATGAGTACGCTGAGATCACTTCCGAACAGTTGGCTGACGCTAAAGACTATTTAGGCTCGCAGATCACTAAGACGCCTGTTGAATTTAGATGGCAAGATTTTAGAACTAAAGCCGGAGTAATTCTAAGAACAGGGTTGCTAGAAAATACACAAGCTAAAGGCACTGTGGTGGTTGTCCCAGGGTTCACCGGATCTATTGAAATGATCATGCGTGAGATAACTCAAATTCACGCAGCTGGATTTCGGGTGGCAGCCATAGAGTATCGAGGGCAAGGTCTGTCGCACAGACCATTAAGTAATCATCCAGAGAAAGGGTATGTAGAGGATTACGCTCTTTTGGCGAACGAAATTGGTCAATATGCCAATAGCGTAAGAGATCCAGATCTACCGTTATACTTTTTTTCGATTTCCAAAGGTGCTCATATAACAATGAGAATGGCCGCAGAAGAACAGGTTGATGTTGACGCATACGCACTAGTAGTGCCGATGATTCAAATTAATTCTGGCGACATTGCTTACGACACTCTTGAAATTGTTGCGAGTTGGGTAACTAAGATCGGCTTAGGTTCGTTGTACACGCCAGGTGCATCAGCCTGGCCCGGAGAGGAACTGGTGTTTGGAAAGGCCGGCCCGTGTAATTCAAATCCAGCAACAGCGCAAGCGCAGAGCGCTTTGTTTGCAATCAATGAAAATCTTAGGACGCGAGGAGTCACCTTTAAGTGGCTGCATGAGACAACGAAGTCTTCAAAAAAGCTTTTAATGCCTGAATTCGTGAGTAACATTACGCAACCAGTGAAGATATATACCGCCGGTATCGATGCCTTAGTCAACACAGAGAAGGCACAGCAATTCTGTGATAGTTTAGATAGCTGCGAAGTAGAGCATTTTTCAGACGCTAGGCATTGTATTACTCGAGAGAACTATGAGCTTTACGACACCATTGTTCAAGATGCGATTGAACACTTTGAGCATAATTTGATTAGAGTCAAAAGCTAGATCTTAAGTTTGTTATTCTGATAGGTTGTTGACGTATTTCCAACTACTGGATTTGCTCATATAGAGTCGATGACGAGCGCCAGCTGATTCAATCCTTTCTAATAGATTTTCGCAATCCGAAATTGAGTCATCGTTGAGTTGATCATAGCCCTCATCGCCCTGATACAGACAAATGGCTCCGTTATTATTTAGTAGTACTCTTGGAGTAAACTCTTTAAAACCCTGGTGTCGAAAATATGCCCAAATTTCGTCAATACTAGATAGAGAGCTAATCGAGGAGAGAGTTACGTAGGCTGGTCCGGCCAGGCTCAACTGGTTGGCGTCATGTTGGGTAAGAATGTCTGGTATTGCCCCCCATTTGCTCTCTACTATTTCTCCGTGATCAATTCTGATAGGTTGATTTAGATCAACCGCGTTGTAGATAAAAAACACGGTTGAAAACCTTTTTGGCCGCGTCACCGGTGTTTTCCACACAGAAATAGGTTTTAGCTCTGAGGCATCAATTTTTAATCCCGTTTCCTCAACACACTCTCGGGCTACCGCTCTGCGTTCTGCTGAGAAGTCAGAGTAAAAATCGTTGTTATCCTCTTCATCAATCCGGCCGCCAGGAAACACCCAGCTTCCCCCGAAGGTGATTTTGCTATTTTTCTTTAGGAGTAATACTTCTATTCTTTCATTTTGTTTCCTTAACAAAAGAACGGACGCCGAGGGAATATAATCTTGTTTTGCAAACACTTTTTATTGACTAATTTGCTTGTATCAACTTTATGATAAACGCAAATGCAGTATTCAGTGAAAAACATCGTTCTTTTTTACGAAGATAACACCAAAAAACCACAAAGGTTAAAGAGCATATGAGCAAAAAGTTGATAACAATTGTTGAGCTGCCTATTTTAATAGCGTCTGGGATTTTTGCGGTATTTGTTATTGAAGCTGTTTGGCCCGGTAATTTTTATTATTTGGGTATAGAGCCAAGAACTATATCTGGACTCGCAGGGATAGTTTTCTCACCGTTCTTGCATGCTAGTTGGACACACTTAGTTTCGAATCTAGTACCTTTGGTGATCATGGGGTGTTTTATAAGCGCTCTGGCTCCCTCGCTTTATTTGCTGAGGACAATCGCCTTGATCGTTATCTCTGGAAGTTTGACCTGGCTTACGAGCACTGCTGGAGTAGTGATTGGTGCATCGGGCTTAGTGTTTGCCTATTGGTCGTACCTGATAACTAACGGATTCATAACGCGTAAAACCAAGGATCTACTCATTGGACTTGTCACCTTTCTTATCTACGGTGCTTTGTTTTTTAGTCTCTTCAGGGTTGAGGCGGGTGTTAGTTGGGCTGGTCATTTCAGCGGGGTTATGGCCGGAATATTGCTTGCTCTACAGCAGGCTAAAAAAGCGTAGTTTAGTTGTAATAAAATAGACAGGTGGTAAAAATTGAGAGATTATGTGGACATAATATGTCTCCAAAGTTAACCATAGAGTGCTGTAGAACGTTTTATGAATGAGAAATTACAGAGGATTGCCCACCAGATTAATGAGGGGAGTATTTCAGGGGAAAATACTTTTTCAGCTGATTTTGATGCGGAGTTAGGCACTGTTACAGTTGAAAATACTGAGTCACCTGATGCGGTTGTGATTGTTTTTGCTACGGACACGCAAATTTTGACTATTACGCCTTTGTTTGATGAACAAAGTGTCAAAGAAGATTTGCGTGCTGAATTAAATCGCGGTCTGCTGTCGGTATCCTACCTTTGGCTCTCTCGTCGGTGGCTATCCAAGATGACCGCTATGTATTGTTTGGTGCGATGGCGATCGATACTACGTTGACAAATTTATTGCATGAAATTGAAGTACAAATAGACAATTACAACGACGTTCTGGAAGCGGTCGCCGATTATATTCAATGATTGCCAATTTGGTATCCAAAATAAGGTGGAAGAAAAACTTATGAGTTCCCTGAGATTGATTTAATGATGTTGTGAGCTTTTATGGTCAAGAACAGAAAAAATGTCAAAAAGGATTTAGCTGATAGTCATCAGAAATGGCAATCAGAATCCGCTAAGATTCGGAAAGTCCAAATTAGTTTGGACTTTCCCGATGCAGCTGACATTTTGTTGCGAACTCTGGCTGCTCGGGAGCACAAAGCGCCAAGTGCTATGATTCGCGAGATAGTGGGGATGCCATCCAGCCCGCCTAAAAGAGCTAGAATCGGAGTTTCATTTAACGATGAGGAGCTAAAAAAATTAGGTCAGCGCTATAGCATTGATCCGGAGGATAAAGCTGAAATCAGAAGGCGATTAACAGATGAAGTCACCCGAGTCTTATCTGCCGCCGAACGAATCGAACATGAACCAGGAGTGAGAACTCGTATATCTGCACTCGATGAACAGTTAAAAAAAGGTGTGATGAAAGATCTAGAAAATGTCTCTGATGGTATCCATCAGCGATTTCAAAAGGCTCTCATGCTACGAAACAACAAATCTTAAAGCTACCAAGTATACTTCTGTTCCCGATTGTAACTTCGTATGGAAACTGCTTGCTTATCAAAAGGTAATGGAAAAACGTTCTTGAAAATCAGACGGAAGAAATGTAACGTGGTCCGCCTCTTCAACCTCCCAATTTTCAAACCGTTTTAGTTGAAGACTAATAGGTTACGCGTTTGATAAGTACTATGGCGTTTTTTATGTATATACGGAAATTATTTACTTGTTTTTTTATTTCGCTACTAGCCTCGGTCGGAGCAACTGGAGCTCAATCAAGCCAGAGCGAAGATGCCATGACTTTCGTGGGGAATGATCTCGGAGAGGCAACCTCATCTTATATTGTTCAATACGAGGTTCCAAAAGGAAAATTCACGGATGGTGGATTTTTGAGTGCAAGGAGTATCGAAGCCATCGACTCAACTTTCAAACAGTCACTTAATAAGACTATGAGAGCAAAAGTTACTCGATCATTCGCATTAACGCCTGCAGCTGTAATGGAATTGAGCCCGTCTGAGTATAAACAAATACAAGCTAATCCATTGGTTAAGCGTTTATACGTTAATAAAGCACGGCGATTAAGTCTAGCTGAGAGTAAAAATATCGTCTTACGTGGATCGGCTGCAAGCAGATATTCCGGTAAGGGCCAAACAATCGCGGTGTTAGATACAGGAGTTGATAAGCAACATTCCTTTTTCGTGACTGATAAAAAAAATAGAATTGTGTCAGAAGCCTGTTATACCAGAGGAGGGTTTTCGTCTCGATTTATAGAAATTCGACCCCTCTGTCCTGGTGGAGGTCGAGTTCAGATTGGTGAGGGGACTGGTGATGATTGTACCGATCTTGGCTTTCCTGGCTGTGATCATGGCACTCACGTGGCGGGAATCGCTGCTGGTAATGATGGAATAGCCCCAGAAGCAAACATAATCGCGGTCAATGTATTTACTGGTATTAGGGACGCATTTAATCGCAATGTCTGTGGCACAGGGTTTGGGCAAAGTTGTGTTGTTGCTTTTGATTCAGATATTGCTTTCGGTCTCGAGCGAGTATACGCATTGAGAAAAACCTATAATATTGCTGCTGTGAATATGAGTTTGGGTGGTGGCAGGTTCCAACGGAGTTGTAATTCTGAAGTTCCAGTCGTAACCGATGTTATCAGGCGTCTGAAAGAGGCGGGTATTGCCACGGTGGTTGCATCAGGTAACAGTGGCTACTCTAATGAAATTTCATACCCTGCTTGTATATCGAATTCAATTGCGGTTGGCGCCACTTCAGACTTTGATGGCACCTCGCTAGGGAGCTCTGTATTTAAAGATGAGCGCGTTTTTTACAGCAACAGTGGAAATCTGTTGGATTTATATGCACCGGGCACGCTCATTCGCTCATCTGTCCCAGGAAATCGCTTTAGCAAGTTTAACGGTACGTCTATGGCTGCGCCTCATGTTGCTGGGGCATTTGCGCTGATAAAAGCTGAAAATTCAGAGCTTTCAGTTAACGAAATAGAGAGTGCACTAAAGTCTGTTGGACCCTCGGTAAAGTATAATGGGGTATCAAGACGGCGCCTCGATATCGTTGGGGCACTCAAAAAACTGGGATTATTTGAACCAGGGATCTCAATTCCGGTAATAATGGACCTTTTGGAAGAGGAAGACAGTTTCGATTGAAGCCATAATTTGTAGATCTCTTGTGCCTGCTTGTATACTTTCACTTTCTAAGACTGAGCTCCCCAGCGCCGACAAAGGAACCTGTAGCCTACGAATTTGAAAGTAACTCTAAAACAAATTGAAAGTTTTATTTGGGTCGCCGATCTTGGTTCATTCAAGCTCGCGGCAGAAAGACTCAATACTACTCAACCTAATATTTCCTCGCGCATTAGCTCGTTGGAATCGACCTTAGGTGTCGTGCTCATGAATCGTGACGCTGGTTCAGTTAGGTTAACACCAAAGGGAGAGGTTCTCCTGACTAAAGCAAGAGATGTCCTAAATGCTTCCGATGCGTTTATTGTTGCCGCTGACGATAACTTTCTAATAGAAGGGTGTATTCGAGTCGGTGTAACTGAGATGGTCGCCAATACTTGGTTGAATACGTTTTTGGATAAGTTTAAGGCGAAATTTCCGAATGTGTTGCTAGAGTTGACCGTTGATCTAGCGGCAAACCTAGAATCAGAATTGACCTCGTCAACTTTAGATCTTTGCTTTCAAAGTGGTCCTTTTTTGGGTGATTCCAGCGGTCAGATTGAAATTGGCTGTTTTCCGATGGCTTGGTTGTGCTCGTCTAAATCTATTTACGCGCGCCGAGGACATCTGAAAAGTCAAGATATGCAAAACCAACCAATCTTGACGCACGCCAAGAATACTATTGCGTTTCAGCAAGTAAGCCAGCATTTTACCGATAAAGGAATCGGTAATCTGCGACTGGTGCCCTCAAGCAATCTAAAAGTGGCTGTTGAGATGGTAAAAGATGACTACGGTATTGGGCTAATTTTGGAGCCGCTAGCTGAGCAATATCTTCAGCAGGGAGTGATAGTGAAATTGGATTATATCTGGACGCCTGAGAATTTAAGATTCTTCGCCCGATACGATAAATCAAGGTCGCCCTCCATAGTAGAGTCAGCCGCCAAACTAGCACAAACTCTTTCCTCTCAATGGGCCAAAAAATACGTTGACAAGAAAAGCTAATATTAAAAAAGTTTATTTAATTTATAAATATAAATAATTTTAATTTATTAATAGCTTAACGTAAGCTATCCCCACAGATAACAAAAGCAGGCTGTTTGAATGACTGATTCAAGAATACGTTTGGGAGTTGACATCGGGGGAACTTTTACCGATGTGGTCTTAGAAAAGGGTGGAGAACAGTTTTCTACCAAAGTTTTGACGACTTATATCGCCCCTGAAAATGGGATCATCGATGGGATGAACCAGGTTTGCGCGAAGGCTGGTATTGAACCTGCCGAAATTGGTCAAATCATCCATGGAACGACGCTAGCCACTAATGCATTGATCGAGCGACGTGGTGCTAAGACGGCCCTAATAACAACGGACGGATTTAGGGATGTAATCGAGATGCGAACGGAGTCTCGTTTTGAACAATATGATCTCAATTTGAGCTTACCTGAGCCTCTTTTGCCACGATACCAACGATACACACTGCCAGAACGAATCAACGCATTGGGCGAGGTTATGGTTGCGTTAGACCCAAATAAAGTTGATGCAATGGTGGATAGGATTACGGCAGCGGGGTATGAAAGTGTGGCTGTCGGTTTTCTGCATTCTTATATAAACGATAGCCATGAGAGGCAAGTGCGCGATGCGTTTGCGGCAAAGGCGCCGCAAATAATGGTGTCTCTATCGAGTGAAGTATCGCCACAAATGCGCGAGTACGAACGGTTTAATACGGCAGTTGCGAATGCCTATATCAAGCCTTTGATGAAGAGTTACCTCGGTCGCCTAGAACAAAGACTAAGAGATCAAGGAGTCGCATGCTCGATATTTTTAATGCATTCAGGGGGTGGGATTATTTCAATCGAAAGTGCGGCAGAATTTCCTGTTCGCTTAGTAGAGTCAGGCCCTGCAGGAGGTGCGGTCTTCGCCGCAGATATCGCAGCGAAATACGGGGTCGATAAAGTTCTGTCTTTTGATATGGGTGGCACTACCGCTAAGATTTGTTTGATCAAAGATCAAACCCCTAAAACCAGTCGCGTATTCGAAGTGGCCCGAACCTATAGGTTCAAGAAAGGCTCTGGCATGCCTATTTCGATACCGGTTATTGATATGGTAGAAATTGGTGCTGGGGGCGGTTCTTTAGCGCACGTTGATAGCATGCGGCAGATTCGTGTAGGTCCAGAGTCCGCTGGTTCTGAACCTGGGCCAGCCTGTTATGCAAGGGGGGGGACGCAGCCCGCTGTAACCGACGCGGATCTAGTGCTCGGTAAATTAGATCCAGAAAATTTCGCTGGAGGTTCAATTCGCCTTAACATCAGCAATTCTGAAAAGGCATTAGCAGAAAGCTTGGGTAATGAATTGAATATGGATGCTCAAACCGCTGCTTATGGGCTCGTTGAGGTGGTTGATGAAAACATGGGCAATGCGGCTAGGGTACACGCTGTAGAGAATGGTGAAGATCTCTCAGAATACACGATGATCGCTTTTGGGGGCGCAGCGCCTTTGCATGCAGGTCGCTTGTGTGAAAAGCTTGGTGTTAAGCGCTTACTTGTACCCAAAGGGGCCGGTGTTGGTTCAGCGATTGGCTTCTTGCGGGCGCCATTCAGCTTCGAGGCTAACAGAAGCGTATTCATGAGGTTGTCGAATTTTGACGCTTCAAAAATCAGTAGCTTAATATCTGAGTTAGAACAAGAAGCAACCGGTTTTGTCCAAGAGTGCATTGAGGGAGAGTCAAGTTTGTCAATCAGCGCTGAATACAAGGTCTATATGCGTTATTCTGGTCAGGGTTGGGAAATACCGGTCTCACTGACAGGCGCACAAGCGAAAGAGGCTAATCAAGAAACCTTCAAAAGGCTATTTGAGGAGCAATATATTACGCTATTTGGACGGCCAGTAGAGGGTATGGATATAGAAATCACGGTCTGGGCGGTAAACGCGACAACGCCATTACCTAAACCGGATTTAGCTGAAACACTGAGATCTAGGTCCAAGGCTGATCAGGCTCTTTCACGGTCTTTGTTTGATCCTGCAATTGGAGAATCCTTAAAGGCATCAATTGTTGACAGAAATATAATGGCAGACGGTGACTATGTTGATGGGCCGGCCGCAATTACTGAGGACGAAACGACGATTATCGTACCGAGCAGTCGCACTGCAATTAAACAGCCAGATGGGTGTATTGATGTAATCGTCAAAGCCCCAGTCAACTTAAATTAGGAGGGTGGTTATGAACACTGTATCAAACCAGTCAAGTGGCGCTACGCTAAATACCGTCACTAAGCAAGTGATGTGGAATCGTTTAATTTCAGTTGTTGAAGAGCAAGCTCAAGCATTGATCCGCACCGCCTTTTCAACGTCTGTCAGAGAAGCAGGGGATTTGTCTGCAGGTGTATATGATGAGAAAGGTAGGATGTTGGCTCAGGCAGTTACTGGGACTCCTGGACACGTAAATGCGATGGCAGCCTCGGTCGCACACTTCATTCGAGAGATTGGTGTGGAAAACATGTTTGAAGGCGATGTTTATTTGACCAATGATCCTTGGAAAGGTACTGGGCATTTACATGACATCACTGTAGTCAGTCCTTCTTTTTTCGATGGCAAGCTTATCGGTTTCTTTGCAGCTACCTCTCATGTTGTTGATATTGGTGGGCGTGGTTTTGGTGCTGATGCGGCATCCGTTTATGAAGAGGGTTTATATATTCCTATCATGAAGTTAATTGACCGCAATGATGTTAATCAATCTTTGGTCAACTTAATCAGAGCAAATGTGCGCGAACCAGATCAGGTGGTGGGAGATATTTTTGCCTTGGCTACCTGTAATGGTATTGGGCATGATCGGCTTGTTGAAATGATGGTCGAGTTTAGTCTCGAGGATCTAAGAGAAATTTCAGCATTTATATTAGAAAACTCGAAGCGAGCCACGTTAGAGCGTATTAGCAGTCTGCAAAAGGGCGCATCGATAGGTAAGCTTACGATAGATGGGTACGACAACCCCATCCAATTGCAGGCCAATCTTGAAATTCAAGATCAAAAGGTTATATGCGACTTTACTGGTAGCTCAGGGCTGGATAAAAAAGGTATCAACGTTCCTTTGGTCTATACGCAAGCTTATGCCTGCTACGCTTTAAAATGTGCAATAGCACCAGAGATCCCCAATAATGCAGCTTCGCTAGCTCCGTTTGAAATCACTGCACCGGAAAATTGTATCCTAAATGCATTGCACCCAGCACCCGTGGCCTTAAGGCATGTTGTAGGACAGTTAATTCCCGACACTGTATATAATGCCCTAGATCAAATATTGCCCGAAACTGTTCCAGCTGAAGGTTCTAGTACGTTGTGCAACTTTCAGCTGTCCTTAAGGCCGAGGACTGATCAAACGCCACCACCTGGTGCTCGTCGCGGCGAAGTTCTTACATTTAACTCGGGTGGCGCTGGGGCGCGGCCAACCAAAGATGGTTTGAGTGCCACGGCATTTCCCTCGGGTGTTATGACTATGCCTGTTGAAGCAACAGAACATGCTGGCCCAGTTATTATTTGGCGTAAAGAATTAAAGCCCGACAGCGGCGGTGTTGGAAAATTCCGTGGTGGCTTGGGGCAGTTTATGGATGTAGGTGCGCTGGAAGGGCACGAGTTTGATTTTCAAGCTATGTTCGATAGGGTGAATCACCCAGCCAAAGGTAGACAAGGCGGAGGTGAGGGTGCTGCAACTGTAATTGTTCGCGACAATGGCGAGAAAATGAGAGGCAAGGGGAAGCAATTTGTGCCTCATGGGCAGAGAGTTTGTTTGGAGTTCCCTGGTGGTGCTGGTTATGGCCAAGTTGGCGAGCGAAGCAAAGATAAAATTCGTGATGATTTTGCCAAAGGGTATATATCCAAGGAGCAAGCTTTGACTCAATACGGTCTTGATCAAAAAGATATATCGCAAATTGAAAGCGTCATCGAAAGTGGCGAATTCGATAAAATATAAAAGGTTCAAAAAGATGAAATTAAAGAAGATTGTGTTAACCGGCGCCGCAGGCCGATTAGGTTCCTATTTGCGTGAACCTTTAACAAAGATGGCTGATGAGCTGGTTAGTACGGATATCGTTGACGATATTGGTAAATTGTATACTGGTGAAACCTACCACAAGGCTGACCTTGCCAGTTTGGACCAAATGGAAGCAGTTATTGAAGGTGCTGATATGGTGGTTCACTTTGGAGCCATTGGTGATGAGGCTCCGTTCGAAACCATTTTGGGACCCAATATAATAGGCGCTTACAATGTCTGGGAAGCGGCATACAGAAAAGGGGTTCGTCGTGTCGTATATGCGAGCTCAGTGCATGCTGTTGGAATGCATTCACGTACTGAGGGCATCGGCTTAGACGCCCCGCACAAGCCCGATACGTTTTATGGTTTGGCTAAATGTTTTGCCGAGGACTTGGCGAGTCTATATTGGGACAAACGCGGCATTGAGTCAGTCTGTATGCGAATCTTTAGTTGTGCGCAAGTTAATAACGCCAGAGCGCTGGGAACCTGGTTGTCTTATGATGACTTAATTCATATGGTGGAACAGGCGATTACTACACCCGTGACTAAATTCACCGTGGTATACGGTATTTCGAACAACGATCGGTGTCCAGTTGATAATAGCAAGGCCGCTTATCTCGGATATAGGCCAAAAGATAACGCTGAACAATTTGCTGATGAGGTATTGGCAGACACACCGGCCTTAGACTTGCATGATCCAGAGCATTTATATTTAGGTGGACCTTTTGCCTCGGTAGAGCTTGGCAACAGTGGTGTCGCGTCGATGAATATTATCAACGATAAAAAAACAACCTAAAACAGTATTATCAAGCTGACTAAGAAAAATGATCTCTGCAGTTTCGTTGATTTTTGTTGGATAAATCTGATTAAGGTCGATGTTAATATTTACTCCTGATCACAATTGGTGGGTGTTTTAACGCCCCACCGTTTTTGTGAATATGTGCTTGTCATTAGAAAATGAGGAAAAGACGGTCTCGATAAATGAGACGAAATAGCTCATTACTGTCTCAGTACAATGAGACCATGGAATTAAGCAGGTACTTTGATGTTAGATAGCAGCCTCACATTAATTTATCGGCATACAAGCCATGAAATCGAGATTATGTTGCAGCATAGCTTGACAAGGGCTCTTTGAAAGCCCGCTTGGATTCTGTTCAAAACTATCGATCAATGGCCGTCAAAACCCGTTTTAAAAACAATCGAATTAGTTTTAAGATGCCAAGCGATCGTTGTGAAAATTTGGAACGAAGTTCCGGACAGCCAGTTGGGGATGTCTGGTTGCTAAAATCAGATTAACTCTATCGCCACAGCAGTTGCTTCACCCCCGCCAATGCAAAGTGATGCAATGCCTCGTTTTCCACCTGTGCGTTTAAGAGCATGAATTAGAGTCACGATAATTCGCGCTCCAGAAGCACCAAGTGGGTGCCCCAGAGCGCAGGCTCCGCCATGGATATTGACCTTTTTGTGATCTAGATCTAAGTCATTCATTGCGAGCAACGCAACGACGGCGAATGCTTCGTTTATCTCAAATAGATCAACGTCATTTTTATTCCAACCCGTTTGAGCCAAGACTTTTCTAATTGCTCCAATGGGTGCAAGTGTGAATTCAGCCGGAGCCTGCGCATGACTGGCTTGAGCCACTAGCTTGGCTTCGGGGCTTATGCTGTTTTTAGAGAGTGCCTCTTCAGCGCAAACAATCATCGAGGCCGCGCCGTCCGATATTGAACTCGAGTTAGCGGCAGTGACCGATCCATCTTTTGCAAAGGCTGGTTTAAGTGTTCGAATTTTTTCGGGTTTTGCACTTGCGAGTTGTTCATCTTTCTCAACCACGGTCTCGCCTTTGCGAGTTCTCATTGTTACCGGAGAAATTTCGTTGGCAAAGGCATCATTGTCAGTCGCGTTGATGGCACGTTGCAGTGATTCTATAGCGTAGTCGTCCATTTGCTCTCGGCTGATTGCGTATTTGTCGGCAACTTGTTGGCCAAACTCCCCCATAAGGCGACCACTTTCGGCGTCTTCCAAGCCATCGACAAACATGGAGTCTTTCGTTGCGTTGTGGCCCAAACGATAGCCAGAACGAGCGTTATTGAGCAAATACGGTGCGTTAGACATACTTTCCATGCCGCCTGCTATTACTAACTCACTGTGGCCGCATTGGATATTGTCGGCAGCGAGCATGATGGCCTTCATACCGGAACCACATACTTTACTCACAGTGGTACAAGGAGTTGATATGTCGATTCCTGATTTTAATGCCGCTTGGCGAGCGGGTGCCTGACCGAGACCCGCGCTAATCACATTGCCAAAGTAAACTTCATCGATAGAGCTAGTTGAAATTCCAGCTTTATTGAGTGTGCCTTTAATTGACTCCGCCCCCAGGTCAGTAGCTGTTAAAGAAGAAAAAGAGCCTTGAAATCCTCCAAGCGGTGTTCGATTGGTAGCGCAAATATAGATAGTTTTCATGGTGAAATGTGCCGGTTTGAGTTCAATATGGTTTCTTATTTAAGTTAATGCAATAGCAACTTTAGACTGATTCGAGCGGCCTAGTTTATTTGAGATACTGTTGCCGATTTTGATTATTTGATTTAGGTCTATTCCATGGTTTAAACCTAATCCACCCAACAGATCGAGTACATCTTCGGTGGCTACATTGCCGCTGGCACCTTTTGCATAGGGGCACCCTCCAAGTCCTGCTACAGAACTATCGATGGTGCGAACACCAGCGTCTAATGAAGCACATATATTTGCTAAAGCGCGTCCATAAGTATCGTGGCAATGAATGGCTAGTTTTTCTACTGGAACCTCCGTCAAGACTGCACTCAGCATATTGCTGATGGTCTTTGGGTTGCCGATACCAATGGTGTCTCCTAAAGAGATTTCATAGCACCCCATTTCAAATAGGGTTTTACTTACCCTTGCCACAACTGAGGCTTCAATTTCGCCTTCGTAAGGGCATCCAGCTACGCATGAGACATAGCCGCGTACAGGAATTTTATTCGCTTTAGCGGCTGCGATAACTGGTTTAAAACGTTCAATACTTTCGGTAATGGAGCAATTTATGTTCTTTTGTGAAAAGCTCTCAGACGCGGCTCCGAAAATGGCGATTTCATCGACGCCGGCGGCAAGGGCCCCCTCAAACCCTTTCAAGTTTGGGGTCAAAGCCGTATATGCAATTCCTTCATTGCGCTGTATACCGTCAAACACTTCGGCAGTAGAAGCCATTTGTGGTACCCATTTTGGCGAAACAAAACTGCCTGCTTCTATTTTTGTGAGGCCTGTTTGTGACAAATCGTCGATTAAACTAACTTTGTCAACCACCTCAAGAGGTTGCTTCTCGTTCTGCAATCCATCTCGTGGGCCAACCTCAAATATGGTAACGAAATCATTCATGTGAGTTTCAAATATTGTTTATTCGGCGGCTTCAAAGGCCAGAAGTGAAGATCCTCCGTCAACTAAGTCGCCCTGCTTGCAGAAATACTCCTTCACTACCCCGTGATCTGGCGCATGCATAGTGTGTTGCATTTTCATGGCCTCTAGAACTAAAACGGCTTGACCAGCTTGCACTGTGGCACCAGGTTCGACCATAAGTTCGATCACAGTTCCATTCATTGGCGCAATGAATGCATTTTCCGCACTCCCAGCCTGATCCTCCCCTAGGTCTGGTTCCAGAACGTTAACGTGAGATGCGCCACGATCAGTGAATATCACTAGCCCCATATCGTCTTTGGAAACAGTCGCTGTACGTTTATGTCCATCCAGTGTGAGGGTTAATTGCTCTCCCCGTAATGTGGCTGATGCGACCAAGCGATCTTCATTAATACATACCACAAAGCCATGCTGTCCGAATTGATGCTCACATAATTCTAATTCAACTAAATAGGGTGTATCGTTGATTTCTAATTCCTGGGATACAATGTTTGCTTGATTCATTTTCCAAGCGTTGGCGCTACTCCATGGGTCGTCACAAGATTCATTTTGCGAAGAAAGATGAAGGTAAACTGCCGCAAACACTAAGTTATCTGTCACGCTGCTTCCGTCTTGTTTAAATAGCTCAGCGTGATGTTTTTCTATAAATCCAGTGTCTAATTCAGCATTTTGAAAGGCTTCGTTAGTAGCCAGATCATACAGGAAGCTGAGGTTGGTAGTGACGCCGTTGATTCGATATTCACGTAATGCCTTGGCAAGTCGTCGCAATGCTGCGCTTCTGTCTTCACCCCAAACGACGAGTTTGGCGATCATGGGGTCATAGAAAGGGCTGACTTCATCACCTTGTAGCACTCCGGTATCAATCCTTACGTTGTTCGTTTCTTCCGGTGTTATCAGTGTATGTAGCGTGCCTGTGGTTGGAAGGAAATCATTGCTAGGGTCTTCAGCATAGATTCTAGCTTCGAACGCATGACCATCAATGTTGAGTTGTTCTTGCTCAAGTGGTAGTGGTTGATTGTCCGCTACTTTTAATTGCCATTCGACCAGGTCTTGCCCAGTGATCAATTCTGTGACCGGGTGCTCAACTTGTAGCCTTGTATTCATTTCCATGAAGTAAAACGAACCGTCGACATCAAGTAAAAACTCCACGGTACCGGCGCCGCGATAGTCTATTGCCTGGGCGGCGCGAACGGCGGTCTCGCCCATCATCTGTCGCAGCTCTTTGCTGATGTCAGGCGCGGGCGCCTCTTCAATTATTTTCTGATGTCTGCGTTGTACTGAGCAATCTCGTTCAAATAAGTAGACTCCGTTACCATGCCCATCACAAAATACTTGGACTTCAACGTGTCTGGGCTGAGTTAAATATTTTTCTACCAACATGTCACCGTTACCGAAACTTGCTAGCGCCTCTCGACGTGCGTCTTCAAAGCCTTGATTAAACTCATCACCTGACCAAACTTGGCGCATACCTTTGCCACCGCCGCCAGCAACGGCTTTTAGTAGTACTGGATATCCCATTTCATCGGCTGCTTGTTTCAACAGGGCAGGGTCTTGGTCGTCGCCATGGTAACCCGGTACCAACGGGACTTCGGCTTTTTCCATAATGGATTTAGCTGCGGACTTTGATCCCATTGCTCTAATTGATGATGAAGGTGGACCTATAAAAGTAACGCCATTTTCAGCACACAGTTCTGCAAAGTCGCCGTTTTCTGAGAGAAAACCATAGCCAGGATGAATCGCCTGAGCGCCGGTTTTTTTCGCCGCTTGAATAATCGTCTCGCCCAGAAGGTAAGATTGGCTAGACGGTGCCTTGCCGATACGAATGGCTTCATCGGCTAAATCTACGTGTAGCGCATTGGTGTCGGCGTCTGAATAGACCGCTACGGTTTTAATACCAAGCCGTTTTGCAGTCTTTATTACTCGGCAGGCAATTTCGCCTCGATTAGCGATTAATATTTTACTGAACATTGCATTCACCTTCGTCAGTAACCCTTTGTGTTGGTTTTTGTTTTTCGGTCGTCAATTGGTCGTCAACTACCCAGCTAGGGCTGCGTTTCTCTAAAAATGCACCCAAGCCTTCCTGTCCTTCAGCGCAGGTCCTAGTGCTGGCGATACGTGCACTGGAGTTTTTGATTAACTCATCGTTTACCTCTTGGTTTCGATAATCTAGGACTAGACTCTTTGCCTCTTTGAGTGCTCTTGGACCGTTTTTTAGTAGCGAAGCGGCCATTTTATCAACCGTACTATCGAGATCCTCGGGATCGCAGCATTCGCTCAATAGACCAATGCGATAGGCGGTCGCCGCGCTAAAACGCTCAGCAGTAAGAAAGTATCGACGCGCTTGGCGCTCACCCATTGCTGCGATCACGTATGGGGATATCGTTGCAGGGATAAGGCCAATCTTTACTTCGCTCAGGCAAAAGCTTGCATTGTGACTGCCGATGGCGATGTCGCAGCAGCTGACTAGACCTACTGCGCCGCCAAAAGCCGCA
>JAKVBA010000032.1 GCA_022447525.1 Gammaproteobacteria bacterium
GCAAGCATTGCCCAAACCACAACGTCTTCGATCCGGGGTAAAATTTTAGATGTCTCCGGAGCTCCAGTTTCAAATGTTGAAGTAACAGTAGTTGACCAAAGAACTGGCGCAACCCGCCGCGTAAGTTCTAACAACACGGGAACGTTTTTCGCATCAAACCTTTCGGTTGGTGGACCGTTTGTCGTAACGGCTAATGGTCAGACTGTTAAAGTTAACAACATCGCGCTTGGCGATATCTACAATCTCACTATACAGGCCGCTCCAGAAGCGATTGAAGAGGTTGTGGTAACTGGTAAAGCACTCAATATCGCAGACGTGGCATCTGGGCCATCTGCTATATTTTCACTTGCAGATCTTGAAGACGCAGTTGCTTTTGAGCGTGACATCAAAGATGTTTTCAGTAATGACCCGCGCATCAACCTAGACGACTCAACAAGAGGATCTGGTGTTAACTGTGGTGGCAAAAACCCACGCTTCAATGGCATCACAGTCGACGGTGTTTCGCAAGCTGATCGCTTCGGTTTAAACAACAACGGTTTTGCTACTGCCAATGGACAACCTTTTCCATTCGACGCCATCCAAAACGTTTCTGTTGAACTAGCTCCTTTCGACGTAACTTACGGCGACTTCTCAGCTTGTGCGATTAACGCTGTTACTAAGTCTGGTACCAATGAATTCCACGGAAACGTGTTTTATGAATACTCAAGTGACTCTTTCCGTGGTGATACTATCAGCATTGGCGGTGAAGATATCGATGTTGGTGGCGGTCAAGACTACACCGAAGATACTTATGGCTTCACTCTAGGTGGGCCAATCATCAAAGATAGCTTGTTCTTCTCAATTTCATATGAACAAGAAGAATCACCACGCTTCACATCTCAAGGTTTCGCCGGCTCAGGTAGCGGAGTCGAACGTGATTGGTTAAGCCAAGCTGACTATGAACGAATTTTGAATATTGCTCAAAACGTTTACGGCTATAACCCAGGCGGACAACCAGGAAACGGTTCAAACGACATCGAAAAATTGCTTGGTAGAATAGACTGGGATATCAATGATTCTCATAGAGCGTCTTTTATCTACAACAGCTTTGAAGGTGTTGAGACACGCGCCTCAGACGGCGATTTGAATGAGTTTGAATTCTCAAACCACTTTTATAATAAAGGTAGCGATCTAACCACTAGCATCTTCAAACTGAATTCACAGTGGACAGACAATCTTTCTTCTGAACTTTTCTTGAGTCGTAACGAGTTGGATGACTCACAGGTTACCGTTGGCGATCCTGATTTTGGAGATTTCCAAATCAGTATTGGCCGAAACACTGTTTATCTTGGTGCAGACGACTCTCGTCAAGCTAACGACCTAAACTACACTTCGGATTTGATCAAGCTGAACTTCCAGTATCTCGCAGGCGATCACGTAATTACAGCTGGCTATGAGCAAGACGAATTGGAAGTATTTAATCTGTTTGTTCAACATTCCAACGGTGGTGAGTACGACTTCTTCGACGATTCAGGTTTTGGTGGACTGAGCGGTATCGATAAGTTTGAACTTGGCTTGCCAAACCGTATCTACTACGGAAGCGGTGGTGGAACCAACAATGCGCAAGACGCAGCGGCTAACTTCACTACCACTCGTAAAACGTTCTTTATCCAAGACGAGTATTTCTTCTCGGATCTTGATCTGACTGTGGTTGGCGGATTGCGTTATGAAAAATTTGAAATTGGCGATCGTCCTCGTTTTAATCAAGCCTTCACCGACATAACTGGCGTAAGAAACGACGCTAATATCGATGGTCTTGATTTATTAATGCCACGCTTTGGTTTCACTTGGAATAAAACCGATCAACTTACTCTTCGTGGTGGCTTAGGAGTGTTCTCAGGCGGCAACCCGAATGTATGGATTTCAAACTCATACAGTAACGACGGTATCACCAACGTTCAGCTGAGACAGTCTTTCGACGAGTCAATCTTCAACTTGCCACTTAGCGGCCAAGGCAGACCTGGTTTCGACGTCCCACAAGCACTTGTGGATGCTGTTGCTTCTACGACCTCAGATGATGCAGCTATCGGTCGGTTAGCGATTGTTGACCCTAACTACAAGCAACCTAATGAATTGAAATTGGCGTTAGGCGCTACCTTCGATGTAAACGACAGCTTGACGATCGACGCAGATTTGTTGTACTCGAAACAACGCGATTCGGCTGTCTACGTTGACTTAGCTCAAAGTATCACAGGTCGCACCGCAGCGGGCGCGCCAGTTTACTCAAATGTGCGTGGTTTTGATAACTTCATGTTGACAAACTCGGACAACGATGCAGACGCTCTAGTTGTTTCTTTCAGTGCTAAGCAGCAGTTTGATTCGGGCGCTGAATTTACGGTTGGATATGCCTACAGTGATGTTGAAGATGTCGCAGGTATGAACTCTTCAGTAGCGTTCTCAAACTTTGCCAACGTTGCTACAAGCAACCCTAATTCTGTTGAAGCAGGCACTTCTGAGTACGAAGTACCTCATCGTTTGACGATGCGTTATAAGTTTCAAAAGAACTTCTTTGGTGACCTTGCGACTCGTTTCTCAATCTACGGTGTATACAAAGATGGTCAAAGTACAAGTTACACCATGAGCAACAGTGGTTTGGAAGCCAATAGTCGCGGTCGCCGCCAGCTACTCTATGTACCAACATCTAATGATGGTGCAGTGATTTATGAGCAAGGCTTTGATATCGCAGGATTCAACGAGTTTATCGATGCTAACGGCCTAACTCGAGGTACATTCGTGGGACGCAACACCGCGAAGTCTAAAGCGAGCGCTCGTGTGGATTTCCGTATCGATCAAGAGCTACCTGAGTTTAATGGCTTCAAACCACGCTTATATGCAAAAGTACGCAATGTTCTTAACCTTCTGAATGACAGTTGGGGAGAGCAATACGACGCACGTTTTGTAAGTGCTCAAGTTATTGACTCTAGCGTTAACGCGCAAGGTCAATATGTGTTTGAATCGTTTGATCCATCAAACATTACTAACTTGCTTGAAGACCCTTCTGTGTGGGAAGCACGTATCGGGATCGAAGTTAAATTCTAATTTTTCTTACACAATAGAGTAAGATTGAGGGCCAGCTTTGCTGGCCCTTTTTCTTTTTGAGTTTATGAGCAAAAATCTATTTAAAATCCTAGCCATTCTGATTTTGACCTTAAATATACTGAGTCATAGCGCTAGCTCTAGTGAGGAAACAGAAGTTGTTATCATTAAACTGGCGTCACCCCTAGATGAACCAGATATAGAAATCTCTGGGCTCGCATGGTGTGGTGAGCTGTTGATTTTACTACCTCAATATCCAGAGCGATTCACTGGTTCCAATCGTTCATACTTCTATACCGTTTCAAAAAGCGAAATCCTATCTTACTTAAACTCGAGTTCTCGAGAGACAAAACTCAGAGCCCAAAAGCTCTTAGTATATGAAAACGAAATACGAGATCGCATGTCTTTTTTTGAAGGCTTCGAAGCAATTGCCTGCGAAGATAACGTCATCTGGCTTAGTATAGAGGCACAAAACTTGTTAGGAACACATCAGGCTTACCTAGTGCCTGCTGAATTAGACCTTGCTGGATCAACGCCTAACATCAGCGTAAGAACAGATCAAATCCGCTACATAAAGTCTCAAAGCGGCATCCACAATAAAGGAGAGGAAGCAATCGTGTTGCACGGTGAACATCTTGTAAGCTTGCATGAAGTTTATGATCAAAGAGCGGTTGCGTTTCCAAAGGCTAACCGGGTAAATCGAGTAACAGGAGAACAGAGTTCGATTGACATCAGCCACCTACCCTATCGTTTAACAGACGCCACTAGCGTTGACGAGGACAATAGGTTTTGGGTAATCAACTATCAGTACAGTGGTGATAGATTTGCTCGGGGTGCGAACGACCCCTTGGCAACAGAATACGGTAAAGGCGCGAGCCATAAACGATCCTACAATACCGAACGGTTAGTAGAATACCAGTTCAATAACGATAGGATAGAACGCACAAAAGAAGCGCCCATTCAACTTCTTATGACCAGCAAGGAAGGGCGTAACTGGGAAGGGATAGTACGACTTGATGATATGGGCTTTTTAATTGCCACCGATAAACACCCCAAAACCATATTCGGTTTCGTTCCATTCACGCGATAGAACAGACTAAAGCAGGTATTTGCCAATTTAAATTGCTGGATATAAAGTGTGGGTATCTGTTAACAACAAAAGTTCAGCACACCATGAAAAAGACACTGGTTACATTAGCAACTTCGGTTTTAGCGCAAAGTGCAGCCGCAGAAATCATCGCAGTCAAATGCGCGAATTTAATTGATGTTGAATCAGCCAGTGTTACTGGACCAAGGGTCGTAAAGATACAGGACGGTAAAATTCTGTCGGTTTCAGACTCATCATTTGGTACCAGTAGGGTAATCGATTTAAGTGATCACACCTGCCTTCCTGGGCTGATCGACATGCATGTGCACCTTACCTCTCAAAGTAGCCCACAGAGTTATTCGGAGGGGTTTCGCCTAAATCCTGCTGACTTCGCATTTAGGGCAGCCAAATATGCAGAAATAACGCTTTTGTCTGGATTTACAGCGGTTAGAAACCTAGGAGACGATGGAACGATAACGAAGTCTTTGAGAAACGCGATTAAGCAAGATATTGCCATTGGACCGAGGATTTATACTGCAGGCAAATCACTCGCTACAACAGGAGGGCATGCCGATCCAACTAACGGGGTAAGAGACTCTCTGATGGGTGACCCGATTGCTAAGCAAGGCGTCGTAAATGGTGTTGCCGAGGCACGAAAAGCCGTACGACAAAGATATAAGGAAGGTGCAGACCTTATTAAAATTACGGCCACAGGAGGTGTGTTAAGTACAGCAAAAAATGGTCAGAATCCACAATTTATGGTTGACGAGCTTGAGGCAATAATCGCTACCGCCAATGACTACGGCATGAAAGTAGCTGCTCACGCACACGGTGGCGAAGGTATGATAAGAGCCATCAAAGCTGGAGTAGACAGTATTGAACACGGGACACTAATGACTGATGAAGTGCGAAAGCTGATGAAAAAGCATGGCACTTATTTAGTACCAACAATTCTGGCCGGCGAGTTTGTAGCAGAAAAGGCTGAAATTGATGGTTACTTCCCAGAAATTGTTAGGCCAAAAGCAAGGAGCATTGGACCTCAGTTAAAAGGGAATTTCACCAAAGCTTACAAGGCCGGAGTAAAAATCGCGTTCGGCACAGACAGCGGTGTTTCAGCGCATGGCGATAATGCAAAGGAGTTCAAGTTAATGGTAGAGGCTGGTATGCCACCAATGGAAGCAATCAGGGCAGCAACCATCAATGCTGCCGACCTACTGGGGGAATCCGATAATCTAGGGTCGATCAGTTCGGGGAAATTTGCTGATTTAATTGCAGTTAGAGGAAACCCAATCAACAACATTGAGCTGCTAGAAGATGTCCAGTTTGTGATGAAAAACGGTGTTGTATATAAGCAAGCTAATTAATTCTGAACCCAAGCTCTAAGCTCAATTTTAATATTCCTCAAAGTGATGCCAAGCTTTGGCATCACTACTTACCTTGACCTAGTTGGACCCAATTAAACCAAAAGAAAACCGTTTGCACTCAATACCGACGTTGCAGGCCACTTGGGCTTGTTTGTTGCAGCCTAATTTAAACACATAAAGGCAAGTCTAAGTTCACGCACGAGGGCTAAATAAAGCGTCTAGAAATCCGCAGGCATACTGGATTGAGAGATACAAAACGAGGTGAGGGAACAATAATCAATAATCTACCTTGGAGTTCATCCACTGAACTTGGTGCTCTATTTGGTTACCTACCAGCTTAAATCTGTACCCAGCAAGAACCCTGACGTCGACCCCAATTCCTCTAGTGTTGGATCTTCCAAATCCAAATTGAAGACGCGATACCCTGCCTTTAGCGAGACCGAGGGCAGAGGCTTATACAAAAGACCGGCTTCAAACTCATAAGCACTAAGAGATTGATCTGACTTCAGTGTGTCTTCCAATTCCGGGAAGTATGATGTGGCGCCGTAAACTTGGAAATCTTTTAGCAGATTATAGGTTCCTGACAACGACAACTTGGGGCCACTAGCATCAAGCTGCGACTCAATATTGAGCGATTGCCATCCCAAACCGAGTTCTATATTCGATTTGTCTTGAGTACCAAATCTGCGTTTCACATCAAGGTTGAAGAAACTCGAATCTTTGGGTAGGCCGAGAACATTACTTTGCTCATTCTGTTTAAGCTGAGCACTCACACCCCAATTGTCGGACCAAATCTCGCTTTTACCAAGAAAGGAGTCTTTCTCCCCATTCTCATTGAGTAAGATATCGAAGTCTCCAGACAGCTTAATTGGGTTTGCGATTAACGGTGGAGCGTTTTCAGCTAAAATCGAATCTACCAAATCCATTGGCGCATCTTCAGCACTGACCGAGTACGCGTTGACCAGACCAAAAAAAGCGAACGCAAAAGCGTGCTTAACCCAGTTGGCCTTTAAGGCACCTGAGCTTGCCAATTTCCGTGGCAGTAGTCTATTTACGTCTAGCGTTTTCATATTCTCTCACTCGAACATCGTCGAGTTTTCAATTTATTCCCAAAGACGCTGTGTATTTACAGCTCCAGGTAGAATCTTGTCTCTTCTAACGTCGACGTAAGGTGTTAAAATCTCACGTCTGAATCAAACAACAAAGTTGGTTCAAGGGCGTAATCTTTCTATCAGAGCCAGTGGTTAAAGAATCAAAGCCTACTCTAACTATTTCTAGTAGCGCTACTTAACACCAAAACCCACAGCGTCTAACTATTGAATCTAATGTTAGGCCACTCGACTTAGTATCTGACAACTTAGCGTATGACAACTAAGGTATCTAACAACTAAGATATCTAACAACTAAGCTTAAAAATATGAACTTCGTTGGTAGTTTTACTCAATATCACTTCCCTTGATGTCTTTTCTTAACGCAGACTTGCTCGAGAGAATTATTTAAAAGCGACGCGTAAAACTATGATTTAAAATAATATCTCGTAGTATAGCTCGAAACTGCGTCAAAGTTATGACTTTTTCACGACAAATTGAAAAATTTAATGTTCCCAACCAATGTATATCGCTAAACCACAATGAGATTCAGCACTAATAATGAGTTAAATAAGGTACGAATCGACAAATGGCTTTGGGCTGCTCGCTTCTTTAAAACGCGTCAGCTAGCCGTAAAGGCTCTAAAAACGTCGAAGGTATCACTCAACGGACAAAACTGTAAACCGGCAGCCATGGTCAAAGCTGGAGACATCGTTTCAATAAAGCGCGGTTTTCACCAAATGGAAGTCGAGATCCGTCTACTGAGCGATAATCGAGGACCAGCCAGCGTAGCGCAAACACTTTATAGTGAGACCGAAAACAGCAAAATAACAAGGGAGAAAGTGTCTGAGCAAATTGCAGCGCAACCAAAAATAAGCTTTGAGACGAGAAAACCAGACAAGCGCGGTGTCAGGACTAATCGTGCGCTTAAGCGAGGAGACTAGCTCTGACCATGCCCAAAGTCCTTAAAGTTTTGTAAACACGTCTTATCGTTTTGGCATTTTCACAATTGCCGAGTCTATCTCAGCTCTAAGTTCTTGATATGACTTTGAGACTGGAAATTGAGGAAATTCGTCAATGACATTTTGAGGTGGACAAAACAAAATCCCCTGCTCTGCTTCGCTCAACATGGTTGTATCATTATATGAGTCACC
This sequence comes from Gammaproteobacteria bacterium, assembly GCA_022447525.1. Lineage (GTDB taxonomy): Bacteria > Pseudomonadota > Gammaproteobacteria > Arenicellales > Arenicellaceae > Arenicella. The sequence goes on from JAKVBA010000032.1 coordinate 7,769, forward strand.
AGCGGCCACTACATTGAAGTTTAACTCATGCAGTCTTTTAACAGTCTCTCGCTTGTGGTCTGCCTTTCTAAGTTTGTAATTTTCAATTTTGCCGTTTGCGCCGATAATTAATTCGTGACAGAAAATAGTTGGCCAATCTAACTGACGCATCATTGGTGTCGCGAATTCTTGAAAGGTATCCGATAAAATAATCATTTGATAGTCTTGGCGAAGTGCGCAGCTGAACTCCTTGGCACCCTCAAGCGGAGATAATGTAGAGATTACCTCCTGAATATCTTGAATTCTAAAATCATGCTTGGCACACAAATCCAAACGAAATTTCATTAATTCATCGTAGTCAGGAATGTCTCTCGTGGTTGCCGTAAGCTCTTTGACTCCCACTTTTTCTGCAAAGTTTATCCATATTTCTGGTATCAGAACGCCCTCTAGGTCCAAACATACAATATTCATTTAAATCAGCTCTCGTAACGGTATTTTTAGTTGGGCGTGAACCTTAATCCCTCGGCTATTCTCATTCAATAGCGATTAGCCAATCACGCCAATAAACACTACAATTCGTGTATGCAATTCGATTGGCAATCCATTCCCTTAAGCTTATATATCCATGTTCCTTGGTGTGAACGCAAATGCCCGTATTGCGACTTCAACTCGCATCAATCAAAAGGCGTCGTGGACGAACACGAATATATTCAGGCCGTTATCAATGATCTCGACAGAGATATAACGGATTTTGGCAACATTATCACCGACCGCGAGATTCATACGGTTTTTATCGGCGGAGGAACCCCGTCTCTGTTTACGGCTGAATCATACGATTTTTTGTTCTGTGAGTTACGACAGCGATTAAACTTTAATACCAAAGCCGAGATCACACTGGAGGCAAACCCAGGCAGCAGTGATGCATGTAAGTTCAAGGGCTTTCGTGAAGTCGGTATAAATCGATTGTCAATCGGAGTTCAATCTTTCAATCAGCAACACCTCATTGCGCTAGGTCGTATTCATAGTAGCAATGAAGCTATTGCCGCTGCCAAATTTGCAACTCAAGCTGGATTCGATAATTTCAACCTAGACCTAATGTTTGGATTACCGTCACAAAAACTTGAGCAAGCACTTAAAGATTTGAGGCACGCTCTGGAATTACGACCAACACACCTCTCTTGCTATCAGCTAACCATAGAGCCTAATACCCTATTCCATCATCGACCACCAGTGACACCATCAGATGAAACGCTTTGGGACATGCAAGAAGCACTCCAAGAAGAGCTCGCGCGAGCGAGATATCAACATTATGAGGTGTCTGCCTACGCGCAGCCTCATAGGCAATGTCAACATAATTTAAATTATTGGGGATTCGGAGATTACCTTGGAATTGGTGCAGGCGCTCACGGCAAAATCACCACCAATAAGGACGTATTTCGGCGCTGGAAGATTAAACACCCAGCCAGCTACCTCTCAAAAGCAAGCAAGATAGGCAGCACAGACAAGATTAAGGGAGCGAATATCACCTTTGAGTTTATGTTGAATGCATTACGATTAAACAGCGGCTTCGAAATTAATCACTTCGAGCAACGCAGTGGTCAAAGGCTTGCTCAGATAAAACCCTTATTAGATAAGCACACTGAACTGGGCTTATTAGAACAGATCTCCAACAGAATTAGACCAACAACATTCGGCCACAATATGCTCAATAACATGCTTGAAGATTATCTCCAAATTGCGAAAGCCTAGTGCTTTAAGAAAATGATCGTTATCAACAATCTAGTCGCTGCCACCAAACTCCTTAACTGCATTTAGGATTTGTCGGCATGTTACCTGACCGATCAATAAGCCATCATCGCTTATAACTGGTCGACGACGATGTTTAAAATTAAGCATGTCGCTAGCGACATCGACGATGTTGTCTGTGGCTTTTACCGTGATGACTTCCTTGGTCATAAATTCACCAACTTTACCCACCGGACTTTTATTATAAACGGAGCTCAATATGGCTTTTAGGCAATCCAGCTCCGACAATATTCCCACCAGGTAACCGCCATCGTCAACGACGCATACGCCCGATACACGGTAAGCAGATAATAGCCTTATGGCCTCATAAACATCATCATCGGCCTTGACCTTAACTGGGTCTTTTTGGATAAAGTGCTTCATTTCTACGGATCGCAACATAGTTTCACCCTCGATACTTTGAGTCTGAGATCAAGCCCGAGCTAAAGTCGCCAATAACCTAACTGGACCACCTAGAGCGCAGCGCAAAACCACGCTTGTGTTCCACAATAGCATCTACATACTGCAGAAAAAAGCACTTCTCAAAAATACCAACTATCCGTCAAACAACTATCGTTTACGTGCCGGGATACTCACTTCTCCATCAACATCTCGATAATCGATACTACCTGATCCGTCTTTTTCAACGACAAAATCACCTTTGACTTCATCCACATAAATTGAACCGCTACTGTCCACTTTAACAAGCAAATTGCCCTCTACCGACTCAATCTCCATATCCCCTGAGCTATCAACCAACACAATAAAATCGCCCCCGATATCTTTTGCATCAATGTCTCCAGAGCTATCAGTGAGCTCGACTGAACCAATCTTGTTTAATTTAATACCACCAGACGAATCCGTTAACTCCATTTGACCAAAGACATTCTTCACGGCTAGATCCCCAGAAGAATCCACCAGTTTCAAACTGGCTACATTTTTGATTTGCAAGTCACCACTACTGTCTCTGACATCCAAATTAGTCGAGTTTGGAACGGTCAGTTCCAGGTCAATTCGAGCCGAATAATTGCCGTTCCATTTTTTCGGAATATACGTTGCCACTCCGGCATAATCGTCTTCAAATTTTGTGACCACGTCCATCTTCGATAAGACTTCCTCATCGGATGCACAGAATTTGGCAACAATGCCTATTTCTCCAGAAACATCCACCCCTTTTATCGATAACTCGCCAGCCCCTGCTTCTACTTTGATTTTTTGTAGCTCAGCAATATCTAAGGTTTTATCTATTTTCCTCGATTCATCACAATCCCATGCCATGGCGTTTGATGCCCATAAACACGCTATCATCGCGAATGTAGTTACTTTCTTTTTTATATCCATCATTTTTCTATCTCAGCTGGTGGTGATACAAGTTTAGCCTCTAAACAAGAGGCTATATAGGTTAGATGCAAAAGGATGATCAAGGGTTTACTTCAACATCAAAAACTTTATGCTACGCTATTCTTATGATTCACCTTCAATGCATCATCCTCCACTTATGTTATACGTAAAATCGCTACATATCATCGCCGTTATCTGCTGGATGGCAGCCATTTTTTATATGCCTAGGCTATTCGTCTATCACGCAATGTCAGAAGACCAGATTAGTCGAGATCGATTCAAAATAATGGAACGAAAACTGATGAGAGGAATAATGACCCCGTCAATGATTGCAACCTGGGTGTTCGGTTTATGGTTGGTTAGCTATGGCTTCAACGGCGGTTGGTTGCACGTGAAAGTTTTACTTGTTGTATTTTTGTCGGCGTATCATGGTTGGTGCGCTATGACCATGAAAAAGTTTGAACGAGACGAAATTCCACATGGCCACGTTTACTACCGCTGGCTCAATGAGCTTCCCGTCATTTTATTAATCCCGATCGTATTTTTAGTTGTCGTCAAACCGTTCTAGGCAGGCCTGAACTGTTGAACAAAAAGCCCGATAAAAAACTCATCAAAACTGGATCAGCTATGTGTAAACCAGCTTGATGAGCAAACGGTAAATTGTAACTGATCACCATTGATGTTGACTAAAGTCACTGTGAGCCTAGACCGACGCTAACACCAAACCAACAAGCAAATGTAGAGACAGCCGAGAAATAGGTTGATAACCAAGCAGTCTGGTCGAGAGAGCAAAGTTAATAAGAATATAAAGAGTTGTCTCTTTCAAAATGCTGGCAAGAGTGTTCAGACCCAAAAAGCCAGAAGCGCCCGTTGTTGACGTAGTCTGATAAACATCTCCACAAAAACTGGATAATTTGAATAAGCTGACCTAAATTCTGGCCCCAACATCACATCTTTAAACGCGGGTACAGAGAAAAAAGATGGACATAGGTTTTCTTACTTTGAAAAAGATTACTCAGATAATACCGGTCACGCGGTCAATGACAACAAATTCAACTCTATGAGTAATACCTAATCCGCGAATAAAATGAATGGGTAATTAATTTCCCATGATTGGGAAGAACCCTTTATAAAGATCAAAGAGAGGGATGAAGATATTCAAAAACCAGTTACAATGTACACTAGCAACAGTAAATAAAACATTAGAATTGCGTAATTGCACTTACACCTTGATTGTAAAATAGCCAAGTGAATAAGTACTGGGGCCTCCGACAACATGACACTGAGCATCACTGATCCCGCTTTTTTATTTCCGGGCATTTCTTTATTATTTTTAGCGTACACCAACAGATATCTGGCGCTTGCTAACATTATTAGATCACTCAATAGCCACTCAGGCGATGATGAAAGCGATAACATTGCGTTACAGATCCAGTCCCTTCACTTACGAATCATCTTGATTAAGTATATGCAAGCATTTGGTGTGTTAGCGTTCTTGTTTTGCGTACTAGCGATGATGTGTTTGTTGTTTGACCAACAGAATGGGGGCGAAACACTGTTTATCGCCAGCCTTGCATGCATGATAATTTCGCTTACTCTGAGTTTGACTGAGATTATGAAATCGGGGCACTCATTAAAGATCGAGCTGATGCGGACACAAAATAAAACCAAATCCAATTAGACCCTAATAAATTCCCTTCTAGAAAAACCTTTAAAGACTATGGAAACTAACTTCGAGGCTTACTCGCAATACATCAAAGCCGCATCTGAACTTGCCGCTCAATACGGTATCAAACTGCTTTTCGCGATTGCCATATTTGTAATTGGTAAACGCTTGGCAAGAGGAATCACCAACCTTGCGATTAAAGGTATGGAGAAGCAAGATATCGACGTAGAGTTAATCGGTTTTTTCGACAGCCTAATTTACTTGGCACTTTTTGCCATGGTGATCATTGCAGCGTTGGGACAACTGGGAATTCAAACCGCGTCATTTGTCGCCATTATAGGTGCAGCGGGGCTCGCTGTTGGTTTGGCATTACAAGGCTCTTTATCTAACTTTGCGGCTGGGGTATTAATTATATTACTAAGGCCCATTCGTGTCGGTGATTTTGCTGACATTGCCGGCACATCAGGCACAGTAAGGAATATTCGCATCTTTACTACCGAATTACGTACAGGCGACAATAAAGCAGTGATCATCCCAAACTCGAGAGTATTAGACAGCAACATCACCAACTACTCCTCTACCGGCACTAGACGAATAGACATGGTGTTCGGTATCGGCTATGACGATGACATAGATCAAGCTAAAAAAGTTCTGTTGCAAATCGTCGAGAAAGACGAACGTGTTTTACAAAACCCAGCACCAGTCGTAGCAGTAAACGAATTAGCGGACAGCAGTGTTAATTTTATTGTGCGTCCTTGGGTGAAAACTGCAGACTACTGGGGTGTTCATAACGATACTATGGAAGCGGTTAAAAAAGGTTTTGACGCCAAAGGCATATCAATCCCGTACCCGCAAAGCCAAGTACATATGATCAGCGCTAACGCAGAGAGCCAGTAAATCAGGCTATTCACATGCTGCACGTTGTTCTCCATAACCCAAAAATTCCTCCAAACACAGGCAATATTATCAGGCTTGCCGCTAACGTCGGCTTTGAGTTGCACTTGATTGAACCATTGGGATTTGAGCTTGAACAGAAAGCTTTACGAAGAGCTGGCTTAGACTACCACGACCTCACTCGAGTCAGACGTCACACCGACTATGCATCTTTTACAAAATCGATTAGACCGCAGCGTGTTTTTGCGATTACCACCAAAGGCACGCGAGCTTACACAGAAGCGACCTTCAGAGAGGGCGATACGTTGTTGTTTGGCTCTGAGACCGATGGACTGCCTGAACCGATTATGACCAGCATAGCGCCGAAGGCCAGGTTGCGTATTCCAATGCAACCTAACAATCGAAGCCTGAATCTTTCAAACTCGGTGTCAATCGTAGTTTACGAAGCTTGGCGTCAGCAAGGATTTAGTGGTGGCAGCTAAGTGATGTATTAAACTGAATATCGAACGTTCGATGAGCCGCTAAATAAATCGATCTGAGTCACTATCTGAACCCGCTGATTTTCTGCGCAGCTTCTTTTTGAAAGAAGCTGCGGCTCCCTCGGCTGGTTCTTTCGCCACCGAGTCCAGCAACGCCGTAAACAAGTGATTAAGATCTGGATCATCAACTTCGAGCACAGCTCTGCCCAAGTCAGCAACAGCTTGCTTACCACTCAACGCAACAACTACTCCGGATCGTTTTCTTACTTCTCTGGCAATCTTGGACGCCAGCATGATGCCTTTTGAATCAAAAGGTTTCACTTCAAGCGAGTCCAACCACTGCGCTTGTTCTTCAACATTAAAATCGTTGCTCATAATACTCAACCCCTCAAGTATGTGGTCCATCAACTATTCTAAAATAGAACACATTCAAGTTGTTTAAAATAGCGCCAAACCTAAAACCTTGGTTTATTGACCGGAATCTTTGCGTATCAGGCCTCAATCAATAGTTTTTATGACACTAGCGAGGTAAAATTCGCAATCCAAAACACTAACTATTCAGAGCATCTGCTTTTCTCAATCATCAATATGAAAGTACTAATTATAGGCAGCGGCGGTCGTGAACACGCTCTAGCTTGGAAAGTTGCACAGTCAAATGACGTCACCCAAGTATTTGTTGCTCCAGGAAACGCAGGGACCAAGAGTGAAAATAAGCTAGAAAATGTGAATATTGGTGTCGAGGACATCGAGGCACTAGTAAGTTTCGCTAGCGAAAATGAAATCGAGCTATCGATTGTTGGCCCAGAGGCGCCTTTAGTTATCGGTGTTGTCGATGCCTTCACGAAAGCTGGCTTGAATTGTTTTGGACCAACGGCGGGTGCTGCCCAACTCGAGGGCAGTAAAGCCTTCACCAAAGATTTCTTAGCAAAATACCAAATTCCAACCGCCGAATATCACGTGTTTACTGACGCAGATAGGGCTTGTGAGTATATCGAGCAACAAGGTGCTCCAATCGTTATAAAAGCGGATGGGCTAGCGGCCGGTAAAGGCGTAATCGTTGCTCAAACTCTTGAACAAGCGACTGAGGCAGCTAGAGATATGCTGATTGATAATAAGTTCGGTGACGCTGGTGCTCGCATTGTTGTGGAAGAATTTTTAGCGGGTGAAGAAGCAAGTTTCATTTGCATGGTAGATGGCGAGAACGTTTTACCAATGGCCACGTCACAAGATCATAAGGCGCGTGACAATGGCGACCTTGGACCTAACACAGGAGGCATGGGCGCGTATTCTCCCGCCCCAGTGGTCACGCCAGCAATGCACGAGCGAATTATGCAGGAAGTGATTAACCCAACCGTCAAAGGCATGCAGTCTGAAGGTCATCCTTATACAGGCTTTTTATACGCTGGCTTGATGATCACCAACGACGGAACGCCCAAAGTGATTGAATATAATTGCCGCTTTGGTGACCCAGAAACGCAACCAATCATGATGCGTTTGCAATCTGATTTAGCTTCATTGTGCATGAGCGCACTGGAAAAGAAACTAGACACTGCAACGGCAAAATGGGATGAGCGCGCCTCATTGGGTGTCGTGCTTGCCGCTGGCGGCTATCCTGAAAGCTACGCAAAAGGTTCGGTTATTTCTGGTTTAGATCAATGCGACACAGATGACTGCAAAACCTTTCATGCTGGCACCAGCATGAGTGATGGCGATGTCACTACTGCTGGCGGTCGCGTGCTGTGTGTCACCGCTCTCGGCAACACAGTGAGTGAAGCTCAGACTCTGGCCTATGAAGGCGTGAAGAAAATTTCTTGGGAAAACATGTACCATCGTGATGACATTGGCTACCGAGCTGTAGCCAGAGAAGAGTCATAATCCTGAATTACTCTTCTTAGGATTAAAGACTAGAACCGCACCCATTAGATATAGCAAATAATGAAAGCCTATTTAGATCTCTTAAAAGACGTATACGATAACGGTGTGGGTAAAAACGATCGGACTGGCACAGGGACGCGCAGTGTTTTCGGCCGTCAATTACGTTGTGACCTATCAGAAGGCTTTCCATTACTCACTACCAAAAAGGTATTTCTACGTGGAATCATTCACGAACTACTCTGGTTTGTGCGTGGTGATACCAACATTAAATATCTAGTTGATAACAAAGTAGGAATTTGGAATGAATGGCCTTTTCAAAACTATCTAAACAAAAACGGTTTAGATGACTTAGAAAAACATTCTTGCGAATGGGAAGAGAGACTGGATGAGTTTGTCATCAATATCGGTAAAGATGCTGAGTTCGCTAAAACTTGGGGTGAACTTGGGCCAGTTTATGGCAAGCAATGGCGCAATTTTTCCGGCATTGACCAATTAGAATGGGTGGTCAACGAAATCAAAACCAACCCGACCTCAAGAAGGCTGATTGTATCTGCTTGGAACCCCGCTGAAATAGAAGAAATGGCAAAAGCCGGGCTACCACCCTGCCACACGCTGTTCCAATTTTATGTCTCCCATGACAACAAATTGAGTTGCCAGCTTTATCAACGCAGTGCCGATCTATTCTTGGGCGTACCTTTCAATATCGCCAGCTATGCTTTACTCACTATGATGGTCGCACAAACTTGCGATCTCGAATTAGGCGACTTTGTTCATGCCTTTGGCGATGTACACATTTACAGCAATCATGAAGAGCAGGTTCTCGAGCAACTAAGCCGCAGCCCCAAACCACTGCCAACCATGAGAATCAACCCTGAGGTTAAAAGCCTATTCGATTTTAAATTCGAAGACTTTGAACTGGTTGATTACGTTTCTGACCCAGCCATCAAAGCGCCCGTCGCGGTCTAACTCTTCGCGGTCTAACTATAATGACCTTCATTTTCCACAGAGATTTAACTAGAGGCTTAACCATATGGAAGTAATCTTAGTTGCCGCGATCGGTGAAAACGGTGAAATGGGCCGCAATAACGAACTTCTATGGCACCTGCCAGGTGATCTACCTCGCTTTAAAGAACTCACCATGGGCTCACCTATTATTATGGGGCGTAAGACCTATGATTCCATTGGCAGACCGCTACCCGGCCGCCAGAACATCGTGCTTACAGAAAATGAAAACTGGTCGGCCGATGGTGTTTCAGTGTGCAAGAGCTTGAAAGAGGCCTTAGCACTGGCGGAGCGGGAAGAAACTGGAAAAGCCTTCGTTATAGGCGGCGGACAGATCTACAAACTATTTTTGGCCTACGCGACTAAATTAGAGCTGACTGAAGTTGCCGATGCTCCAATGGCGGACACTTTCTTCCCAAACTTTTCTGGGCAAGACTTTAAAGAAACCAATAGAACCAAAATCACCGACACCGAACCAAGGTTCGAGTATGTCACCTATACGAAAGCCTAGCTTATTTTTGTGAGCCGCTTTTAGCGCTAACAAACCTCACAGAATCCAACGCTAACAACACGCAATAAAAGAGAAGTTCCATGACTCCTGAACAAGCAAAACAACTCGTCGCTGAAGCCGCCATCGAATACATTGAGTGGGATTGGATTATCGGTGTTGGTACCGGATCGACCGCCAACCTCTTTATTGACGAACTGGCAAAGATAAAAGGTCGTATCGAAGGAACAGTCGCCAGTTCAGAAGCCTCGGCCGATCGCCTTCGCAGTCACGGCATTAAGGTATTCGAACTAGACCAAGTTGGCGACCTGCCAATATACGTAGACGGCGCGGACGAATCGACCAAACACCTACACTTGATTAAAGGTGGTGGCGCTGCTTTAACTCGTGAAAAAATCGTAGCGGCGGCCAGCGAAAAATTCATCTGCATAGCCGACGACTCTAAGTTAGTCGATGTATTGGGGGCTTTTCCATTACCAATCGAAGTAATACCAATGGCCAAATCTTACGTTGCGCGCCAATTGGTAAAATTGGGTGGTAACCCAGTGCTCAGAGAGGGCGTAGTGACCGACAACGGCAACGTCATCATTGACGTGCATAACTTGTTGATTGATAACCCAGTTGAACTGGAAAGCCAAATCGACCACATCGCTGGCGTAGTCACCAACGGACTGTTCGCTCGACGAGGCGCCGACGTGCTGTTGCTCGGCGGCGAAAATGGTGTCACTAAGATCGAGACTTAATGCGACTTTGAGTCTGGTCTAGTTCTGATCCAATGTCGGTTGTCGCAAATGAAGTACCCATAAATGAAAGCGCTCGGGAATAAAAGCTCATAAGCTTTACAATATGCAACTGATCAGCGATACCTTACTAAATTGGCATCAAGAGCATGGCAGGCACGACCTGCCTTGGCAAAACACCCAAGACGCCTACCGGATTTGGGTTTCTGAGATCATGCTTCAGCAAACCCAAGTCACCACCGTCATCGATTACTATCAGCGTTTCATGCAGCGCTTTCCGAAAGTCGAGGACTTAGGAGCCGCTCCTGAGGACGAAGTACTCCACTACTGGACCGGGCTGGGTTACTACGCCAGAGCTAGGAACTTACATAAATCAGCAAAAATCATCTCCAATCAATATGATGGCGTTTTCCCTACTGATTTCGACAACGTAATCGCTCTACCGGGTATTGGTCGATCTACCGCCGGTGCCATACTCGCGTTTTCATCCAAGCAGCGCTTTCCCATACTCGACGGCAATGTAAAACGCGTGCTCGCACGGTTCTATGCAATAGAAGGCTGGTATGGCGTTAAAAAAGTCGAAGCCGAGCTTTGGGAACTTGCCGAGAAGAACACCCCCACACAAGGCGTTGACATATACACACAGGCAATAATGGATTTCGGCGCAACGCTCTGCACCCGCAGTAAGCCAAAGTGCGAAATCTGCCCTTTGCAAACAAACTGTATTGCGTTCAAAGACAATAGAACAGTTGAACTGCCCCACGGCAAACCCAAAAAGGATAAGCCGACTAAGCAGACTTATATGCTGTTAATTAAAAACCAAGAAGACGCTTTCTTACTGCAAAAAAATCCACCCAGCGGGATATGGGGCGGCTTATGGTGCCCTCCACAAACCAGCTCACTGAAGAGCGACAAAGGTGACTACCTTGAGCAAGTTGAAATACTTAAAGAACTCCCCATTTATAAGCACACGTTTAGTCACTACCACCTTGAAATTACGCCCGTGCTTTGCCGTCTAAATGACAAGGCCACCGCGGTAAATGAGGCAGAACAAACCTGGTATATGCTAAACTCCGAACAACAATTGGGATTAGCCGCGCCAGTAAAAAAACTGTTAGAGTGCTATGCCTAACTGACTTAGATAAAGCGTCAGCTACAAGAGAAAATCATGTCACGAACTGTATTTTGCCAAAAACTAAACACAGAGGCTCCCGGCCTACCCTTTCAAACATGGCCGGGTGATCTGGGTAAACGCATTTTTGAAAACATTTCGCAGCAAGCATGGGACCAATGGATCAACCACCAAACCATGCTAATTAACGAGTATCGGCTTAATCCAATGGACCCCAAAGCCAAAGAAATGATCACCACCGAAATGGAAAAGTTTCTATTTGGCGGCGGCTCAGATAAGCCCGCAGACTACGTTCCACCGGTCGATCCCAACGACCCATTAAGCGAAGAATTCTAATCCTGAAAAAATTGCGCAACAAGCCACAAAAATGCTTGACTAAAGAAGCGAATTCCTTTGTAATTCGCCCTCCAAACGGAACCCTCTTTCGTTGGATAGTGTAGGTTTTGAAAGATTCGATAATCAAATATTGAGGAAGAAAAAGCAACAAACACAAATGGCCAGGTAGCTCAGTCGGTAGAGCAGGGGACTGAAAATCCCCGTGTCGGCGGTTCGATTCCGTCCCTGGCCACCATTTTCCTCTTACTCCTTAGCTATTATAGCCGTTGATTTCCTTATTTCCTTGTCCGCCCAAGTGGTCGCTTGGGGGCAGTGGTTGCTCTCCGGTTGATGGTGACTTCGAGTTAATGGTAGTAATCGGCGATTTTTGTCTCACACCGAGAACGTGAGATGTTTATTTATCTTTTGATTGTCTCAAATCGGGTATTAGCCCCTCTTCAATTGCAAGCGTCTCTAAGGCAACTTCCATCTTCTTTCTAACGCCGGCTGTAACTTTATATAAGTAATCATGGAGGTGGGCGTCCACTTCGCTTGAGCTTGCGCATTCTGAACTGTATTGTTCAAACGCATTGAGGCTTGATACCAATTCAACCAATTGGTGTGGGCATTCACAGTCGACGTTGGTGTCTACGACCAGAAGTTCGGCTAGAGCTTCATCGGAAAACAGTCTGGCAGGAATAACATCGAATTTCTCATCGGACATTGATGGTGCGAGGCTAGCAGACTTGTCAGTAAGAGGCTGTCGGATTGCAGTAGAAATTGTCTCGAGTAGTTCCTCACCATGGCCTACATTCCTCACACAAACTATGCCATCTTCTCGCAGCCGATTGATCATTTGCCGGTTCCCGAATCGGTAGCTAACAAGCGCCTTCTTGGCGTCACTTTCGGCGATCAAGTCCTTTATCAACCTCACAGTATTGTCATTGAGTAACGGCGTCTCCATCATCAATGCGATCGGCTTTGCCGTTTTAATCTTGCTGCGGAATTTGTGCAGTGATGTTTCACAACAGACGATTTCGATGTCGCGAGGGAGTTTGTCTAGCAATCTTATCTTCGCCGCGAGATGCGCCCCGAAGACCCCTATTCGAGTTGCCGATGAGGCCGATTCTTCCTTCGCCTTTAAAGTCGGCTCGTCACCTTCTGGAAACTCTGTCGTTCCACCGGCTGCAGTGATCCGCTGCGACTCAGATGTCTCCTGAATCATTCTGTATTTTTGTTCAAGATCATCGTCGCTTAAAGAAGCTAATCGGCTGATCGTTTCCCCTTGGTCAACCAAATATTTGAGGCAGCTAAGCCTGCGAACATCGCCAATACTGTAGACCCGTCGACCCGTTTCAGTGCGTCGCACTTCAACAGCTTTGTAACGGCTTTCCCACTTCCTGAGCGTGTGTTGACCAACGCCAGTCAGCTGCGAAACCGTTCTTATTCCAAACGAATCATTCGGATCAAAATTACTCTTCATAGCCGCGGAGTATACAGATTGTCGTGTGAGGCTTTGTTGATTTGAGCGAATTTATTACCGAGTTTTGAAGAAAATCGCAAAAATAGACATAAATTAGACATTTAACCAAACATACTTTGACAAAGCCTATATTTCTTACAGTTATCCATTTATTTTGTAGAATAATTATAGATAATAGGCTGATGTCAGCGTTTTAATTGATCAGTGTTCTGAGTTTCAAATATGGGTCAAACAAAATTATGCTGGCACATAATCAGTAAAAAAAGAAAACTAAATCAAGCTCTAATTGGAGAACGCAATGAAAGAAACGATTATGTTGAACCCCAGCGATTACGTGGGTGTTTCATTTTGGATCATCTCGGCTGCAATGGTGGCAGCAACCTTCTTTTTCTGGGTCGAGCGCGACCGCGCAGAAGGCAAATGGAAAACGTCGCTCACGGTAGCCGCTATGGTGACGGGTATCGCAGCCATCCATTACTTCTACATGCGCGAAGTCTGGGTCGTGACTGCGGCGAGCCCCACTGTCTTTAGATACGTGGATTGGTTGCTAACCGTGCCTCTGCAAATAGTAGAGTTTTATCTAATTCTGGCTGCTATCGCAGTTGTGAGCACTGCGCTATTTTGGCGACTGTTAATCGCATCTCTCGTGATGTTGATCTTTGGATATTTCGGCGAAGTTGGTGCAATGGCGGTATGGCCAGCCTTCATCATCGGGATGATCGGATGGATTTACATCATTTACGAAATTTTCGTTGGCGAAGCTAGCAAGATTAACGCCTCGTCAGGCACGGTGGCGAGTAAGAAAGCATTTAATGCACTTCGGTTAATCGTTACTGTTGGATGGGCAATATACCCAATCGGCTATGTGCTTGGATATTCGGGAGCAGGAAGCTCTGATTTCTTAAACATCGTCTACAACTTAGCCGACTTTGTAAACAAAATAGCGTTTGGTGTCGTCATTTGGGCGGCAGCGACAAGCTCTGACGCTGGAGAACAAGCTTAAGTCTTGAAATAGAGCTACAAGTCATCCCCGGCAAGAGCCGGGGATGGCAATCCACCTGAAATTCAACAACTGCCGTTGGGCATAACGAGAACAATATGAGCGGCAATACCGAAGGAATTAGAAAAAATTTACATGAACGCGTCATCAAAAAAATAATCGATGTCGCAGTCATAAATGCCGGCGCTTTAGAGTTGCCATTGCGGCACCACTTCCAAGCACCAGGCAAGGGTTCTAGGAGCCAACTAATAAAAACTATACAAGGAGAGATTACCAACGAAGAATTCTTAACCACGGTGTGTGCCGTGTGTGAGTGCATCCACGAAGCATCATTAGTACACGATGATTTGCAAGACCGAGATGAGGTTCGAAGATCAAACCCTACTGTTTGGAAGAAATTTGGAGACGACGCGGCGATTTTACTCGGCGATCATTTGATAGTTTGTGCTTCGACCATACTTTTGAGTAGCCATCTACCAGATCAAGCTAAACTGATGATACAGGGTTTTATGAATGAAGCTGTCAGTAAAGCCACGAACGGACAGTTTACCCAACTCGGGCTCGAAATAGGCAATTCGAACGTAGCCCATTTTTACCAAGAATCGGCCGCCAATAAGACCGGCGCTTTTTTTGCTTTCACCATGAAAAGTGCTTATGTATTGAAAAGTTTGTTACGGAGTCCAGCCGACCACCCTATCTCAAACGAGCTACCCGCCGCAATTAGGCAAGACCTGAAGGCGATAGAATTAGCTGGCCAAAACCTAGGAATTGGATACCAGATTTACAACGACTGCAAAAATCTCACCAACGCGAAGACTTTTTTCGCTACCAGAGACTGGCAGCAACAGATAGTAACAGCTCCGTTAATTATACTGAGCAAAATGGTAGATGAACCGACCAAAATACCACTCAATGTTGGTATAGCCGAGAGGGTTTTGAATCAATGCAAAGAGTGGCAAAGCAAGGCTTACGCAGACGCCGAGCTCATACTTCAAAATGTCGACCCATCCATCTTGGAAACCGTCAAGCAATTCGGTATTCGATTTAGAATTCGTACTCGAGCTGACAGCGCCGAAAACCTGAGTGCAATTCTATGAATAAAGCGATAGTAATTGGCGCTGGTTTCGGAGGCATAGCATCGGCTTTACGTTTGCGTGCAAAGGGGTATTCCGTACAAATTATCGATAAATGCGAAAGATTGGGTGGTCGCGCTCAAGTTTTTGAGCGAGAAGGCTACAAATTCGACGCAGGGCCAACAGTTATTACTGCCCCATTTTTATTTAACGAGCTATTCGAATTGTTCGACAAAAGCAGGGAGGACTATGTTGAATTCAAAGCTGTTAACCCCTGGTACCAGTTCTATTTTGCCGATGGTACGAGATTTAACTATGGTGGATCAATTGAAAATACGTTAAACGAGATTGCGAAATTCAATCCAGAAGATCAAAAAGGGTATCTAGATCTGGTGAAAAAATCTCAAGAGATTTTCGATGTTGGATTTACCCAGTTATCTGACAAGCCGTTTCATTCTGTTTGGTCAATGCTTCGACAAATACCTGCATTGTTAAAATTGAGAAGCGATAGGACGGTATGGCAGCTAGTAAGCCGACACATAAGCAATGAAAAACTACGTCAAGCCTTTTCAGTGCAACCGCTACTAGTGGGCGGCAACCCATTTAACACCACAAGCATCTACAACTTAATTCATTTCCTTGAGAGAAAATGGGGCATCCACTTTGCTATGGGTGGCACTGGTGCTCTGGTTGATGCCCTCGGCAAACTAATGACGGAAGTGGGTATAGAAATAAAACTCGGCACCGAAGTGAGGCAATTGGTGGTAGAGGGTAAGCAGATCACCAAAGCCGTATTAGCGGACAACTCGGAAGTAGAGGCAGATATATTTATCTCAAATGCGGACCCTTTGCACCTATACCGAAACATGCTGAGCTCACGCTCTTCAAACTTGCTAGCAAAACTCAAAACCAAGCGAGCAAAGCTATCGATGGGTCTGTTTGTTCTGTATTTTGGCACCACCAAAAAATACGCAGACGTGGAGCACCACACCATTTGGTTAGGCAAAAGATACAAAGCCCTGCTAAGAGATATTTTTCAGGGTGACAGCCTTCCAGATGATTTTTCTTTATACGTACATCGTCCGACGGCAACGGACCCAAGTTTCGCGCCCGATGGACATGATTCTTTCTACGTCTTGGCACCAGTGCCAAACTTGAAGGCCAACATCGATTGGCGTGCTGAAGGCCCGGTGCTGATGAAAAGAATCATCGATGCTCTCGAAAGAACAATACTGCCCGATTTAAAAAAACATATTGTCCACGAATTTTATATGAATCCAGAGGACTTTCAGCGTGAATACCTTAGTGAAGCTGGAGCAGGGTTCTCAATTGCTCCATTGTTCAGCCAATCCGCCTGGTTTCGATTTCACAATCGAGGCGAGGGGCCAAGTAACTTGTATGTCAGTGGCGCCGGCACCCATCCCGGTGCTGGATTGCCCGGCGTAATAAGTTCCGCGAAGGTCGTTGATCGATTGGTCCCAAGCCCAATTAGGCAGGTTGAGACAACGCAACCTAGGGAGGTTGAAGTTGGAGTATGACATTCACTCATACAGCGCACTCGAGGTGTTGGAGAAACACGGCAAGACGTTCGCCTTTGCTGGGAAACTGCTTGACAGAAAATCACTGGATTCCTGCGCGAGGCTCTACCAGTTCTGTCGATATGCAGATGATTTGGTAGACGATGCAAAAGATAAAGCAGAGGCAAAATCGAAACTAAATTTACTGTCACAAGAACTCAAAGCTGGCTCGAGCAGCGACGTGGTTATACAAGATTTTATAGATCTGAGCGTAGAATTTAATTTAGATCCTCGGGTAACAGACGAGTTACTCACGGGCTTATCGGGTGATCTAGAGCAAGTGCGGATACAAACTATCGATGATCTATTAACTTATTGCTACCGCGTTGCGGGAACGGTCGGATTGCATATGTGTTCGATTTTTTCAGTTCAGGAACCCACGGCAAGAGCTCACGCTATTGATTTGGGTATAGCGATGCAACTGACCAACATATGCAGGGACGTTACGGAAGATGCCGAGGGAGATCGACGTTATTTGCCCTCAGCACTCGTAGGTCAACTTGAACCGTCTCAAATTCTGGAGCCTCGCGAGATAGATGCACAATCAATAAAGCGTAGTGTCTCAGAACTTCTTGACCTGGCAGATCAATATTACCGCTCTGGTTTCGCTGGGTTGGCATTTTTACCACCGAGATTCAGAACCACGATTGCCGTGGCGGCTCGTTTGTACCAAGAAATTGGCTGTGTCATAAAAAAGAGGGGCTACGATGTTTGGCTTGGAAGGGCTTACGTTGACTTCCCAAACAAAGTCCTCAAAGGGCTGATAGCGGCTCTGTCATTATTACACCGACGGGCCTTATCGGAAAAACATAATCCAAAATTGCACCGGGGCCTGGGTGGCTTGCCTTGGGTGTCAATCAATTAACATGAGCACAAGAGAGTCCATCGACCTATTGGTTATTGGCGCAGGTTGCGCAGGGCTGTCCCTAGCCACCCAACTGGCCAAACTTGAACGCATGGGATCAAAAGTCCCTTCAACCATTCTGGTTGATCGGCGCGCGGAATACGTCGATGATCGCACTTGGTGTTTTTGGGAGCCACCGACATCGAAAAATCAAGGCTCAAATCAAATGTGGGACAGTTGGGAGTTCAGCGACGGCAACAACCGTGTTATTCATTGCGGTAACTCAGATTGGGCTTATCATTACACAAACGCACTCGATTTTTACCAAACATGCATCCAGAGTATCGAGCAAAGTAAGTCTCAGTCCTTACATCTGAACCAGAGTGTCAAGAAAATCAAAAAGACGTCTCAAGGCTATCTGGTGAGCACTACAAATCGTACGTACATCGCTAAAAATATCGTTGATACAAGGCCTTGGTCGGCTGCGCCGGATCGAGATGTCTTACTCAACCAGATATTTTATGGCCTAGTAATTGATACCAGTGAGCTCAACATGGCGGTACCAAACAGGGCTATGCTAATGACCGATATGTCAGTTGATGAATATGGTTTTAAATTTAACTATATTTTGCCGTTATCAAAGAATCGGATTCTGATCGAGGTAACACGCTTCACCGCTCACGATTTAGCACCAGAAAGCCTGGCGGCGAACTGTTACGCTTTATCCAGAAATATGACTAAAAACAAAGTGCCGTGCATTCTCAGAGTAGAGTCCGGCAATATTCCAATGGGTTTAGGCAGTATTTCAAAGAGTTCGCAAAACTACGTTTACTCTGGAGTAACGGCTGGGGCGGCTAGAGCATCGACAGGATATGCTTTTCAGCGTATCGGTAAATGGGCGAAACATTGTGCGGTTCACTTGGTAGAGCATGGCAATCCTTGTTCAGCACCAAAAGACCCAACGCTTATACATTGGATGGATACCGTATTCTTGCAAACGATCAAAAGAAACCCAAAGGTCGCTCCAAAACTATTTATGTCACTGGCGGAAAACTTAGACGCGTCTAAATTAGTAAGATTCCTGACAGACAAGCCTACTTATCGAGATTTATTCTCGGTGATGACCGCATTACCAGTGAAGTCTTTACTTAAAAGCGCAATCATAGACTTGAGCCGTAGGGCACAAAAGAAGTACCAAAGAGTAAGGGAGGCCTAGGTGAACTATCTTTATCTTCAAAGAGGCTTGTTCATAACGGTTGCTTCCTTGTCAATCGTATCTCATTTATTGGGCATGGCAACATCAGATTACACGATGATTGTGATACTCGCGATCTCGGTTTTTTTGTTAGGTATCCCTCATGGAGCGGCTGATCCGGTAGTAGCAAAAAGCATTGGCCTATGGAAAAGTAAGGCAGATCTTGCGATTTTTTCAATGACTTATGTGCTGATATCGGCAATTGCTCTGCTGTTTTGGTTGTTTTTACCCCGCACAGCACTCGTGCTTTTTCTTGCGATATCGGTATGGCACTTCGCGGGAGACTGGTATGACGATGTCGGTGGCTTGTTAAGCAATGCAATTAGCGCCTCGCTGATAAGCTTACCTGCTCTTTTCCACCCTAATGAAGTCGAGACTCTATTTCGAACCCTGACAGGTTTAGAGACGCAAGGTATCACTTTTATGATCGCCAGTCTGGCGCCAATCGTTACACTTATAGCCTTCTGTTCGGTGTTTAAGTTGTCACTAAGCAATATCACTTTGAGTATTGAAGTCTTCGTACTATTGGTTGCGGCCGCCTTGCTACCGCCGCTCTGGTTTTTCTTGTTATATTTTTGTTTTCTCCACAGCCCAAAACACATCATCGCCCTCATTAAGGAGTTTGAAGGCAAACAGCTTTTTAAAACAATTCTGATTTATACCGCTATTACAGGGTTTTTTATTTGGGGATTTTGGGATGTCGTAGATTCTATTGCTATCAGCGATGCGCTGGTAAAACTAGTATTTCTTTGCTTATTCGCTCTTACCGTGCCCCACATGATTTTAGTTGAACTTTTTAGAAAGGAGATATCGTTTGAAACCAAAGACTGATATTTTGAAAAGAAAATCAGACCATATTGATGTGGTCTTAGATCAGGCACGCAATCAAACTGAAACCAACAATCCGTTTGATCGTTACCAACTGGTCCCTGATGCCCTGCCAGAGTGCGATTTAAAAACTTTTCCTCTTGCAACCGAATTTCTTGGAAGAAAGTTAAAACTACCTTTTTTGATCAGCTCGATGACCGGGGGGCCACTTCGGGCTAAAAGAATAAATTTACACCTAGCCGAAGCCGCTCAAGAATTAGGGATCGCTCTGGCTATAGGGTCTCAACGAGTGGCTCTTCTCGATGAGGGCGCCTGTGGCCTTACCTGTGAGATAAGAGACCACGCACCAAACGTACCAATCTACTCAAACTTAGGGGCTTCTCAGATTCGAGATGACTTTTCTCTCGATGACGTCAAAAGAGCCGTAGAGATGATAAGGGCTGATGCCTTGATTATTCATTTAAATCCAATGCAAGAAGCATTACAAGAGCATGGCGATACTGATTGGACCGGAATTGAAGCTTCGATAGAACGTCTTTGTCACGACCTAGACCTCCCCATCATTGTCAAGGAGGTAGGTATGGGCATATCCGCATCTGTTGCACAGAGACTATCAAACATCGGGGTTTCCGCTGTGGATGTGGCCGGCAACGGGGGTACCAACTTTATTATGGTTGAAGGAGCAAGGAGTTCTGACCCAACCATTTCTGGCTTAGCAGAAACGTTCAAGGACTGGGGCTTAGCGACCCCCGAGGCGATAATCAGAATTCGTGAGTCTTGCCCCGAAATACCCTTAATTGCATCGGGTGGAATCCGAAACGGTCTTGACGCCGCAAAAGCGCTCAGACTGGGTGCAGATCTGGTCGCTCAAGCAGGTCCAGTGTTGGCAGCAGCTTGCGATTCATCAACAGCAGTAGTAGAGCACTTTGAATTCATGGCAAAATGCACCAGACTAGCCCTGGCTTGTTCTGAAAAATCTTTGCTCACCACTTAACAAAGCTGCCTACCCAAGCAGATAGGATAAGCATGCAAAATGTATGCTACATCATTGTGGTATGGGTGTTAGATTTAAAGGACAAGAAAAACATGACCGATCAACGTTAAGTGAATGGGTTATGAGTTTAGCGATCAACCCAAAAGCAGCAAAGCAGTCGACGTTTTTAGCATTTAAACTGGAGAGTATCGGCAATTGTTAAATTTTATTACCAATAGTAATACCGATAGTAAGCCTGTTGAGGGAAAGACTATGAGCTCTCTCTCCACAGGCATACAAGACACGCATGAAGTTCAAGACTTTAGATCACCTCAATAAAGCTCTTTTTATATATCTCTTTAGTTTTACTTGCAGTGATATAGTTGCTCAAGAAAGCTGCTTAGAGAGTGATGATGACTTATGTGTTTATGTCATCGAAAAAGCTGATTCATTTGCGGTGTTTGCAAGAAACACGAAACATCATGACACCAGCCTAGAGATCGAGTTTATATTGCAGAATATGACCGCTAGGGGTGGCGCGAAGCAGATGCATGTTGTGGCACCAAAATCGGAATTGTTTTTGACCGAGCTCAGCGTATCTAATCGGTATCAGCGGTCCACGTTCGAATACACCTATCGTTACCAACGAGGCAATGTTGAAGCTGAGCATGATGAATCTGCTGTCTATCAACTCCCCTACGCACTTGGTAAAACAATCTACGTTGGCCAATCGTGCGATACCAACGGAACCCACAAGGGCGTCTTCAACCGCTTTGCAGTAGACTTTATTATGCCGATTGGAACACCAGTACATGCAGCCAGGGCAGGTAGGGTGATTGACTTTCATCAGCTGTCTGACTCAGGTGGTACCTCATCTATGCATATGGACAAAGGTAATTTTATTGAAATCCAACACAAGGACGGAACTGTTGCGCACTATCATCATCTGAGAATAATGGGTGTAAAAGTAGACAAAGGAGAGCAGGTTTCACAAGGCCAATTTATTGGCTTATCTGGCAACACCGGCTTCTCTAGTGGACCGCATTTGCATTTTGCTGTGACTAAACTTGAGAGTCTTGGCAAATCGGTGTCTCTCAAAGTCCCTTTTCAGGCCAAACGCGGCATTATCAAATGCCCAAGATTTGGCTTGGCTCTGACCGCAATAGCGGTTAAATAATTCTTTATAGCCGTTGTAAATATCTCCATTGCCACAATAACAAAGAGGGCCCGGCAATCGCTCAGACCCTCTTCGTCGGTAGGTTTACACGTACCTACTAGAAACCGTAACGTAAACCAATATCGAATTGAGTTGATTGGTTCTCTACGTCAAAGGTCGCTGGAAACAGGCTCGCCTCAACCTCTGCATCACCGAAGTCTCGGTAACGAAGCGTACCAACAATATCCAAATTATCAGTTAGTGAGAACGACGCGCCAGCCATTACCTGATATGCAAAGTTATCGTCAGAGTCATTGATAATTTCTACGCCACTTGGTCGATAATTCACGTCAGTACTTGCATACCCAACACCAACACCTAAAAATGGGGTAAAAGAGCTACTGTTAGCTAGATCGTAAAAGTAGTTAACAAAAATACTTGATGTCTCTAATGAGCCTTGTCCGGCTGCGACTAGGTCGGCAACGGAGACACCCAAGTCCCCAACATTGCCACTGATCAATACACCCGCATCGATCGCACCCAGGGCAAGTCCGCCAGCTTCAACTCCAGTGTGAGTTTCGACGTCGGAATCGATTTCAGTGTACTCAAGCTCCCAACGACCAGAGCCATTCTTATTACCTAAAACTATGCTATACGTGTCACCATTATCAAACTCGGTGTTCCAGCCAACATCAGCGCCCTCAGGCAAAGTGAGCGGAGGGTTAACGCCGGTAACAGTTCCAGTTGTAAAATCAGTTGTGAAACGACCGGCATTATCCGATGAACTGGTGTCTGCAGTGCCGATGCTGACTGCGGCATAAAAACCGTCTTCGATAGCCATGGTAGCAAAGGGGGTACTCAGAGCAAGCGAGGCAATAAAAATGTTTCTCAAGGGGTTGAGGTGTTTATTCATAGTTAGTAAGGAGCTGATAAAAGCTCGCTAATTTGTTAAACGGGCCTCAGAGTATCAACGACTCTGCGAAAGACTGCTGTCACATCCGTGAGATCAGCATTTACAACTGTGAGACCAGCACCGACAACTGTGAATTTTCAATCAAATCAAACAACTCAAATAAACAGTGTGTTTATGTCAGCAAATACCCTACCGAAATCTAGGCAACTGAAAACAAACGCCTTTCAATACACAAACTTTCATCTGTCCCGCCGTTCTGCTTAATGAAGGTGCTTAGCCAATTATTCTAAAACTTGGGCGAGAGACTTGTTTACTAATTAGAAGCATGACTACTGAAACTATAGACCAATCCATGGTCGCAAATTATCCGAAATAGTCTTGCAACACTACTCAACCATGCAGAAGGCGTTAATTTTGTTGCCATCAAGGTCTCTGAAGTAGCCCGCATAAAAACCATTGGTGGCTTCCTCAGGTCTGAATCCTGGTTTACCTTCGCAGGTTCCACCTAACTCAATTGCCTTAAGGTAAAATGCATCTACCTGTTCAGTGGATTCCATCAACAAAGCGATCATAGTACCGTTACCAATGGTGGCCTCTTTCTTATCGAACGGTACCGACACCGCTAATGAAGGTTGGTCTGGTGCTGTCGCCCAGGCCACAAAATAGTTTGCTTCCTCCATAAATCGGCTAGCACCGATGGTGGCGAGAAGAGCGTCGTAATATGCCGAAGATCGAGCTAAATCATTTGTACCTAATGTTACGTAACCAATCATTTTTTACTCCTTGGTATTGAGTGAAATTATAGCTGTATATTTATACAGTTTTAATTTCAAATCAAGCGACAATTTAATTGTCGCCATCTCATTGCCAGTAATTAGGTTTTTCGGTGGCAATCAAACCCAAGAGAACGGCCTTTGTTAAACGGTCTGCAAGCGTACGAGTATCAATTAAACCCAATCTCTCCAACACACTAGTGGCGAAATCATTTGGCCTGGTCGACCACCCTTTCATCGCCAATTTAATGGTCTTTAATTTTGACTCACTAACTTGTCTAAGTTCCTGCAGCAGCGGGATAATTTGTTGTTCTAATTCATTAAAATCGGTGCCAAATGGGTAATCCGGCAACAAGCCTTGATCTATAAACGGGCTAAGTCGTTTTTTTAATTCGTTTTGATTGTTTGCTTGCCAATCACTGTCTAACTGAAAATCCCTACTGATCTTATTGTTCTTTTTTGCGATGTCCAATAGCCCTTGCTGAAACTCATAATCAGTAATAGATAACATTTGCTCTATTACGTCTACGTCCTTCGCCCCACGCAAATCAGCGATACCATATTCGTTGATAACAATGTCGCGAAGATGCCTAGGTATGGTTGTGTGACCGTAAGACCAAATTATATTACTACTGGTTTGACCTCGACTATTACGGATAGCCTTGATCATAATGATCGAGCGTGCGCCCTTTAAAGCAAACGATTGGCGCACAAAATCATACTGCCCCCCCACCCCTGAAACGACTCTACCGCTATCCAAACCATCAGAAACAACAGCCCCCATCAACGTGACTTTCATCGCGTTATTGATGAACCGAGCATGCTGGCGGTTTTGTTGCTTACGATTAAAATCAATGTGCGCACCATTAATGTAACCGATCGCGGTCATATTGATTTTATTGCGTAGCTCTACAGGCAGGTCTCGCATACGCTGATACATGGAAGTAGGCCCTAAAAAAAATCCACCGTGAATCAACTTACCGTCAATCTCGCGTTTAACCACGCCTGCCTCAAGTAAGTCTAAAAACACATCTACCAACATTTCACTGACGCCATACAAACCTTTTTGAAATGGGTCTAAATACAAATGTTCAATACATTTACCACCATTGAGCGCTTCGATAATTGCTCGATACTTATCATTGTCTGTGTGGCGCATAATCAAGGCAAAGGCCACGGCATCACCCGCAGAGCCAATACCAATTTGCAAGGTACCCCCATCTTTTACCAAACTCGAAGCGTGAAATCCGGCCGCGTATTCGTTTAGCTGGATGGCGGCCTTTGGTACATTAAAGAGCGTAGATTTTTGACAAGCACCAGCAAGTACGTGCGTAAATTCAACGCTATCGATCTGTGCGTCATTGGGCATAAATGGTAGCTGATCATTTAGCTCACCGACTAGGATAAACTCAGCATCACCGGCCTTTCTCTCAGCAAGCAGTTCTAGGGTTATGTCAGGATTACAAGATAGACTTAGATCGTCCCCACCGTCTGGGTTAGCAGCAACCATTTGTAAGATAACGTCAACGTTTTTCTCCAGCAGATAAGAACTTACGTGCGAATAATTTGCGCTAATATAATTTGCCTGCGAATGTTCATTGTTTAAATAAGCACCTGCCTGCAAAAAGAACTCACTGACTTCAACATTATGAGGTAGCTCCCCTGCTAAAAGTTCTCGGGCATAAAGAAGCTCTTCGTAACCTGAATAAAGCCGCTCAGCAATGGGGTTGAAAAATCGCTTGCCTAGGCCCGGCTTGGGCTGGGGTGTTTGCAAACTCAGAGCGGTTAAAATTGTCAAAGAGTATGAGTTATTCTCTTTAGCAAGTTGATACAGTGCATTAATCGTATGATTAGCCTTGCCCAATCCAAGTGGCATTGCCACCGTCAATGAACCTTGGTGCTCATCAAAAAGGTATTTAGCTAATTCGCGTGCGTTTTCCCAGCGCTGGGTTGCCTTTGAGTTCAATATAATTCTCTCACTCAGAGTTTATAGTCATCTAGCTCATTATAATCGATCGGAATCCAACGCTTCCTGTCTTATGGTAAATCACTACTAGAACCATGTCTCGAAACAAGACATCATTAAATAGCATCGAATATTTGTGGTTCTACGACAGTGGCCAGATAAAAAACCCAAACGATAAGCACTACATGCAACACGTCGTTCTCTGAAAACCACTTGCCTCGTTGCCAAAGCTTCTCTGTGTATCCGGCTTTCAAATACCAATTATAGGCCATCATGGTCACAACTAAACCAAACCACACCCCGAGAAGGGCAAGATCTATCGAGGTGCCGTAAAAGTAATATCGCCAACTGTTGACAATAATCATAAAAAAAATAAATGGCGTACAGACATTCACCATCAGTTCAAATGTTATTAATGTCTTAGTCGGCTTAAAAGCCCCATAAAGAACTGTAAAAGTGTAGGCAGCGGACACCAACAATGCGACAGAGATACACCAATACTGACCGACCCTAGATAAGCATGAGAACGCTATGGCGACCATCATCACGGATACGGAATACTGCTGCAGGAGCAAGTAAACTATCTCGCACCAAGATGTCCAAATAGCGCGATCACGCCCCTTGCACTTCAATTGGAATCCAAAAGCCTGATAAGAAGTGCCAGCAATAAGAGCACCCACACCCCACAAGACCAAGGCGATACCCCAAAGCACTCTCGAAGTCTGCTGCATGTGGTCAATCAAGAATAAACAACCCAAAGTCGAGGTTTGTATTCCTAAAAAGTAAACCCAGAAACTTGAACTTGGCTGAGTGATGAAGACCTCTCTGCCAAAAAAACGATAAGTTCGACAAGGTTGAATCAGACGCCAAGTTTCTTCATTCAAGTTGGGATTATCGTGTTCAATCGAATCAAGCCTTCGCCATATCGAAATCACTTGCGTCCCATCCGACCTACTCATGGAACACGATCACAATGTGTCAATGTAAGCTTTTTGCTCAGAGCTTAGCGCGGGTGGAATGAGTACCAACTTACCAACATGGTGTTTCTCTAAAAATTCGACTTGCGCTAGTACAATATCTTGCAGCGCGAATGTTTTAGCTAACAAGGGTTTTATTTCGCCACGTTCGATGTAAGCAATTAAATTGGGGAAGACTGGCGCATCCCAGCCAGTACAGCCGATCAAAGTGAGGTCTTTTAAGTAGAAATCACGCATATCAAAATTTACTATTGGGCCCGAGATTGCCCCGGATGACGCATATCTACCTCCTCGTTTTAGTATCTCCATCATCTTACCGAAATTAGCACCCGCAACGTTGTCTATGACCACGTTCATCGACTCCTCACCGAGTGCTTTCAATAAATCAGCGTTTCTATCAACCAGCTTGTCCGCACCGATCACTTCAGCCTGTGGTATTTTTTCTCGTGATACTACTGCAGTCACATGTGCTCCACGGCGCTTACATAGCTGGACCACTGCTGAGCCAACACCACCGGAGGCACCGGTCACCAAGATTCTGTCTCCTTCTTTGACACCGGCACGATGAACCATATTTTCAGCGGTTCCATAAGCACAAGGTATGGTCCCTAGCTCGGCATCTGTCCAGTCACAATTAATACTAAAGGCCTCAGCGGCGGCTATTCTGACAAACTGGGCAAACGCGCCATCAAAATCCGAGGCCATCCAAATATTTTCGGGAGAGGACCAACCCTCATGGTGAATACACGATCTAATCAAAATCCGCTCACCTATTCGAGACGGATCAACACCTTTACCTACCGCTACGATTCGACCACAACAATCCGTGCCTTGTATAAACGGAAACGGAGTTTGCGCGTTCCAACCACCGTCGAGCTCAGATGCTGCGCTGTCCCGTTCCCGATCATCGCCATGAAGTGCCTCAGTACCTTGTGTTACTTTTGATGAGTACCAGCCAAGACGAGTATTGATTTCAGTATTGTTAACGCCTGCCGCTAGAACCTGAACTAGCACCTCGCCAGCTTGTGGTTTTGGTATTGGTACATTTTGATAACTGAGTTGTTCGTAACCACCGTTGGCGAGGGTTACTACCGCCTTCATGACAATATCATGAGCATGCGTTTCAAAACGCGATTTATCATTTAGTTGGTCTACTATATCCATCGAAAAATTCCTTGCGCAGCAATGATCTTCGATTAGAACATAACAAACCCGAGGCGCAAATATTACCGTCCTTAAATAAGCCTAAATGAAGCGTTCAAGCCCTACAGAAATTCGATTGAAGCCACTTCAAAAACATAGGGTGATGCCTTTTTTTCATTAGAAATAAATCCGAGACGGATGACGTTCGACAATTCCTTTGTTGAAGGACCTCCACCTAACACTTCATCAAACCGCATTTTTTTAAAGTCGCTGAAATTAAGCGTCTTTTCCACCCACTGGTTATCTGTATCTGGTAGTGCCACCTTAAACTGCGGTCGCCAAAATCTTCTATAATTATTAAGCGTCATCGCAAAGTCCTGGCCAGTCGATCGATACTTGATAACCACACTCGAATAGGGCGACAAATCATATCGTTGATAATCCGTTCTCAGAGAGGCAAATCCGCCATTATTTTCCAAAGAAATATCGCCCGCCATTACCATACTTTTTTCTTCAATGGTGAGTCTACCGCTGGACAAACCACCCATAACGCCATCGACAACCACAAACCAATCGCACCGATCACAGCCCTGCTTTCCAAAATCATATCTCATTAGCTTCGAATCATCCGCAAAAACTGTGGAGGAGTGAATCCCATACAATATTAGTAAACTGATATAACAGATGTGAGTAATTCGCATGATGCACCTCGAGAAATTTAACACTCCTCTACTATAACCAGTGAGATAAAAAGGCTGTGTGCAGAGCCATAAACCAATCCTAAGTATTACTAAACAAACTCTAATCAGAGCTCGTTCACTGTTGAGGCGATGGACTCAGCATCAAACGGCCCGATCAAGTTCAGAAACAAGGCTTTCTCTGGAGTGCTTGCCATGATTGAAAGCCCAGCGATCTGTTGCTGATCTAGGTATTGAAGAACCACAATGTGCTCTTCCTCATCTCGCACTGTCATCAAGGTCTGCCATTGCTTTTGTTTAAGGGCAGCAGCGGTTTCTGAAATCGCTCTATCAAATAAATCTCTTTTATTGCTTGAATCAAACACCCGTAATTGCACACCTTGTAACTTTCCCAGTGCGCCTCGAAGCATTTCTTCGGGTATCTGGCTGCTATGATCAGAATGCTCAAGTGCTTTCTCAAACAACCATCGCAGAGGCTTGACGCCTCCAGGACCAACGCTAACCGATAACATAGCATTATTGGAATCTACGCTAACGCTGCCCATGTCTGCATATCCTGGCTTTGTCTTGATGCCGCTGGATGCATACAAGTATCCAGCGCCACCAATCAATACCAAGGTCCCTAAGGCTATCAATAGTATCTTTAGTATTTTCATGACTTAGTCAATATCAATGTCTAGAGTTTCAGCAACTTTACCCACCTTGGCCGGATCAATTTCACCAACGATGTTTATAAACACCGCTTCTCCACCTTCCTCTTCAGGGGATACCACCATCACAACTACGCCGTCGATAACTTCATTAGTCGATTTGCTAAAGACACGAACCTTTTGATTCTCTTCGTTGTTATTAACGGTAACTAATGTTTGCCACTTATCAGAGCGCAGCTTTTTGCTTATCTGATCAACCGTCGAATTGGCTTTATCCAATTTGCCATTCAGGTTGTAGACCCGCACTTTGATCTCGACAAGATTTGCTAGAATATCTCCGATCTCTGGGTCCTCATGATTGGCAAAGCTGCCAACAATTTTCATCAAACTTTGGTTGAGATTGATTTCAACCTTCGGTTCGCCGTAATGGGCTGATAAGTCCGCAAAATCAATCTTGCCTTTCTCAACGGCGAACACCGGCGAATTTAATAAGATGGCAAATAAACCAAGTAAGCTAATTTTCTTTAGTATTTTCATTGTGTCCTCTTTTATCAAAGGGTTGGCATATCCTAAAGGCTATGCGTCTGTAGTCGGGTTTCGGTGTTATCTTGTTGACTTGATGGCGCGGTCGATCCTTTGAACGCATCACGGCCAATCTCTAAGGCCGGCTTTACGCCAGCGTTTTGAATATTGTCATTTAATGAATTGAGCACTTGAGATCTAGCAATGCGATTTGCCTCTCCTAAGTAGTGCAAGGCAGTGGCTAAATCCGCTTGTACTTGCTCTAATTGTCGTAACGTTTGGTATTGCTGATAAAATTGAAAAGCAATAACCACAGCAAATAAACTGGCCGCCATGCCGGCAAACTTCCTGCCAAATTTTTCAGTGAAATTTGCTAAGCTGACCACATTATCTTTGCTTACAGTCTGCTGCTCGGAGCTCGGCGCACTGTCTGCAATCGCATACAAGCGCTCACTCAAACGCACTGGTATCTCTACCTGAGGGATGTCAGTAGCAACTTCATCATTTTGATCAGAAGATGAAGCAAACAACTGATCCAAGTAATCTTTTTCGTTCTGTCTCATATCTCGGTGCCCTGTAAAAATATGCGCAATTGTTTTCGACCACGGTGTATGTAAACCTTGGCTTGGTTTTCATTAAGACCCAATGAGCCGGCCACTTCTTTAACCGACCTTTGTTGTAAATCAGCCAATATAATTAAGGTACGATAAGGCTCTTTGAGTTTATCTATGGCAGCAGATAACCATGCGCTCATTTGCTTACTCATCAGTTGCGCAACTGGTTTACTCTGAGAACTCTCATTTTCAAATTCATCTAATTCAGAATTGGCGATCGGTTTTCGGCGACGTAATTTATCTATACAAATGTTTCGAACAACATGTAAAAGCCATGATCTGGCTGTACTGATATCAAACTCATCGGTATGCATAGCACTCCACATCCGCTCGAAAGCTTCTTGAGTCGCATCTTCGGCATCGGACTTTTCAGTCAAGATGAAGTACGCTTGCGAATAAACTCGCTGCTGATACTGATCTATTACTTTTCTAAACTCTGCTTGCATCAAAACTGTAGTCTTATTAATTATTGTGCAACGCGAAAATCAAAAGCGTCTTTTATTGTTGCGTTCATGTATTAATACGTATCAACTGCGTAAAGGTTACAAATTTTTTTAAATTTTTTACCGGTGCAGTAAATCCAAACCCTGAGCGCCATAATCATCATCCTTACTTGGCTCAAATCCTTGGGGTCTAATGAGATGTCTATTAATTAATGACAGCCATACGGCCAATAGGCTTTTCTTTGATGGGGATATGTATCAGCGCAGCAACGACGCCCAATAGAATATTTATCAACCAAACTAAATCGTAGCTCGCCGCATCACCGTAAGTAGAAAAGCCAAGATACTGTCCACAAAATGAGGAGACAATCGCGAAAGCATCCGACTGCTCATAAAGGTACCCACCCAAATAGACTCCAAAGAAGCTGCCAATCTGATGTGATAAGAACACCACTCCGTAGAGTAACGCCATGTATCTGGTTCCAAACATAACGGCAACTAAACCCGAGGTAGGCGGAACGGTCGCCAACCACAATACCCCGATACCGATACTGAATAAAATTACCGAATAAACGCTGGGCGGTACAATCACAAAGGCTGCGATCACCACGGCTCTTAACATGTAAATCCAGGCCAACATTTGTTGCTTGGGGTACTTACCAGACCATACACCAGCGAAGTAAGAACCAACCATGTTAGATACGCCAATTACGGATAGGCTCAATGCTGCGATCCTCGCATCAAAACCTAGGTCGGTCAGATATGAAGGCATATGAACCGTAATAAAAGCCAGATGAAAGCCACAAACAAAAAAGCCTGCGACCAACAACAAATAGTGCTTTTGACCGAATGCCTCAATCAGTGCTTCACCTATACTTTGATCAGACTTTGTGTCGGTAACTTCACTCGCACCAGAATAAGGCGCCAAAGGTATCGCCATAAAGACCATCAACAAAGTAATAACAGAAAGAATTTGCAGCGAAGAAAACCAGCCAAATAACTCAATCAATGTTTGTGAAAATGGCACAATGATAAATTGCCCCATCGAACCAGCCGCGGTACCGACTCCAGCAACCCATTGACGTCGATCTTCTGGAACCGCTCGCATCAGTGCTGGAATTACGATTCCGAATGATGTCCCTGCAATCCCAGAACCGATCAAGATCCCCGCTGACATATTTAATGAGAAGGGATCAGCTGCATAAGCCATCCATAGCAGCCCTATGGCGTACATCGCCACCGCACTGAGGATGACTTTCACATTACCGTATTTATCGGCCAAGCCTCCAGCGAAAACAGCAACTATGCCCCAAGTAAGATTCTGAATAGCGAGTGCTGTCGCTATGGTATCTCGCCCCCAAGAATGGAACTCACTCATGGGCTTTACGAACATTCCAAATGACGATCTAAATCCAAAGGATGTCATCACCAGCAAACACGAGCTAATGATAAGGATAATCAATGAGGGAGATAACTTACTGGCCTTTTCCATTCAAACATTATTGCTCAACGATCACTACTAACACAACAACACACACTCAACTGAACCATAAAGCCTGAAGAACACAAACAAATAGCTGCGGTTGAACGCTTGCCTTACTTACCTCACAGGTGTTATGGTTATATATAACACCATAACATTCAACCTGACATATTCGATTGATGTCTGAAAATTGGGACGACAAATCACCCATCTATCACCAACTCAAAGAACGAGTTGCGAAATTAATTATGGATGGTTCTTTTGCCGAGGGCGAGGCCATCCCTTCTGTGCGTCAGGTCTCAAGTGAATACAAAATCAACCACATTACGGTGTCTAAAGCTTATCAAGAGCTCGTGGATATGGGTGTACTCGAAATGCGACGCGGTCGAGGCATGTTTGTTTTAACAGGTGCACAAACCCGGTTAATCGTCGATGCTCGAAATGAATTTGAAAATATTGAACTTCCCGAAATAGTCAAACGCGCAAGTCAGCTGGGAATTTCGTCAGAAGAACTAATACAAAAGATAGAAAGATTTGTGGATGGTAGCTAAACGATGAATACTATTATCAAAGCCAAAGGTGTAACCAAGTTATATGGCGGTTTCGCTGCACTAAATAACGTAGACCTAGATATACCCGCTGGACGTATCGTTGGTTTAATTGGCCCCAACGGCGCAGGTAAATCAACACTTCTTAGGTGCATGATGGGAATGACAAACCATCACGGGGAACTTAGCGTCATGAGCATGAAGCCCGCCGAGAGTCGTCGTCAACTGATGCAAAAAGTTGCCTACATTGCCGATACTGCGGTCCTTCCGAAATGGATAAGAGTCGCACAACTTCTTGAGTACGCTGAGGGCGTGCACCCCAACTTCGATCGTAAACGGGCTGAGAGTTTTCTTGCCAAAACTCAGATAAAACTAAAAAGTAAAGTGAGCACGCTGTCTAAAGGTATGACCACTCAAGTTCACCTTGCTATTGCTATATCTATTGACGCCAAATTGCTGGTTTTAGATGAACCCACATTGGGCTTAGATATTTTGTATCGCAAACAATTCTACGAACAACTTCTCAATGATTTCTTTGATGAACAGCGCACTATAATTATCACAACACACCAAGTCGAAGAGGTGGAGGCGCTGCTAAGTGACGTAGTCTTTATCCAACAAGGAAAAATTGTTTTGGATATGTCCATGGAGGAACTATCTGAACGATTTTATCAAGTTGAGGTTTCTAACGATCGAATTAGCGAAGCATCAAAGCTTAATCCAATCTATCGAACCAAGACGCTTGGTGGCGAGAGAATAATAATCGAGGGAAGTCACAACAGCGATTTACCAAGCATAGGCACCGTAACCACACCCAGTATTGCCGACTTGTTTATGGCCAAAATGGCTTAAGGAGCAGCGACTGATGATCAATTTTACTACTCTTATAATGAACTTGAAGCGCGAGTTTTGGGAGAACCATCGCATACTAATTACTTTACCGTTAATCATAAGCGCCCTGATGATACTCGCCGCTATCGGTACGGTAATTTACTCCAATCATAGCAACGCAATTACGGATAGCGACAGCGCAAGCACGATCTCTAAAAACGTTACAAATGAGATAACAAGCGGAGTTTCGACTGATCCTTCCGTGTTGGATCTCAATAAAAAGTCCAATACAGATAAAAATACGCAACTAGAGAGTGACGTTACTGCATCAGGCAACCCAAGTGACGAAGTAACCGAGAACAACTTTTGGTATATAGGGATCTACTTTGCTTTCTGCTGGTTCATCGCGCTTTTCTACTTATTGAATAGCCTGCATAGCGATCGCAGTGATAGAAGCATACTGTTTTGGAAGTCGATGCCAGTGTCTGATTGGGAGTCGATTTTTAGCAAGTATTTATTCGCCAGTCTTGCATTTGCATTTTTTGCAATGATCATTGCTTGGGCTAACTCTATTGTTCTGTATGGTCTAGTAGCATCTGGTATTAACCCAGATTTAGTAGATCCAAACGCAGAGGAAATGGCTTTCGACTTTGCACAAATGTTTGTCTGGCCTCTTATAGTAATTGGCATTACATGGCTTTGGAGCAGCATATGGTTTAGTTGGGCTTTGTTTTGTAGCGCCCGTGCAAAACGGTTTCCAGTATTGTTGTTCATTCTCGTACCCACGCTATATGGCTTCGTTGAAAAGCTTATAACTGGACAAAACCCATTGATGAGCTTTGTGATCGCACACTCGCCATGGAAACTACTATCGTATATCTCGAAAGAACCGCGCCTTGGAGACTTTTTTCAATATCTCTTCATCGACAATGCCGGTGGCCTTGTTGCCTCAATAATCATCTCAACCGGACTGCTTTATGCAACGACCTGGCATCGAGCAAATCGCATTGAATGCGAATAACCTCAATAGCAATTTACGGAGCAAACGATGACGTCACATTCAATTCTTTTGACTTTCCATATTTTTATGGGTGCGCTGTCAATTGTCAGCGGGTTTGTCGCAATTGGGAGCCGAAAAGGACAAGCAAAACACCTAAAAGCTGGTAAAACATTTCTGATCGCAATGTTGGCGATGTGCTCAAGCGGCGCCGCTTTATCAATTTGGGGTGGGATTACACTCTCTCTGTTAGTCAGCGTGTTTACTATCTATTTGGTTGCTACGGCTTGGAGAGCGTCAACCCGTTTTACCCAAACAGTAACCTGGGGCGATGCCTTTGGATTGGTGCTGGTGTTGAGTCTATCGATTGGCTTTTTCTACCACGGACACCTTGCCTCGATAAGCCCCTCAGGCACAATCGATAACATTCCCATTGGTCCGATCCCTTATTATGTCTTCGGCTTTATTTCGTTGTTCGCTGGCTTACGTGATTTGATCTTCATTTTGAATATCAAACGCACCAGCAAACAGGCTCGTCCGGCGCATATTTGGCGCATCAGTTTGTCTCTTTTTATCGCCACGTCGTCGTTCTTTACTGGCAATCCGCAGGTATTTCCTAAATGGTTTAATGATTCATTCTTGTCATCATTGCCAGAGCAATTTGTTTTACTCGCAATGGTCTACTACCTGTTTACGCATTTTTCCGGTTTTTCTGTATCCAAACTTATCAATCGGAAAAGAGTATTAGTTAAAATCGAAAGCTTTTAATGAACTCCAAAAACATCACTTCAGATTGGCAAAAGGCTTTAGAATTATTTGGCTCAAACCAAACTCTAAAGAATCAGTTCCTTACGCCTATCGTGCATTCAGAGCTCAACGCTCGGGAGATTGTTAATGGGTTTATCGAGGTTGAAAGGTTACTTAAAGACCTAAAAAACCAGGGAGAAAAAATCAGCTTACGAACACTTTCTGCTCACTGTTTTCGTGCTGATTCGAAGTTTTTAGATAGGCGCCGGAAATTCTTAGAGCACGCCTTCCCGATAGCAAAGGATACTGTTGAACCGCGAGTTATCATGCTATCGGCTTACATTCCCGAAAAGTTACAGAGAGCAATTTTTATTGAGAATTTCGATAGCTTCAGAGCCGCCGTTAAAGCCATTGAAGCAGGCGATTTTTCCAAATCGACCGCGGTAATCTACAGTGCTGGTTACCGTGGCTCTGCAGCTCAAATCAGGCAACTTAATACCTGTCAGTTCGTAACCATCAACCATACCCCAATCGAGCACTACGATGAATTCGTAAACTGGTGGTTTTCATCGGACCAATCGATTGCCGTTTATTTCTGGGGTGACTTTGATTTTGATGGTATGAGCATCATCAAGTCGCTACGTGAAAAATTCCATAACGTGACCGCTCTAAAACCACTTTATGAGGCCGTATTAGCGTATCATCGAGACGGCGTCTCACATAGAGACCTAAGCCCCAAGAAAAATTCGCAGACAGACCCAATTAGGACAGGTTGTTCCTATACTGACACAGTGCTACTGCCACTTCTTCGAGAATCCGGGCAATTTACCGATCAAGAGGTGCTTGGTGGTAAAGAACTATACCAAGTGATTAATACAGCCTTTACCAAATAAAATTACTCGCCCCATTTAGCTTAGGTAATCTTTTGTACCGCCTCCTCAGCGGCTTTTACTTTCTGCACGCCATCACTACCCATAGTACCATCAGCAACAATGAGCTCTACATCACTGATGCCTAAAAATCCAAGAAAGAAACGCAACCAAGTCGACATAAAATCGATCTCACCACCGATTGGTGTACCACCTGATACCGCGACAATATACGCCTTTTTGTTCTGCAGTAATCCCTGTGGGCCATTTGCAGTGTACTTAAATGTGGTGCCTGCACGAGCGACTAAATCTGCCCAAGCTTTTAAACTGGCAGGTGGGCCAAAGTTATAAACAGGCGCACCCATAACAATGGTATCTGCGCGTTTGAGTTCATCAATTAACTCGTCCGCCAGTTCAGCTGACTTTTTTTGAGAGTCGTCTCTCTCATCTAACGGCACTTGAGCGGCGATAAAGCTTTGCTCAGAAATAAAATCTAGCCCCATGGTAAGGTCACGATAAATTACCTCACCATCCAGCCGCTCAACTACTTGATGGCTCAATGAGCGAGAGATGGAATCCTGGCTCCGAATACTCGAATCAATATGTAGAATTGTCATTGCTGACCTCCTATTAAATGTTTAATTAACAGACAAACTAACTTATGCCTGCATTATCACTCATTCTATTATTTTTTTAATAAGACTATTAAGAACTATATTAATTCCATATTGGAATTAATATTTTTTACCAAGAATCCTCGTCTTTAGCCTTAGTGGGATTCGAAGACGAATCCTACTAAGGCCCATCCAAGAGGGGTTATAAAGCAGGTGTTTTAGAGGCTACCAGCGAATATGAATCAATTTTGTTATTTAAGTCTGAGGTAAAAGTAAGTGATTTATAAAGCCACCTAAGCCACACTTAGCTGACGAAAAAAACCAGCCCAAGCGCCAATCGACATGCTAAGAAACGCACTGTTTACTATTTCGATTCTACTAATCGTTATTACCGCTCTATCTTTCCCTGATTTATTTAGAGAATACAATGGTTACCAAACCACTGGTCTGATCGTACCGTTGTTGATGATTATCATGTTTGGCATGGGCACCTCGGTAGGAATCGAAGATTTTATACGTGTGTTTAAAATGCCCAAGAGCATTACCATAGGTTTAGTCTGCCAGTTTAGTATCATGCCATTTGTTGCCGTAGTACTCGCAACGGTCTCTGGTTTTCCACCCGAAATAGCCGCTGGAATCATATTGGTCGGCTGCTCACCTGGAGGACTTGCCTCGAACGTAATGGCCTATATCGCCGGCGCGAACCTAGCACTTTCCCTGTCGCTAACCGCTCTCTCCACTTTGATGGCACCAATCATGACCCCCCTACTAATGTCTTGGTTAGCAGGCCAACATGTGCCTATTGATGCTTTCGGCATGTTCTGGAGTATTACCAAGATTGTAGTTCTACCGGTCATAGCTGGCCTTGTATTCAACCACTTTCTACATGGCCGATTTGCGTTTATTGATAAAGCAATGCCTAGGGTGTCAATGATTGGAATTGTGGTCATCATTGGTATCATTACAGCCGCTGGTAGAGAAAACTTATTAACCCTGGGCTTCACGCTACTTGCGATTGTTATTTTGCAAAATCTGTTTGGTCTAGTAATCGGGTATGCCGCCGCAAAACTCGCAAACATGGATGAAGCCTCAGCACGCACAATTGCATTTGAAGTTGGTATGCAAAACTCCGGGCTAGCCTCAGGCATAGCCGTAGAGATGGGCAAGGTAGCCACCATGGGGATTGCACCAGCCTTGTTTAGCCCAAGTATGAACATCAACGGCTCCATCCTCGCCTCGTTATGGAAAAAATCGTCTACCGAGAAATCGACCTCAAGCACAACCTAATGGCTTTGACACGGACTACGATTGGGAAATCTAGAATTAATCGGAGATTCCTTAAACTTTTCCGGCATATAATGAAACGAGAGAACACAGCCATTTGACGAATCATGCCGAGCAATAACCGTCGTTTATTCTTAACTCGCGTCGCCCAGTTTATTGGCGGCAGTATTGCTCTGACAGCCTGCACGAGCAATACTTCGCTAAGGTCATCAAAGGCTATCAAAGACATAACTCGTGTCAAAAATGTCCCTGTAGATTTTAAAGAAGGCGTCGCCAGTGGTGACCCATACGCAGACAGAGTTATTCTTTGGACCAGATTGACACCACGTTTAGCGATACAAAATAAATCAGCGTTAATTCTCGAAAATGTCGTTTGGCAAATATCGATAGACGCGAATTTCACAGCTATTGTAAACCAAGGAGTTACCACTGCCAGCGGCGCCAACAACTTCTGCGTTAAGGTCGACGCCGCAGGTCTTCAACCAGCAACTCGGTACTTTTATCGCTTCATGTTGGGAGAGCAAAGCAGTCCAGTCGGTCGCACCAAGACTTTACCCGTCGGAGAAACTAAAGAAGCGCGTTTTGCGGTAGTTTCCTGCTCGAATTATGGCCATGGCTATTTTCACGTCTACAACGATATCGCTGCCAGAAAGGACCTAGATTTCGTTCTACACTTAGGCGACTATATTTACGAATATCAAGACAATATTTACTCTGACCCCAAATTAGTGGCGGGCGATCGGGCATTGGAACCGACGCATGAGACTATCACGCTCGATGACTATCGTGCGAGATACCAATGCTATCGGGGCGATAAGGATCTGCAGGCGGTGCATGCCAGCCATCCCTTTATCGTCGTTTGGGATGATCATGAGCTTGCAAACGACGCCTGGATTGACGGCGCACAAGGTCATCAACAGGGCGAGGGAGAGTGGAGCCATCGCAAAGTCGCTGCCATGCGTGCATTCAGAGAATTCATGCCAATCCGAGACCCAGAATCCGGCAGTAAGCCACTGCAGATTTACCGCCAATTCGATATCGGTAACTTGGCTTCGTTGATCATGCTTGATACCAGACTAATTGGTCGTGACGAGCAGTTGAACTATCGCAACAATAACGTAGATAAAGAGTCCTTAGAGGACTCTTCCAGAAACTTACTTGGCACTGAACAAGAAGAGTGGCTGGTAAGAAAACTAACGGAATCTAAATCCGCAAATCAACCTTGGCAAATAATCGGTCAACAGCTATTAACTGGACGCGTATGTATGCCCGATGTAACTGATATTATAGATCCCGTCGATCATGGACAGAGAAACTTTCAAAACGACTTAATAGAGATTGGCAAACAAGACCTACCGATGAATATGGATGCTTGGGATGGCTATAACGCCGCTAAGCAAAGACTTCTGAATCACTATAAAATACACGCCAACAATGTCATTAGCCTAGCTGGTGACACGCATAATTCCTGGGCCTTTGAACTCATTAGAGACGAAGATAGGCTCTGTGAATCTCCGTTAGCAGTGGCGGTTGAGTTTGGCACTCCAAGCGTCAGCTCACCAGGCATGGAAAGTTGGTTCCCAACCTCGGATCATGCCGAGTCGGCCAAACGCATGATCAACAAAAATCAGGAATTGATATTTCATGACAACAGTCAGCGCGGCTGGCTAGAACTCAAGTTAAGACAGAAACAAGCACAAAGCTATTTTCACTATATCGCAGGCGTCAAAACCAAAGCATACCGAGCATCTGGAGGTCCAAAATTTATAGTTGACGCGGGAACATCAAAGCTTAAAGTCGAGTAAACAAATATCAATATCGAGCTGTAAGACAAAATAAGAAAATAATGCCATGAAAACACTCGCGAATATTATTATTGCCATAGTTGCAATATTTCACGTTGGAATTCTGATTTTAGAAATGTTCTATTGGAATCATCCAGTAGGTCATAAAATTTTTGCAATGACACCTGAAGTAGCCCAAGCCTCAGCAGTACTAGCCATGAATCAAGGTTTATACAATGGTTTCCTTGCCGCTGGCCTCTTTTGGGGCCTCATCGCATCTCGATTGGACGTCAAAATATTCTTCTTGAGCTGTGTGATAATTGCCGGGTTATTTGGCGGACTTACAGCAAAACCTAGCATTATTTTCACCCAAGCACTGCCTGCGTTTATTGGCTTAATCGCTCTTAAATTTAGCAAGCACTAATCAAGGCACTCTGCACAATCAATCTCTTTTTTTAACCTCATTTTTAACCAAAAAACCAATTTGACACATTTGCACAAATATGCAAATATAAGTTTATGAGCGATATCCAAGTTCAAGACACAGCTGATTTTCTCAAAGCCCTTGGAGAATTTAATCGACTATCTTTGGTGTACAGACTTTGCGATTGTCAGTCACCACAAAACGCGATGTGCCTTTGCGATTGCTGCAGCGTAGACGCATCAGTGGTATCAAGGCATTTAAAAACACTGGTCCAAGCTGGTGTGTTAAAGCAAGAGAAAAAAGGCAGAGAGCGCACCTACAGCCTAGACCGTTCTCGCGTTGCTAAAGAACTCCGTGAACTCGCTGATCGAATTGAAACTAATATTGAATAACCGTTTGTTGGAGACCGTAAAAATGAGCGAGCAAGAATGTAAATGTGATTGTAAAAAAGCTGACTGTTGCAAAGAAAAAACATGTAAATGCTGTGAGAAAAGCTGCTGTTGCTAAACAGCAAAATAGCTAAAACACAGAATATCCGGGGGGAAGAAATGGGGCAGATATTAATTTAAATATCGCCCTCATTTTTCAATCCACTAGACTACCCACCACTACTTATCACCCTTGGGATGCGAACTGAGGTAGCCACGATTTCATACTGCTTGCCTTGTTTGACCTCACCCGAATCGCCCAAGTCTTTGGAAAAATGTTTGGCTTGCGCGGCACTGACATCCACTTCGATCAACTCACCCAGCAGGGTAACTTGTCGTCCACCAATATCGGTCGGCACAAAAAAGCCATAATCTTTAAACGACACCCGAATCGTCTTTCCAGCCTGCTGCGCGATAAAGAAACAGCCTTTCATTTGGCATACCTTATTCACCTCGACCCTAAGAGCTAATGTCTCACCAATGTAGGAGGTCGGATCTTCGAGAATAGTCGCAAGTGAGATAATTCTTGGCAGTCTTTCAATAGGCTCTCCGAAAGTTTCTGAAGCTTGATCCGTCTGCACAGGTTGCGAGAGCCTTATACTGCCGGCGTGCGTCAAAGCTGAAAAAACTAACGTGAGCACAAAAATTATTAGTAAACGATTTCTAACCATTGTTGAAGTTCTCAAAGAGTTTTACATGAAGCTATCATAGCAATTAAACGCGACTTAGTTTCTATTGCGCTGGTCTAAAGGCTGCTGCGGTACCATGCGCAGTTTACTTACGTCGTACCCTATCGACTCGACTTTATCCATCATTAGTTTTAGTGCTTGTTCACTGATTTGCGGTTCGCGAGCCATAATCCAAACGTAGTCTCGGGCCTTGCGCGCAATGATGGTTTGTTGGTAATCCTCGCTCAAATACACAATCCGATAGTCTGCCTTTATTGGCCAAATAAATTGCATTCCCCACAGTGCATTGGTGTCGGTATTTTTGATGAAACCTTTGGGCCTGTAGGTTTTCAGTGGCCCATCAAAACTGCCTTTATTGAACATAAATGTGGTCGGCACATTGCCATGCTCATCCAATGAATAGGATTCAATAGCATTGTAAGCTTCGCGCTCAATAAACGTTGGGATATTGGCGATAACGTACCAGTCCCCAGCAAAACGCTTTAAGTCAACCGATTCAACTGTCGCCATTGGTGCGCGAGTCGCACACCCCGACATTAACACCAACAGCAGCACTGCCAGTAATCTAAAATAAATATTCATAGTCCAGAGACTAGCAGTAGTGAGTTGGTGTTTTGTCAAAACGTCCCACAAGCTTAACGTCTGAATCAGATCTGTAGGGCCAGTTAAAGCTGTTCAGATTTAATTAAAACTCGATTGTGGCCTCCTTGTTGTGCTCACAAATTTGGGCGCTAATTCTGAATAGGACTACCACGACTAATAATGCCGAGGCCGATGCCGATGCCGATACCAAAGTTTTATTAAGGGTGACAATCATGGCAAGTAGAGTCGCAGTGTCCCCACGGCAAGTGATG
The DNA here is from genome assembly GCA_022447525.1 of Gammaproteobacteria bacterium. Taxonomy (GTDB): domain Bacteria; phylum Pseudomonadota; class Gammaproteobacteria; order Arenicellales; family Arenicellaceae; genus Arenicella. The sequence goes on from JAKVBA010000032.1 coordinate 49,925, forward strand.
TCATGCATCTGACCTTTCTCCCGACATTACGATCACACAAGATTCTATTTTTGTTTGTGTAATAACCCCTAATTTGCATTCTTGAACCTCGCCGCTCGGCAATGAAGGGCGCCCGCTTAAGAAAATTTCTCACCTCTCTCTCTAGCTGACCATGTAACTGATCGCAGTCACTTTGGCACCCAAACCAATTCTTGCTAGAGTGTGGCGTATATTAAAAACGCAATGAACCGAAGGGCTCTTAATAATGCTGAATGTTAAAAATACTCTAATCTCCCTTGCGCTACTTGCTGGCTTTCTATTTAGCTTACAGGTTTTTGCGGAAAAACCAGATCGCGTAGAAAGACTAGAATACCCCGGTGCAATCACACCAGAGTTAGCAAACCGGTTTTCTGCCCTTGCCTTGGCTTGTGTGCAACAAGAATTTCCGAACAAAATTTCGCGCACGACAGACACGGCCGAGGCGATTGGACGACCAGCAAAAATCTTTCCCACGTTTTATGGCTGTTTTGATTGGCATAGCGCAGTTCACGGCCATTGGTTATTGATTAGATTGTTGCGAGTAGGCCCACAAGACGCTGATTGGAGAGCAGAGGCATTTAAGAAGTTGAATGAGAATTTCACAGAAGAAAACTTAGCAGGAGAAGTTGCAAACTTTGCTCGCCCAGCGCGAGGATCTTGGGAGCGCCCCTATGGATTAGCGTGGTATTTACAACTAACCACCGAACTGCGTCAATGGGATCATCCTCAAGCAAAAAAATGGCTAGCAACACTAACACCGCTGGAGCAAGATATTGCTGACAGCCTGAAAGCATGGCTACCTAAACTGGTTTACCCGATTCGCCTAGGCACCCACAATCAAAGTGCTTTCGCATTTGGTTTAATGCTCGATTGGGCACGAGCAGCTAATGATCAAGACATGCAGAGACTGGTCATCGAAAGATCGATCGCATTTCATCGCCATGACATCAATTGCCCACTTGCGTATGAACCCAGCGGTGAGGACTTTCTGTCGCCATGCCTGATGGAGGCCGACTTAATGCGCCGTATTCTAACTGCACAAGAGTTTAGCGAATGGCTCAGTGACTTTATGCCGTCCATTCCAACTGATGGCTCTGGTGATTGGTTAGCACCCGGCATCGTCGAAGATCCAAGCGATGGAAAGCTAGTACACCTTGATGGCGTAAACTCGTCTCGCGCATGGAATCTATATAACATTGCCCGAGCGCTACCCAAAGACGACCCCAGAGAATCAGCCTTGGTTGCGGCGGCAAAAATACACGCCGACACAGGCGTCGCAGCAGTATCGGCCGAACATTACTCTGGCTCACACTGGTTAGCCAGTTTCGCTACCTACTTGATGACCGACCGCGGGTGGCAACAAAACTAACAAAACCACTCACTGTGCTGTCGCGACCTGATCTTGGTGGCGGGTATTAAGCCAAACCATCATGCCTAGCAACAGTAAGGCCATGCCAAACCATTGAGCAGCGTAACCATAGTTAACCGCGGGGCCACGTAAACTCGGCTGCCACACTCGTCGGTAGCCGAAGGCCAAATCGCTTTGTGGTTGAATAACCCGAGGTAACAGACGCGTTTGTAAAAGAGACGACAGCGCAGCAAAATCCTCCTCCTGAATAAGCACTGGCCAATCAGCCAACTCCGGTTTAGGATTGAGTTCTTTATAGTCTTTAGACTGCCTTACAATATTCCGCTGATAGTCTGATAGGCGAGCTTTTGGAATAACCGCTAAACCTTGGACCTCTTGTTTAGCAGCAACACCGGAGGGCGGTGAAAGGTCTGGCTTTTTACCTGGCGTCTCGGGCAACCAACCGCGGCTTACTAATACCGCCTTATTGGGCGCGTAGTTTAAAGGCACTAAAACCTCATAACCGGGCATTGTGTTATGCACTTGGTTGTCCAGTAAAAACTGTTTTGACCAATCCAGCTCACCAGCAACGGTAACACGCACCATGGTTTCTTTGACGCCCAGAGAGGCTTGATCCAACGCCACTGGCGCTTGCGTCATTACTAGCTGCAAGTCGTCTCTGGCCTTCTGCCGTTGAGCTGCACGCTCTAATTGCCAGACACCTAATTTCAAGAGAACCGGCAACAGTGTTATGACTAATACAAACCAGCCAAAGGTAAGGGTGAACTCTCGTTGCCCTAGCGGTATTTTTAAAAGAGTGGCTTTAAACAGTTTCATTGCCCTAAACCCAGACATTTAGCAGTCCTCATCGCTCACCTACTATAGCTGTATTGACGTAAAAATTGGTGTTTTAACCATAACTCACGTAGCTCAAGGCCAATATTTCATGTTGAGACAGATATACTTCTATTCGCCTGACTACACCTGAATAGCCAAATTCATCATTGACCCCAGCATACATGCCGCCAACAAAACGATGCCGCTCTTACCACTGGTAACCAATCCGTTTTACAGCTATCCATTTCCGGATCGACATCGCTTTCCGATGCAAAAATTTGCTCACTTGGTTGAGCACCTTACAGCACAAAATATACTACGAGATGACAATGTGTATCGGCCAGGTCGAATCAAACTTGAAGCTTTGACCTTGGCGCACGATGAATCTTACGTTAACAGTTTCATCGAAGGCCAACTCAGCGATAAAGAAATCCGACGAATGGGCTTACCTTGGTCCAAGGGACTAGTGAAGCGCAGCCTGATTTCACCAAATGGCACCATGTTAACGGTGTCTCTTGCTCTGCGACACGGAATTGCATGCCACCTCGCTGGTGGCACACACCATGCTTTTCGAGACTTCGCTTCTGGCTATTGTATTTTTAATGATATGGCTGTAGCCGCCCTCAACGCAGAGCGACTGGGCATAGCAAAACGCATTTTGATTTTTGATTGCGATGTACATCAGGGTGATGGCACTGCCAACATATTACAACAAGAACCGAATATTTTTACCTGTTCGATACATTGCGAAAAAAACTTTCCACACCGCAAAGCAACCAGTGACATAGACGTAGGTGTCGCTAAAGGAATTGGCGATCAAGAATATCTTGATACTGTTCGCACGACCTTGGAGCAAGCACTCGAACTCAGTCAACCAGACCTAATAATTTATGATGCAGGAGTGGATGTTTATGAACACGACCCTCTTGGCTTGATAAACATTAGCCTAGATGGAATCAGGGCACGCGATGCTTTTGTGCTGGAAACAGCCATGCAAAACGCAATACCGGTAGCCACAGTCATCGGCGGAGGCTACGACAAAGACGAACAGGCCTTGGCTCGCAGACATGCCATAGTGGTAGAAGAGGCACATCGATTAAGGCAACTTTACTAAACCGCTGAGTTTTGTTTGGTCAGTACAAATCAAATTCAGGCTCTGTTCAGTTTACGGAAATTACTATTCTCCTAAGCCTGCAATAACGCAGTCAACTGCTTAAAAAAGGAGAAGAGAAATGAAAACAAAATTAATTGCATCGCTCATAGTATTAATCGCAGCCACAAACTATGCGCCAGCGCACGCAAAGGGCTTTAATATTGGCGTGATGGCGGGTGAGTCAAATTTGATTGAACTCGCCAACCGAGCCTGCGATGACTTAGGCTTTAATTCACAGGACTTTTTTGCCGCCGCAAACTGCTTAACTGGCGACGATGAATTGACCTTTGGGATCAATGCTAGCTATTACTTCACCAACCACATTGGGGTAGAAGGTGGGTATCTAAATCTTGGCGACAGCAGCTTTGTCACCGTATCGCCGATTATCGATTTGCCATTTGGGTTCCCACCACCACTGGAAACAGTCGAAATATCCACTAACGTGGTTTATGGCGCACTCGCTGGCACCTTACCATTAAGTGAACGTTTAAGTCTGACAGGCAGAGTCGGCCTATACGAAGCCAGTATCGACGTAGCGATCGACGACGGCTTTGGCATCGCCAGCTTCGAACTTGAATCAACGTCCGATACCTACTTCGGCGCGTCAATCAATTACGACATCACTCGTAACGTCTCTCTGCAATTGCGTCACGATAATTTCGACGTTGAAGTAAATACGGTCGGGCTAGCCTATTCATTCTAAACCCACAGGCTCTATCGTAGGCAATGCCGAACGTGAATTTAATATGCGTTCGGCATTTAGCCTTGGTCACAACTTTTCGCTACCCAATGGCATCGTTGATCGCCGTAGTAGTTGTCTTTGTAGTTGCACGATATTTTCTTTGTATCCGAGTGCACTGAGGAGCTATCTTGCTTGCGCCCCAGACTTGAAATAAGGATCTTGATCGTGTTCATATTTACCTCGCATAAACAGTCTGACAGGTTAAACTCATTGGGTGTGTAAACAGTATGACCCTGAAAAGCTCAATTGGAATATTTGAAAAACTCAATGCCCACATTCTAAAAAATGAATAAATAGACAGGCTGCCAGCGGATATCCCGATAAACCAAACTGATCAGACCATGATCCCTGCCAATGGACACTAATGACCAAGCGATACTTTATTACGTTCACGACCCAATGTGCAGTTGGTGCTGGGGTTTTCACAAAACATGGAGCCAGGTCGAAACCCGACTCAGCCGCGATCACAACTTAAGGGTTGAATACTTGCTTGGCGGTCTTGCTCCGGATTCTAACGATCCCATGCCAGCGGCACTACGAAGCGCAATTCCCAACTACTGGCGACGTATTCAGGAGCACATCCCCGGCACCGAATTTAATTATGACTTTTGGGAAAAATGTGAGCCAAGACGCTCAACCTATCCCGCATGCAGAGCGGTGATTACCGCAAAACGGATGGACCCGCGTAAAGAAAAAGACATGATATTAGGCATACAACAAGCTTACTATCTGCAAGCCGAGAATCCATCGGATGATTCAACCCTAATTGAGGTCGCCCAACGCATCGGCTTAAACCAAACCCAGTTTGCAAAACAGTTAAATTCAAAGACCACAAATCAATTATTTGACGATCAACTGACACTAACCTTTAAGTTAGGTGCGCGCAGCTTTCCAAGTTTGGTTTTGAAAGTGGGTCAGCGCTTGCACCAAATTTCGTTTGACTATAATTCGGTAGAGGCGACCATTTCGTACATTAGGCGATGTCTTTAAAGCTGGGGTAGCTGATATCTGGCTGACCACTGGACACCACCAGACTAATAGACATAAGGCTCAGCTCGACGGCCATAGTAAAAAGTGGCGCCGAAGTTAGAGGCACCCCCTACAATAAGCCAGCAATAGCAATAGATGACAAAGGCAAGCATCTATATTGAAGAACACTGCACCTAATATCCAGCAGCAATCGCCGCACCGAACCGCACACCATTTTAAATAATGAGCCCAGCGCCCATAAAACACCCTGAGTTCGGGCAGAGATAACAGTTTGCTCGCTTACAAGATGGCAAATTAGCTGGTATCGATTTAAGTCGTATCTGCTAAGATCGGGTCATGTTGTTTTTTGAAGGATTTATAAAGTTCAGTGCGGTAGGCTTAATGCTTGGCATAGGCCTATTGATGTATCGAGATGGCCGCGGTACGCGCGCGTTGCGATTTAGTCTGCCTTTAATCGTAGCACTGTGCTTTATCTTAATGACCACGGGCTCGCCAGCCATCGCCATCACGGGGCCTGTTAGGATTCCCATGCGCTTATTTGACTGTTTAACTACCATTTTTGTTTGGTGGTTGGGCTTAGCGCTTTTCGATGACGATTTTAAGCTGGGTTTGCGTGAGTGGGTTATTGCCGGCATTTACGCGCTTACTGCGATTACTCTGCGCACATATAACTGGGGCTTTCACAACATTTTGGGCGATAAAGCGGTGGTGGTGTTTTCGGGTCTATCTCTCGCACTCATGCTTCACCTTTGCTACAAAGCCATCACCGGGCATAAAGAAGATTTGGTTGAACATCGTAGGCGTATACGTATTTGGTTTATTGTCGCCGTCGCCATGGTGGTAGTGGTGTCTAACCTGGCTGAGCGCACCGCAGAATGGGTTGGTATGTACCAAGATCAAACCATATGGGTGACTTACATCTTTACGTTCATACTGGCCTTATGGGCATTACTGTGGCTTACCCGCCTGCACCCAGAAGTTATTATCTTTGACTCCAACAAACCCATCCCGCCAGAACCGAGTCGCATTGATGAACGCGATAAACCAGCCTACGAAAAATTGGTGTCGGTGATGGAAACCGACCGAGCTTACACACAGCACGGATTCGCCATTGGCGACTTGGCCGAGCTTGTCGGCATACCATCGCATCAGCTACGTAAACTGATCAACCAATCCATGGGCTATCGCAACTTTGCTAGTTTTTTAAATCAGTACCGAATAGCGCAGGTAAAACAATCACTCTCGGACCCAGAAAAAGCACGAGTGCCGGTGCTCACTCTGGCAATGGAAGCCGGTTTTTCATCCTTAGCGCCGTTTAACCGCGCGTTTAAAGCCAGCGAAGGTGTCACGCCCACTGATTTTCGCAGCGAATTTCTAGACAGAGCGAACAATAACACTGTGCAAAACTGAATAAAGCTGTTCAATTTTAAAATCGAGCATCATTTTTCAATATCAAGCAGAGAGATTATCGCCAACAAACTAAAGTGAGCCCATCAGCATTTAGCACTCACCACTACTGAGGGTAATCATGGACTTTATTATTGGCGTATTTAGCAACTTTATTAATCACTTCCCGCAAGACTTTAAAACCGAGGCCACTCGATACGTAATCGGCGCGGTGGGTATCTGGCTACTGACTTGGGTACTGCTTAGCGGTGTTCTAGAGAATCGCCGCATTCGCAAACCTTTACCCGCTAAGTTAAGGAACAAACAAATGATTCGCGAAATAAGAAATTCGTTGATCACCATCCTCGTGTTCACCTTTTGCTTTAGCGTGACTAATCAAATTATGGAGACTTTTTACGGTGGTTCGATATTCAAGATTTACTCGGACGTGTCTGAATACGGATGGGCTTATTTGGTGTTCTCCGTGGTGCTGTGGAGCTTTGGCCTAGACACCTACTTTTATTGGACGCACCGCTTTATGCACATGCCACGCTTCTATAAATTTTTCCACCGCACACACCATCGCTCACACAACCCAACGCCGTTCACCGCGTATTCGTTTGCGCCGCCTGAAGCCGTGCTGGTGTACATATTCGTACCTGTGTTTTTCATACTCGTACCCATGCACCACACCGCGTTTTTGGTCGCCATGCTAATACAGATAATTCGCAACGCCATGGCGCACTGCGGCTACGAACTGTTCCCTCGCGGCTGGGCGCAACACCCTATTCTAGGTATATTCGCCACCGTGACCCACCACGACCTGCACCACGAAAAAAGCAATGGCAACTACGCCTTCTACTTCACCTTCTGGGATCGAGTAATGGGCACCGAACACCCCGAATACATTCAGCGATTTGAAAAAGCAACCGAGCATAAGCGAGCCATGCCAAATGCATTAAAGAACCCAAAAGTTGGTCAAAACTAAAACTCAAAACGCAAAACTCAAACAAAAATTGAATCACAACACCCGCGGAGCAAACAAAGGTTGCTCCGCATTTGTAGTGATCGGCTTATTTACACTATCTATGAAGAACCTTCCTCTAAACTCTCATCCGCTTGCCACTGCATATCCAAGGCTTTCTCAAGCCTAGCGATGCGCTGCTCCAGCTCTTCTAATTTTGCCGCAGCTGAACCGCTCACAGCACTAGGGCTAGATGATTTACTTGGTTTAAAACTAACGTCACTCAAGTCTGGTTGTCCAGCAAGCAAATGCGTGTACCGCTCCTCTCGTTGACCAGTAAACAACGGCAACTCAACCAACAAGGCTGGGCTTCTTGAAATCATGGAGTCAACCACCTCTTTCACAGCAGAAAGCGACTCAAAGCCAACCGTCTTCTCAGTACGCGCTTTAATATCAGACAAGGTCAACGGCTCACGCAACATCAAAATAGACAACACCCCTTGCTCCTCACGAGTGATCTCAAACGCACCCGGCGCCCGATGCGAGAACTTATCAATCCGCTCACCGCGCTGAATACTCACCAACTCCAACTGATTAAGCTGAGTGGCAACATTAACCACCTTACCCTCATCCATCTGCATCACCGGATGCCTATTAGACTTTTGGTTACATGCCAAGGTCAATGAATTAGGCGTTAATGGATAGTTACTCGGAGTAGCCAAATGCTTCTCCATCAAACAACCAAGTACGCGGATTTGTTCTGGGTTTAGTGGGGTATTATTGAAGTCGAACATGGTGATGTTTATTCC
>JAKVBA010000033.1 GCA_022447525.1 Gammaproteobacteria bacterium
GCTTCGAGGGTTGTTAAAGCAAGTAATCATTGCCTAGAAGATATAGCAAGAATCGACCAGATCTGGAGTAAATATGCGCGTGAAAATAGTAACGGTGATTTACGTCTCTTGGGTGAGTTCGGTATCAGTGATTGTATGTTTGCGCCGGTCGTGATGCGGTTTGCAACGTATCAGCCTAATCTTTCAGATGCAGCTCGTAACTATATGAAATCGATGTTAGCGAGTCCACCATTAAAACAATGGATCGATGTCGCTCTGCTGGAAACAGAGGTAGTTGATGTTGATGAGGCTGGAATAGATCGTTAACTGTACTCAGTTGACAGGATCAAAACCTGATCTCAGCCTTCTTTTGAACTAACTCCTCTTTTGAGTTGACTCTGGCTTACGCAACAAAAGCCACTTGGGCTGCACGCGAGTGGCGATGTGGTTAATTGCTTACACATCAGATAGCTCGCATGCAGAGATAGAGCTTAAAAAATCTGGTTCACTGGCTTTTCACTAGCATCAAGACCTCTTCAACATGCCCTTTGACTTTGACCTTTCGCATTTCATGAGTAAGCAATCCTTGTTCATCGAAAATAAAGGTGCTTCTTTCGATACCCATATATTTTTTACCATACATATTTTTTTCTTTGATCACGTCCATCGCTTTGCAGAGAATTTCATCTGGGTCAGATATTAAGTCGAAGTTAAACTCGTGTTTGTTGATGAAGTTACTGTGTGATCGAATACTTTCTCTGGAGCAACCCAAGATTTCCGTATTGGCAGTCGCAAAATCTGCGTATAGATCCCTGAAATTTTGCCCTTGTGTGGTACAACCGGGTGTGTTGTCTTTGGGGTAAAAGTATAGAACAAGCTTCTTGCCCTTCAAATCCTTTCTCAAAGATAGCGTCTGGTTTTTTGTGGTTGCTACCACGAGGTCTGGAATCTTGTCGCCAATTTCAATGCTCATAATTAATCTGTATCAGGGTTGTATTTATTTACTCAATCTATGATATCCCAATTGTGATCTACCGCGTGTTTACGCAGTCTGTCATCGGGTGTTACCGCCACAGGGGTTGCAACAATTTGTAGCAGTGGCAGATCGTTAATTGAATCACTGTAAAAGTAGCTATCAGCGAGAGTATCCTCGTTGAGCTCGCGCCCTTGGTTTTCAAGCCATTGCTGTAATCGTTTTATTTTCCCACTCTGAAAGCAGGGTATGCCAGCTAGTTTACCTGTGAAACGTGAGCCATCAAATTCCGCTGTTGTTGCTAATATGGTGTCAACATTTAATCGCTTAGCTATCGGCTCAGTGACAAAATCGTTGGTAGCAGTGATGATAAGAATTTCATCACCAGCTTCTCGGTGTTTTTCCAGTAAGCTTGCTTTCCCGGTCTCGATCATCGGTTTGATGACCGACTCCATAAACCCGTTATGCCATTCAATTAGTTGTTCAAGCGGAGTATTCGCTAGAATTTGAAACTGATATTCACAAAACTCTTCGATGTTCAATTTGCCATCAAGGTACTGCTGGTAAAAAAAGTCTTGTTTTTGTTTTTGTTCAACTGGGTCTACAGCGCCGATTTTCGCTAAATACATGCCCCACCCGTGATCACTGTCACCGTTTAGCAAAGTATTATCCAAATCAAATAAAGCCAATGCCATAAATAAGCGCCTCAGAGTTCGAAAAAATTATGGGTTAATGTGCTTGCTGAAAAGTACCGTGAAGGCTTCGGGAGGTGAAAAACCCAGTGCGGGAATAACTGAGGCCTTACGGGAAACTAATACAAAAACTTAGTGGATCTGATTATAATGCAAATACGTGACAGGATTGAGCTGTATTTCTCGACCAATGATGAGTTTTGAACCGATTTTTGCAAATGATGGATATCGCCCTAACGTGGGAATAATTATCTGCAATGCGAAAGGAGAAGTGTTTTGGGCGAGAAGGATAAATGATGATGGATGGCAGTTTCCGCAAGGTGGCGTTAGTCGAAACGAAGGTCTTGTCGAGGCCATGTACAGAGAGCTTCAAGAAGAAACTGGGCTGTGCAGTAATCAGGTTAAGTTGGTCGCTCATACTAAGCAGTGGCTCCACTACGATTTGCCCCCAAGTCTGCTCAGAAATCAACGGCGTCGTACCCCCCTAGGTCCACGTAAAAGAGTTGGCTTCAAAGGCCAGAAACAGATTTGGTTTTTACTTGAGTTAGTTGATGATGATTCGGCAGTAAACTTACAAGCTGGTCCAGAACAACCTGAATTTGCCGATTGGAGATGGGTAGATACGAATCATGCTATCAATAATATAGTTGACTTCAAAAGGTCGGTCTATCAACAAGCCATGGACGAGCTCAAGCAGTTTTTTCCAAGTCATCAATAGGTATAAGAGTGATTGGTAGAACTTTACCCAAGTATACAAGGTTGGGATTAGTCCCTCTTTTGTTAGTCATAAACCAAGCCTCTTTTGCTGAAAAAATAGCCAGACACGGTAAAGAGCCTTCGGTGGTACGAGAGCCCTCAGCGGTACGAGAGCCCTCAGCGGTACGAGAGCCCTCAGCGGTAAAAGAGCCCTCAGCGGTAAAAGAGCCCTCAGCGGTAAAAGAGCCCTCAGCGCTAAGAGAGCCCTCAGCGCTAAGAGAGCCCTCAGCGATCAATTATTCTTTGCCGCTAAATAAAAAACAGGTAGCTGCTGCCCTTACTCCGCATGCGATTCAAAACCGATTTCCTAACAAACTCAACTTTATTGGCTCTGACAAGAAAAAAGTATCTGGGTATGTCGACTATACGTTTGATCGGCACGTACACAATAAACTCGCTGAAGTTTATCTGCAATATCAGCCGGATTATGCGTGTTTTGTAGCACTTGACGTAGAGACAGGTGCGATAATTAACCTAAGCAGCTTCGTGAAATCTGAAGAGCAGTGGGATAATTTAGTAATGCGGGCTGATTATCCGGCAGCGTCAGTTTTTAAAATGATCACTGCGGCCGCGGGCCTTGATAGCGGAGTGATTAAAATGAATAGCGTTTTTCCTTTTAACGGAAAAAGCACTTCCTTATATAAAAGCCAGGTGCTTAGGCATAAAGATAACAAATGGACTCGTAAACCGACTTTAGTGGAATCATTTGCTAAGTCGATAAATCCGGTGTTTGGGCAAATTGGTATTTTTAAGGTGGGTAAAGACAATTTAAGTCAATATGCTACGAAATTTGGGTTTGATACCCCATTGCACAGCGATTTTCATCTTCCTGAGAGTCGTCTGGACCTCAATTTAAATGACAAATGGCTCATAGCTGAGGCTGCCTCTGGTTACACTAAGAAAATAACATTAAGCCCGATACATGCAGCCCAGTTAGCTGCGATCATTGCAAATGATGGCAAGATGGTTACTCCTTATATGGTAGAGAGTGTTACAGCAAGAGACGGTGCGACCCTATATCAGAAACAACAAGTTGCAGATAAACAACAGGTAATAAAAGCAACCTCTGCTAAAGATATGAGAGCACTCATGCGAGCGACTACAAGGTCAGGTTCGGCAAAAAAATCTTTTCAAGGTATACACCGCTACAAAATCTATAGTGGCATGGAAATCGGCGGTAAAACTGGATCTCTTACCGGCTATTCTCCAAAAGGAAGACACGACTGGTTTGTAGGTTATGCTCAGAAAAATGGGCGAAAAGTAGCCTATGCCTCACTTATTGTAAATAAAGAAAAATGGTATGTGAGAAGCGCCTACGTTGCACGCCAGTTTATCTATCACTATTTTAGCGAGCAGGCTCGCTTGGCTAAGCAGAAATCGAGTACCCCAGTCCTGTCGACACAAGGCGGGAGTTAATTACAATTAAAATTCGACAGTTATAGCCTATTTGCGTATTTTGGATATCAAAGTGGTCGTGGAGCGCTCAAACTTAAATTCGATAGAGTGAACCTCGCCGCCAGTTTGCGTAACAAAATCAGCACCAACAATCTCGCTAATTTGCCAGTCGCCACCTTTCACTAAATGGTCAGGACAGGTTAGTTTTATGGTATTTAACGGAGTATCTTCGTCAAAACTAATTACGGCGTCTACACAATGAAGAGAGGCTAAAACAGCCATTCTGTCTTCCAGATTGTTAATCGGTCGATCATTGCCTTTACCTAGTCGTTTGACGGAAGCATCTGTATTAGCCGCAACGATTAACGATGCACCAAGATTGCGGGCTTGTTCTAGATAAGTGACGTGCCCTCTGTGAAGAATATCGAAACATCCATTGGTAAACACTAATGGGCGAGGTAATTGGCTTACGTGCGATAGTATGGTTTTATTATCAGCGTCGGGGGCGATAATCTTCAAACGATGGTCTAGCATTCTTTTAGTCTCTTATTGTTCGCTTTTTGCTTTGTATTCAAATACCCTCACAACTCTTTTGACGCCTCGAATCGAGCTGGCGTGCTCGGTAGCTTTGTCGGCTTCTTCGTGCGTGACTATCCCCATCAGGTAAACACTACCCTGGGTAGTAACAACTTTAACTCTATTGGCGTCTAAACCGGTTTTTAAAATCAGCCGACTTTTGACTTTGCTTGAAATCCAAGCGTCGTTGGCTATGTTATTAAATCGACTCTTTGAGTTGATGGTAGTCTCGTCTACTATTTGTCTGACCCCTCGAATTTGGCTCAATTTTGGCAGAAGTTCACGTTTAAGCTCGATTGATTCTATTTCACCCGTCAAGAGAAGGATTCCATTCCATGACTGTGTTTTAAGGTGTACGCCTTTTCTGTATTTCTTATTGGAATTGGCGACATTTTTTGCTGCAAATTCGATGCCGCCGTCGTCGATGTATTCCCCAATACTTCTGCGATCGTGGATAATATCTACTGTGGTAATGGCCACGCCGGCTACTAGTGCTGTGGCACAACCGCTTAAGGTCGAGATGGCTAGTACCAGAATACAGGCTTTTTGCAGAATCAGTTTTGTGGAAGTCATGGGCAGTTGGCTGATTGTATTGTTTAGATTTATTCTTGTGATATTGGTGTTTATGAGATCAACAATTCTTATTATTTGACTATAGCTCGTTAAGTAGGTGTGACCTTTTTAACCTACGAGTGATTAGACTGTTGGGTTGTATCTAATCATTGTTATGCTGTAAGAGTAATGTTTTGGCTTAGAGTCGCTGATTTTCCTTCGAGTTATAAAAAGAGTAAGTTAAATCGCCCAATTTCTTAAACAGTGATCCCTAATTCTGTTCCAATAAGCATCACAATAGCAATAAATCTGTCTAATAATTCACACATATGGTCCCAAAATGACGTGCTTCATGATTAAGGCTGTTGATCAATGTGGCTATTTTTTCGATTAAGCTAGAGTGTTGATATTGCTCGACTAAATTTAATCAATTGCGTTTTTTATCCACTCCAATCTGGCATTAAACAAACTTCCGCTCAGTCCAATAACGTCAAAGCGAGCAGGATATTGGAAAGCTCTTTGCTTGAGTAAATAATGCTTCGCTGCTTTCTTTAATTTAACCTGCTTGTTGATGTCTACAGTGTCGGCCGGCGTCCCAAAATCACAGTGTTTTCTGTATCGGACCTCAATGAAAACTAAACAATCCCCATCTAAACCAATTAGGTCTATTTCACCCAGTTTGCACCGATAGTTTCGTTCGATTATTTTTACACCTTGAGTGCTTAAGTATCTAGCTGCCAATTTTTCGGCGCGATTCCCTAGTATCCCAGTTTTGGTCATTATAGCTTCCCTTGCTTTGAAAATGCTTGGCGTCGTCGCTAATACTCCCCTCAGTACTTTCTTGGTCGTTCTCTAATGGGGTGAGATCCATGCCGGGATTCTCCACGATTTCTAATTTTCCCTGAGTAAATTTCGCCCATAGAGGCTGATGAGTTAACTCCCCAGACGCTGTCAGGCTTATTGTGCCAGTATTTCCCTCGATGGCATAGCGAGAATCGCTTTGGAACTTCCCAAAATTACCAGCAATGCGATAAGAGTCCATGCCCATAGCGTAGAGCATGTTTAACTGGCCAGCGTAGGGAGATAAGTTGCTAGAGCGAACGACCCAGGGCATTACCGGAAAAACGGTACCATCTAAGTCCATATTGTTGATTTCGTCAACGATGCCATTGTAAAGAGAAGAGGTGCCATACACTGATATTTGAGCGTTGGTATAGAAATTAATTTGAGGACGAATAACTCGCCCCACCTCAGCATTTGCGAGCAGAAGCACGAAGTCTAAGTCACCTCGCTGGTATGGTGAAAACTTTGGAGTGAAGCCAAGACTAGAGCTTAGCTGGCGATGTCGTCTCTCACTCGCATGAACGCCGAACAGCTGTTTTAGTTGATTGCTATGATCGTATTGTTGTGGTGAGTATTCGATTGTGCTGTTGAGCTTGCCACCCAATGCCAACCATCTTTGTGTAAACCCTTTCAGAACTCTTTCGCTGGTTTGTGAAGAGTGCCACAAAACGCCGGCGCTCAAGTGACCGTCGCGCCAAGCTTTTTCGGCGACTCTTTGTCCCTCGGCTTCAGGGCTCATCGATAATCGCTGAGCTCCGGTGGTGAGCGGCTTATCGCCACCCATCATCAGAAGTTGGGCAGAGTCATTACTCTGGTTACCATAGAAACTAAGGTAACCGTTTATTTCATTACTATAGTTTTTGCCTATTGGGCCAATAATATAATCGGCGCCTGCATTAATTGCTGCTGCATAGTATTGGCCAATCTGTAGCGGGTTGTCGCCAATATCGTAGAAGCGCAGGTCGGGTCTAAATATGGAGGTATTAGAGATATGCTCACGCTCTATACCTGATTTAACCGCATTAGCTGCCTTTTGGTAGCGTGACGTCAGGGGCAGTAGAACGTAAATTGACTGCGGTGAGGTTGCGCTCCATTCCCCCTTAGTGAGCAGCCTAAAATCGTCATTTTGCAAATCGTCACGCCATTGGTTGAATTGCGGGGGAGTATTTTGCACTTCACCAATTTTGCCGATGAGACTCTGTTGAATTCTATTGCGGACTTTGGAGTCCCTCGCATTTACGGTGAGTATTTCTCGCTTCGACAAAGGGATCATATTGATGACTTGCCAAATGTAGCGAGTAGTCTCAGCTTTAGCTGTTCCAGATAAGCCACTTTCTCTTCGAATCAACGTGGATATTGCACTTTCGCTGTTGCCTAAAGCTTGGTGACATAGTGACGCAAGCAGCAGTGCATCTATTTCCTGAGCTGACAGCTGGATAAGTTCTTCATCCAACGCCTTTGGCTCGATGTAATTACGATCTTCTTGATCTGTTGAACTATCTGTAGCTGATGATGTGTCCTCGTCAGTTGGTTCGATGAGGTTAGAGTTAGTATCAATTGCAGTATAGATTAGAGGAGCTAGTGTTGTTAATGCTTGTTGGTAGTAGCCTTGAGCATAGTCATCGTAAGCATAGACAATGAGCGTTGTATCGTAGTGATCAGCACGGGTTAATGGTTGGCCCATAAGATCAAGAAGCTCCCTGGCCTGTTGAGATCTGTTAGCTTGTATGTAATGTTCCGCAGCGCTTAATATTGCTTCGGTTTTAGCTTCATCACTCTCTTGCTGAGCAGCCTGCTCTTGAAAGTGTTGTGCTCTTGCTGCTTGCTCAGCTTGGGTTTCGTTGTACTCGTATGACTCGCTATCAAGCTTCGGCTCGTTCAGAACTAATGGTGCATCTAATGATTCCTGAGTTTGCTCTTGATTTGCTGTATTGGAGCCCATAGTCGGAACAGGGCTATATGGATTATTGGCGCAAGCGGTTAATAAAGTAGTCAAAGTAATTCCGAGCCATAATCTAATGGGTATTCTAAAGGACGCTGAAGATTGACAGGCTTGTAATAGAAGATGCATTTTTTCTTTAATCCGATTATTCTGAGCGCGTTTCGGGTAGATATGGTCTGATTATTATTAGATCGCTAACCCGAATTGTCTAAGTCTTATTAGGAGTATACCGAGTGAGTAACCAAGTTAGCAAAGCTGAACAGAAAAATAAGGTCGGTACCTTATTTGTGGTCGCAACTCCGATTGGTAATCTTGCCGATATGTCTGATAGGGCCCGTGATGTACTCAAACAAGTTGATTGTATCCTGTGTGAGGATACCCGACATAGTAAACGATTGCTAAATCACTATGGAATTAACAATCGCTTGAGATCCTGTCATGAGCACAACGAACTGGAACAAATTCATTGGATTGAATCAGAGCTTCGAAAGGGACAATCCCTGGCACTAATTAGTGATGCTGGCACTCCTTTGATCAGTGACCCTGGCTTTGCGGTGGTGAGATCATTGAGGATGAGCGGATTAACCGTTCAGGTGGTTCCCGGACCAAGTTCTATCATTGCCGCTCTTTCAGTGGCGGGGTTGCCCACAGATCGATTTATTTACGAGGGCTTTCTGCCGTCCAGGTCAGCTGCTCGCACTGAGTTTCTAAAGCAATATCAGAATGAAAAAAGAACCATTGTTTTATTAGAGTCCTCCCATCGAATTGTTTCGACGATCAGAAGTGTTATCGAAACGCTTGGTGGCGATCGACAGATAGTCATTGCAAGAGAATTAACAAAAAAGTTCGAAACAGTGATAGGTGGTCTGGCGGATGAGGTACTGGAGACGCTCTTGACTGACGACAATCAAACCCGTGGAGAATTTGTCCTCATGTTAGCTGGTCAGACTGAGGTTTCTGAGTCTGAAGAGGTTTCAGTGAATTTAGAGAGTCTGCTCAAGGTTTTAGTTGAAGAATTGCCAGTTAAACAAGCAGCCACTCTGGCTGCCAAAATTACAGGGGTTCGTAAGAATGAGGCCTATAAATATGCGCAGAAGTTAAAAGATGTCTCTTTGTAGGTGCTACGGTCATGCTAAACGGGTATTGAGCGGCTCGATTGTCACGAGCTTTATAGCTCTATGGATGGTCTCACAAATGCAGGTCATGGCCTCAGATCTCAAATCAACTTTTGCAGAAAATAGGCTTACGAAGAGTGATTCAATTTTAGTCGTAGAGATCTTGCCAAATGGCCAGCAAGTCACGCGATTTGAATGGCAAAGCGAAAAATTACTCATCCCAGCCTCATTATCAAAGTTAGTAACCACTCATGTTGCTCTGGATATCTGGGGCAAAGATTATAGGTTTGAAACCAATTTCTATCGCGACGAAAATACGCTCTGGGTGAAGGGCTTTGGAGATCCATTTCTGGTGTCTGAAGAATTAGAGGAGATCGCCAAGAATTTAACAGAGTTTGACTTAAAGGGCATTAGACAGATAGCCATAGATTCTACCTATTTCAAAGATGTTGGGGTGCCTGGTCGATCCAAAGTGGTTGACCCTTATAACGCTCCATTAAACGCCGTCAGCGCAAATTTTAATACCACCATGCTGGCATTCGTAGACAAACAAATAGTCAGCGCAGAGCCGCAAACTCCATTGACGCCTACCGCGAGTAGGGTTGCTAAAAGAACTAGGCTTGTGGAGGATGGTGACGCCGAGAGAGTAAATTTAGTAGACTCCTCTAATGCTGCTTCTCACTTTGGTGAATTGTTGATGCTCAAACTAGGATTGGATAAAACCACGGTTCTGACGGGTGTGAAAGTGCCCGATCAACTTGATAGTTTCTATGTACATAAAAACTCGCGCAACATGGCAACTAATATCCGCGGAATGATGGAGTATTCGAATAATTTTATCGCAAATCAACTTTTTTTAAGTGTCAGCGGTGCTCGGGGTATTAGAGATCCAGAGGATGCTATTGACAACAATGAGAAACCGGGTGCGAGCTTTCGGGCTTCACAAACGCTCATTCGAAAGAATCTTGTGGACACGTTTGGATGGGATGATTTTAGTGTTTTAGAGGGTGCAGGATTGTCACGGCAAAATAGACTCAGCGCCGTTCAGATCAACGATCTTCTGACAAGTCTTCAGCAGGTGAATTACTTATTTAAAGATTATTCGAACCGTGGAGCTTCAATTAGAGCTAAAACTGGTACATTAAACGGAGTGAGAAGTTTTGCTGGGTACATCAGTAAGGGCGACAGAAGCTTTCAATTTGTTTTTAATTTTAATCGACACGTGCCCTATCGCCATCGTGAGGCTCTACTCAGAAACCTCACAGCTACGCTGTAAGAATACAGCAACTCTACTCAGGGCGATTAAGCGTAAAGGTAAGATAAACGATGCGTGGGTTTGGTGGTAAACGAAGCAGTGCAAATGGTGTGGAAGAAGATGGACTAGTTCCACCAGAGGGTATGAATTGGGCTGCTTTAAAGCAGCTAATACCCTATATGACTGAATTTAAAGGACGAATTCTTCTTGCTCTACTTTGTTTGATTGGAGCTAAAGTGGCCAGCGTAGGGTTGCCCTTCATCTTAAAGGATGCGGTTGATCAGTTGAATTCAAGCTCTGTGGTGGTGGTTCCTATCGCTTTGCTGGTAGCCTACGGTGTAGTGAGATTTGCCAATGTTTTGTTTGGTGAACTCAGGGACACTCTCTTCGGGCGGGTTACTGAGCGCGCGATGCGCCGAATCGGCCATAAAGTGTTCAAGCATCTACACTCATTAGATATTGCTTACCATTTGAATCGTCGAACTGGTGGTGTCTCGAGAGACATCGAAAGGGGAGTCAATGGAATTAGTTTTTTGATGAGATTCATGGTTTTCAATATCGTGCCCACATTTATTGAAATTGGCATGATTGTCGGCATTCTGTTTGCTCAATATTCCCCATGGTTTGCGTTTATTGTACTTATCTCAGTAATTGCATACGTTAGCTTTTCTGTAGTAGCCACAGAGTGGCGGACGGCAACGATTCGTGAGATGAACAAAGCCGAGAGTAAATCAAGTACCCGTTCAGTGGATAGTTTGCTCAACTTTGAAACAGTAAAGTACTTTAATAATGAAGCCTATGAAGCTGCTAGGTACGATGAGGACTTAGCTCAGTGGGAGCGAGCCAGACGACGCAATAGATTGACCTTGTTCGGTCTTAATGCGGGTCAAAGTCTGATTATCGCTGCTGCCTTGACTAGTGCAATGTTGCTCGCTGCTTACAATGTCGAGGGTGGCCAGATGACTATTGGTGAGTTTGTGCTGATTAATGCCCTAATGATGCAAATTTTTATTCCATTAAATTTTCTTGGATTTGTTTATCGCGAAATGAAGGGTTCGATGGCCAATATCGATGCCATGTTTGCCTTACTCAAAATTCACCCCGCGGTGGAGGATATCCCTGGTGCGCGAGAACTCAATGTGAGCGATGGAAGGATCGAGTTTAACAATGTGCAATTTTGTTACGATGAAAGTAGAGAAATACTTAAAAGCATTAATTTTTCGGTCTTGCCTAAGCAAAAGATTGCCATAGTTGGGGGCAGTGGTTCAGGAAAGTCAACGATTCTAAAAACCCTGTTGAGATTCTATGATTTAACTGCTGGTAGTATCTTGATCGACGATCAAGATATTAAACAAGTGACGCAGCAGAGTTTACGAAAATCGATCAGCGTTGTGCCACAAGACACCGTACTTTTTAACTCTAGTATCTTTGAGAACATACAATACGGTGACGTAGACGCGAGTGAAGAGCGCGTATGGCAGGCTATTCGAATGGCGTATTTGGAGGAGTTTATACTCAGTTTGCCTGATAAAGAGCTCACCCAAGTTGGGGAAAGAGGTTTAAAGCTCTCTGGTGGAGAAAAGCAAAGGGTGGCGATAGCCAGAGCTGTTCTCAAAAATCCTAAAATAATGGTATTTGATGAAGCAACCTCGTCGCTCGACAGTCGGGCGGAAAAAAATATTCTCGAGGCCATGGACCGAGTGCGCGGCGACTATACCAGCCTGGTTATAGCCCATCGTCTCTCGACTGTTGTTGATGCCGATCTAATCTTAGTTTTAGATAATGGTAAGATTGCGGAACAAGGTACTCATGCCCAGTTACTTGCGGCCCAGGGGCTTTATGCAGCTTCATGGTACCTGCAAAATGAGGTTGCGTAGTTGTTTTTGTGTCGCTGTCTCACGCTTTTTCTTTAATGGTCTGGTAGACTTCGGCGGGAATAGACCTTCGATAAAAGCCCGATTTATGTTGTATTCTCTAGCCAGACCAGCCCTTTTTTCATTGGATCCCGAAGCGGCCCATGACATAGCTCTTAATAGCCTCTCGACTGTTTCGAAATCCAGGTTTGCCACTAAACAACTCGAACGAGCGACTGGAGCCGGGGTGCCGGATTTGCCTGTGACTTGTATGGGTATTAATTTTCGTCACCCAGTGGGTTTAGCTGCAGGGCTTGATAAGGATGCAAGGGCATTCCCAGCTTTATCTGCATTAGGCTTTAGTGGTGTTGAAATGGGTACAGTAACCCCGAAGCCTCAGCCTGGAAACGAAAAGCCGCGTATGTTTCGTCTTGTAGAAGATCAAGCAATAATCAATAGGATGGGTTTTAATTCAGGGGGAGTCGACGCTTTTCTTGCAAATATTACCAAAGACGATAGAACTGGAGTCGCAGGAATTAATGTGGGTAAAAATGCTGACACACCAATTGAGAGGGCTGCATCCGACTATGTGAATGCACTTCAAAGGGTCTACTCGCAAGCAGACTACATTACTGCAAATATTTCTTCGCCAAACACCAAGTCATTGCGTGATCTGCAGAACGCTAATTTCCTCGACAACCTCTTGCTGGATATAAAGCAAGCTCAGCTCAAGTGTGAAAAGGTGCACGGCTACTATGTACCAATTGCGCTGAAGGTCGCTCCCGATTTAGCGGAAGATGAGATTGAGACTATTGCTGAATTGGTCATTTCGCACAAGTTTGATGCATTAATTGCCACTAACACAACAATAGAACGACCAGAATCACTTAAAAGTACTCAAAAACACCAGGCAGGTGGATTAAGTGGGGCGCCAGTTAAAGAAATGTCAACGAAATGCATCAGAGAGTTTTATCGCCACTTGAACGGTGAAGTACAAATAATTGGGGTGGGTGGTATAAAAACAGCCGATGATGCTTGGGAAAAACTAGTAGCGGGAGCTGACTACTTACAAATCTATAGTCAATTTATTTATGAAGGGCCGTCTATGATTAAGAACATTGTTAATGGGTTACTATCTAAGGTAAACCAGGGTGGTTTTGCTTCCTTGTCTGAGGCAATTAGTGCGGCTAGAAATTAGCTTTTAATTTTATCTCTTCTTGCTCCGATTAGCTGGAAAGAGTATTCTCCGTGCCAGTCAACTGGACAGTCGCTGCTCTTTGTTTGAAAAAATTAGAGGAGAGGAAAGTCCGGGCTCCGCAGGGCAGGGTGCCAGATAACGTCTGGGCGGTGTAAGCCGACGGCCAGTGCAACAGAGAGTAGACCGCTTTTCTTTATTGGTAACGGAAGCTCACGATCGCGTAATTAGAAGGTTGCTGCCAGCTGGTTATCGATCTGAGTTTTTTAGTTGATAAGGTTAAGTAAGGGTGAAAGGGTGCGGTAAGAGCGCACCGCGCTGATGGCAACATCAGTGGCATGGTAAACCCCACTCGGAGCAAAACCAAATAGGTGTTCTTTAGTTAGTCTGAATTTCAGCTTAGCTACAAGGCGTGGCCCGCGCTGAACACGGGTAGGTTGCTTGAGGCGTGCAGTGATGTACGTCCTAGATGAATGACTGTCCTAGACAGAACCCGGCTTACAGGTTGGCTAATTTTTCTAACTAGCGATTTCGAAGCTTGCTGATTGTGACTAAACATAGTCCTAAGATCAGAAAGGCTAGGCTAATGATAAAAATGCTCTTTATCAGGCCGGCAGCGCCGAGCTTTTCGAGGTCGATAAATGGGTAGGGGTAAAACCCAGAATATTCCGCTCTTACTAAAGCATAAACACAGTAGATTGCGGGGAAGAAGATGCCAGCTATGGCATCCTGCCACGCGAAATAGTGTTGGCTTTGAAACCCAGCCCACCAAAGGAAAGTTAGGATTGGTATAAAGGTATGAGTGATCAAGTTTGCCAGTAAATCTAAGCCCTGTTGGTTCGCCGGGGAACTTAAAAGTGTGTGAAAAATAATACCCACACCCATAATAGCGACGGTAGACATCAAAATAACTAACCTATGAGGTGCGCGCCCGCAGGCGAACAGCGCAAATACAATAAACACTAAGGTGTTACTCCAGATTGTGAAGAACTGATACAGAAAAGAAAATGCCTCCAAAAGAGATTTGCCAGACTCTTGGTGCAAATAGATTCTTATTACCAGCCCAGCTAGTGTCAGTAGAGCGAGTGCTGAGGCTGTTATTTTAGAAATGCGCATGACGAAATGTATCTTTTTAGGGTTTTATGCTTTCTGCTGTTTTTCTTTTATCAGAGCGTCCAATTCTACTTTAAGTTTATCCAAAATTGTGTCGTAACCAAAGGCCCCGAGCTTTTCACCCTGACGTTTTAAGTTAACTTGCTTTGGGCCACACCAAAGACCCAAATCTGCATCATCGGTTTCTCCTGGACCGTTGACTCTGCAGCCCATAACCGCAATTGTGATTTTATGCTCTTCAGCATAAGTGGTCATTTCCTTTACGTCTTGTGCAAGTTCAATGAATGCCTCATTTTCAACGCGGGAACAACTGGGGCAACTGATGATGTTTAACTTATCTGGATCAAAAGCGACCACGCTGCGAACTCGACCGGCATAAATGTCGTCGATAATTTCATGTCCAGCATCAACTTCATCGGCTTTAATTTTATTTGGTAAGGTCAGGGAAACTCGAACAGTATCTCCTATGCCTCGACCAATGAGCTGTTCAAAAGCAATTCTAGTTTTAACCACTCCCATCGGCGGCATGCCCGCTTCGGTTACGCCTAAATGTAAGGGCACATCCGGGCGAGCCTCAGCAAAGCGAATATTAGCGCTGATTACCTTTTGTGGGTCTGAGTCTTTCAACGACACCACGTAACGTGTAAATCCGATAGAGTCTAAATACTCACAATGCTCCAGAGCACTGTCTAACATCGGAGATACGGAATCTCTTGGGTCATACTTCTCAAGTTTAGCCGGATCCACAGAACCACAGTTGACACCCACTCTCATTGCGCAGTCGTTTGACCCTGCTATGTCCGCCAGATAGCTTACTTTTTCTTGCCAAGTCTTCTTTCTCTCATGATGGAAAAGGTGGCCGGGGTTGTAACGGATCTTATCAACATGGGGTGCAACAAGCTCGGCCATGCGATAGTTTTCTTGTAGATCTACAGATAAAGTGGCGTCTGTTGCTTTGCGAATTTCGGCAAGTGCGGCCGCGTCTTGTTTATTGTCTACGGCAATTCTGACAACACCCGCATTGCGTTCGTGGAGGGCGTTTGTTTGCTCGATAGTGGCTTCAATATCCTGTGTGCGGGTGGCACACATGCTTTGTACAAGGATGGGGTTATTGTTGCCAATTTTGTTTTTGCCAACGATGACTTCTCGAGTTGGGTTGCGAGTAATTTGCACGGTGTTTGAACCTTTGTTTCTTGACTCTTTAAAGGGGAAATGGACGCAGCGCTACTGCTTAACTGGCGCAATAGTTTACTGCACTGCCAATACTTCTGTCACAAATTTGGTGCCGAAATAACCTAATTGTATCAATAGAAATCCTGCAATCGTCCAGTAAACCGCTTGGGCGCCCCGTATGCCATTTAGAACTCGTAATGATAGTAGTGTCGCGAACACCATCCAGCCAAGCATGGCTAGAATTGTGTGATGCTTGAACTCAAACGGGCGATTGTAAATCTCGACGCTAAATATGGCTCCGCTTAGCAAGGTCAGACTCAAAAGTATGAACCCGGCCCCAATTAACCTAAACAAGAGCCGTTCCATTGTCTGTAGTGGCGGAAGTGCGACGAGCATGGCTGGCGTTACGCGTCTCTTGAATTGTCTCTCTTGATAAGTGTAGAGCAATGCTTGAATTGTGGCGATCGCGAGCAAACAGTAGGCCAAGATTGAGACTACAATGTGTATGGAAGCTGCCGTACTCCAACTCGGAATCGTGTTTTGTTCACCCCCCCAATACCAGCCAAACATGATCGATATTATGGTCATTGGGAATACAATAATACCGAGCCTTCTAACTGGTAGCCCGATTCCGCCTAAAATGAATATTAAGCACAACAAACCACTTATTAAAATAGTCATCGATCCGAGACTAAAGTCTATCTGAGTATCGATCACGCTGTAGCGAATTGCCAGCCAAAGATGAAGAGCTGTTGCCATGGCTCCAATGCCAAAAGCGATGGAGATTTGCCGTGGTGAGATATTGATCGCGTTGCTATCAAGTACTGTGCTGGTAGTGCACAGTGCCTTGGCAATCAAAAATGTAGCAAGAGAATATAGGCCGACGGTGCAGCTTATTAAAACAGTGTTCAACATACTGGTGCTAGTAGCATTAATTTACAGCTGGAAACGGATGAGATTTAACCTCAGTGCAGGTAGAATACCATACCTTATTTGTACCCATAGGCATTGATTAGCATGTTTGAACAACTCGGCGATCGTTTACAAGGCACCTTTAAAAAATTACGCGGACAAGCGCGTTTGACGGACGACAATATATCCGAGGCAATGCGCGAGGTACGCATTGCCTTGCTTGAAGCAGATGTTTCATTGCCTGTGGTTAAGTCATTCATCAAAGGTGTCAAAGCAAAAGCCGTTGGCACTGATGTTTCTAAAAGCCTAAATCCGGGGCAGATGGTGATAAAAATTGTGCAAGACGAGCTTGTGCAATTAATGGGGGCCGCCAACGACGCTCTAAATCTCGCTCAAACTCCACCTGCCGTGATATTAGTGGCCGGTTTGCAAGGTGCGGGTAAAACCACAACAGTAGGTAAATTAGCTAATCGTCTACAACAGCAAGATGGAAAAAAGGTGATGGTGGTGAGTGCCGACGTCTATCGTCCCGCAGCCATTCAACAGCTGAAAACACTAGCTGAGTCTATTGATGTAACATGGTGCCCTAGTGAAGTAGACCAAAACCCTGTCACCATTGTCGAGAACGCTAAGCAAGCCGCCAAAAATGGTGTCTATGATGTACTTATCATAGATACCGCCGGTCGTTTGCACATTGATAGCGATCTCATGGATGAGATTAAGCTAGTTCATAAAGCCGCAGATCCAGTAGAGACCCTATTTGTAGTTGATTCAATGACGGGTCAAGATGCTGTTGTAAGTGCCAAGGCCTTTGATGAAGCTTTGCCTCTCACCGGCGTAGTTTTAACCAAAACAGACGGCGATGCCAGAGGTGGAGCGGCCCTCTCCATAAGAGAAGTCACCGGTAAGCCAATTAAGTTTCTCGGTATCGGTGAAAAAATAGATGGGATAGAAGCTTTCCACCCCGACCGGGTAGCCTCAAGAATTCTTGGTATGGGTGACGTTATGACCCTTATCGAGGAGGCTGAGCAAAAGGTCGATAAAAAGAAAGCTGAGAAGCTTGTTAAGAAGCTCAAAAAAGGAAAAGGTTTTGATTTAGAAGATTACCGAGATCAGGTCATGCAGATGAATAGTCTCGGTGGCATTGAAAATATGCTAGATAAGCTGCCTGGTATGGGTAACATGAAACTACCTAACAATGCTATGAATGCAGCGATGGGTGATATGAACAAGAGCGTCGCTATCATTAACTCAATGACAGCAAAAGAGCGAAGGTTTCCGAACTTAATTCAAGGCGGGAGAAAAAAACGGATAGCCAGCGGCTCCGGTACAACAATTCAGGACGTAAACAAGACACTCAAACAGTTTAATCAAATGCAAAAAATGATGAAAAAAATGGGTGGAAAGGGAAAAATGGCGAAGATGATGCGTGGTATGGGCGGTATGCCGGGTATGGGTGGTAAATTTCCTCCTGGAGGTATGGGTGGCCCAGGTGGAGGGATGCCTTTCTAATTCCCACTTTGTCAGCTAAACGGCTGTTTTCTAATTTCTTTTAGTGATCTTCAGTTTGCTTGATGAACACGCTTCAATAAAAGTATAACGCTGTTTTAACTGATCTCAGGTACACTCACAGACGAACTAGATAAACAACACAGCCGTATTATGTCTACCATTGTAAATCGACGAGATCTGGACTTTTTATTGTACGAAACCTTAGGTCTGGATGATCTGCTAAAGAACGAACGTTTTGCAGACTATGATAAGGAGTCCATTGACGCCATTTTTGACCTATCCCAGTCTATTTCCGAAGATGTGTTTCAACCTTTCGCAGCAAAGCTTGATGCTAATGAACCTGTGTTTATTGATGGTGAGGTCGAGATAATTCCCGAGGTTAGAGAAGCGCTGAATGCATATCGGGAGGCCGGTCTTTTTATGACCGGGTATGATGCTGAGATCGGTGGTATGCAGCTACCATTGATGGCTCATCAAGCCATAAATGGTATGTTTGTTTGTGCCAATCCAGCGGTGTCTAGTTATGTTTTCTTGACTCAGGGTGCTGCCAATATGTTGAACGCTTGTGGCTCACAGGCGCTCCGAGATAAGTATCTTCCTAAAATGCTGGAAGGTGATTGGTTCGGTACCATGTGTTTGTCTGAGCCTCAAGCTGGTTCCTCGTTAGCAGACATCCGTACTAAAGCTGAGAAGCAGGACGATGGCAGCTACAAAATCACCGGGACTAAGATGTGGATTTCAGCTGGTGACCATGAACTTACTGATAATATTATTCATATGGTTCTAGCTAAGATTCCAGGCGCCCCTGCTGGCGTGAAAGGGATCTCCTTATTCTTAGTGCCCAAACGAAGAGTTAATGATGATGGCTCCATCGGAGAGTCAAACAATATTGCATTGGCTGGTCTTAACCATAAGATGGGGCAAAGAGGGACAACAAATTGCCTACTCAACTTTGGTGAAAGTGGTGATACCATCGGTTATTTAGTGGGCGGGGAAAATCAAGGCCTGGCTAATATGTTCCATATGATGAATGAGGCGAGGATTGCCGTGGGCATGGGCGCAACTGTCATGGGGTTGGGCGGATTTTTATATTCACTGGATTACGCCAGAAATCGGCCACAAGGAAGACACCTGACCAACAAGGATCCAGAGTCGCCAATGGTTATGATTTCAGAACACGCAGATGTCAAACGCTTGTTGATGTCGCAAAAAGCGAATGTTGAAGGAGCCTTGGCCCTGATGTACTACTCGGCTAAGTTGTTGGATGAGCAGAAAATAGCGGAATCCGAAGAACAGAGAAATCGAGTGACACTCCTACTGGAGCTCTTGACGCCGATATGTAAGTCTTGGCCATCGGAGTTTTGTTTGGAAGCAAACAAACACGCTATCCAAATATTAGGTGGCTATGGTTATACAAGAGAGTACCCAGTTGAAAGGATATATAGAGATAATCGGTTGAACCATATCCATGAAGGTACCCATGCAATCCATGGTCTGGACATACTGGGACGTAAAGTTCGGATGGCTGGTGGGGCTGCGTTACAGGCTCTGGCTGCAGAAATTACATCAACAATTACTGAGGCTGCTATTATCCCTCAGCTACAGGGGCACTGTGCAGACTTAGGTGCGGCCATGAAAAAGGTCGAAACAACTCTTCTGCTTGTCTCTCAGGAAAAAGATCCAACCTTGGCCCT
The DNA here is from genome assembly GCA_022447525.1 of Gammaproteobacteria bacterium. Lineage (GTDB taxonomy): Bacteria > Pseudomonadota > Gammaproteobacteria > Arenicellales > Arenicellaceae > Arenicella. The sequence goes on from JAKVBA010000033.1 coordinate 19,531, forward strand.
AGCAAATGCCACTATTTTCCTAGATGCTATGGGGCACGTTGTTATCGCTTGGATGTGGCTCAAACAAGCTGTCGCCGCTCACAATGGCCTCGATGGTGCAGCAAAAGCAGACGTGGCGTTTTATGAGGGCAAGCTCGCTGCCTGTCGATTCTTCTTTACTTATGAATTACCCAAGGCGATGACGCAGTTTAATTTGGTAGGCCAAGTCGACGATACATGCTACGGTTTGTCGCAAGAACAGTTTATCGGTGTTTAGTAATACTGGAAATGAATCACCAATTAGAAACCGTCTTGATTTTAGGCGCTAAGCCTCAACTGAGTTAGCAATATAAAAACCCAAAAGTTAGGAGTAGACAGTGCAGAAGATAAGCAAAGCGGTTTTAGTTCCCTTGGTTTTAACTCTCTCAGTTCTTTGCGGCTATGTCCAAGCTGCCGGACACGCGAAAGGAACGTTGCTTAAAGATATACCCAGTGGTAAGTACGACTTAGATCTTGCTCATGCAAGTATTCTTTGGAAGGTGAGCCATTTTGGCTATTCGAACTATATCGGCAGGTTTACCGATTTTTCTTCCCAATTGAATTTGGATACTGAAAACTTCACTAATAGCTCGGTGTCAGTCGAAATAAAGATCGACTCAATTGATACAGCTTACCCCCACGCTGATGAAGACGACTTCGATAAGAAGCTCTCGCAAGGATGGTTTAAGTCCGAAGACTCGCCAGTTATTACGTTCAACAGCACAAAAGTTAGTGAACTAACAGGGCATAGTTTTACTTTTGAAGGTGAAATGACTATGGCAGGGCAAACACATCCACTGGTGTTTGAGGCGAAACTTAACGGATCGACAGCAGCTCACCCCTTTGCTAATAACAAACCATTGGTTGGTTTTTCGGCCCAAGCGATTGTCAATCGTACAAAATGGGGTGTGAGCAAATATGCCCCGAAAGTTGGAGCAGAAGTTACTGTCCAAGTCGAGGGCGAGTTCGTAAAAGCTGACTAGTCAGTCACGGTATGTTGCGTTTCTGAATTGGCTTAAAATGTTTGCACAGCTAATCTGACACAATTTGGTTGCTAAAGACCTTTGTTCAATTAGCACAAAAAACGATCATACACAGCGGCCCTGGTTCAGAAGTCGGGGCCGTTTTATGTTTAAATCCTTCGTATCTATAAACACTATTATTTTAGTGCCTGGTAAATACTTCAGTAATAGAGTTGGCACTTATTGAGAAGAGTCTATGTCATCATCATTAGAGAATAATTTCTACGATCGTTTAGTATTTGGCCACTCTAAATGGGTTTTGCTGGCCTTTGTGGTTTTGTTGGTGGGTTTATCAAAGTACGCAGCAAATTTTAGGCTTGATGCCTCCTCTGATTCATTGGTCTTAGAGAACGATCAGTCTTTAAAATATTTTCGTGAGGTGGTGTCTAAATATAGTGCCGCCGACCTTCTGATCGTGACTTATTCTCCAAAAGGTGATTTATTTGATGATTCGACACTGAACGATTTATCAGCGCTTAGAGAGAAAATTCTCAAGGTTGATATGGTTGCAGGCGTCAACTCAATCTTGGATGTGCCTTTGACGCAAAGCCCGCCAGTTACGCTTGCTGAGCTCGCTAGCTCACCGCAAACACTGCTTGACGAGAGAACCGATAGGGAGCTGGTAAAAAAAGAATTTTTAGAGAGCGAGCTATTTAAAGATCTTTTAGTGAGTGACGACTTAGGCACAACCGCGATAGCTATTTCAGTGCAATCTGATCAGTTGCTAAACCAACTACTGACGCGTCGAAACGAATTAAGAGAGCTTCGCGCAAACGAGGCCGCTAGCCCCGAGCAACTGCAAGAGCTCGAGAAAATTACGCTTGAGCATCAAGCAAGGGCAGAGGAATTTGGAGAACGGCAAGCAATACTCGTAGCCAATATGAGAGAGTTGCTTGATCAACACCGCGATAAAGCAAAATTGTTCCTTGGTGGTGTGCCGATGATCGCGGCCGACTCTGTCAGTTTTATTGAGGGAGATGTGGTGGTTTTTGGCACAGCTGCTCTAGTCGTGATTGTTTTAATTTTATCCATCGCGTTTAGACAACTCGGTTGGATAATCATGCCTCTGATAAATTGTGTGGCGACAGGTTTTTTGATGGTGTGTCTACTCGGCTTGCTTAATTGGCCAATTTCAGTAGTTTCATCAAATTTTCTATCTCTGTTGTTAATCATTACTCTATCGCTGAACATACATTTGATCGTTCGTTACAGGGAGCTTGCTAAGGAGTTTCCTGACAAAGATCAGCGCTCATTGTTGAGTGCGACCGTGAGATCGAAATTCATACCTTGCATATACACCGCACTTACAACGATTGTAGCTTTTGCGTCCTTGATCGTAAGCGGCATTCGTCCTGTTATCGACTTTGGTTGGATTATGTGCTTGGGAATCACTGTTGCAGTCGTGACTACATTTACCCTATTCCCAGCTTTGGCTATGTTAATGAAACCTACCAAGGTTGAATCAAATCGTGATGTCTTGTCAAAGCTAGTTCTCAATGGTGCTCAGCAATTACATGCCAAAGGAGGTGCGGTGAGTGCCTTTTTTGGATTGGTGGGCGCCTTAGCAGTCTATGGCTGTCTCAATTTAACTGTCGAGAATCGGTTTATTGATTATTTCAAGCCAGAAACTGAGATTTATCAAGGTATGGTGGAAATCGATACCAAACTTGGTGGTACAACACCCTTAGATATTATTCTGGACCCACCCAGTGATTGGGTGCCGCCAACACCAACTAATGCAGAGGGTTTGCTTGAATCAGTTGAAAATACTAACGGCGCGGGGAACTATGACATAGACGATTTCGATGATTTTGATACTTATCAGGAGGTCAGCAGTGAGGACGGTGATGATTTTGATGACTTCGATGATTTTGACTTTGACGAAGAATCTGAAATCGTCGTGCAGGCGCCTAACCTAGTTGCAACCTCGTATTGGTTTAATACTGAGGGTCTCAATAAGATAAAGGCAATTCAAAAGTCTTTGGAAGCCATTGAGGGCACAGGCAAGGTCATGTCCTTAGCGACTACCATGAGTGTATTTAGTCAATTAAGGGGAGCTGGAGAGCTGGATGACATAGATTTAGGCTTCATGTATAACGCCCTATCTGAAGACAATAAGAAAACTTTGTTTGCGCCGTATTTATCTGCTGATGGTAATCAGATTCATATTAACATCCGTGTGTTTGAAACCACGAGAGGTCTCGATCGCAATAAATTGATTGCAGATATCCGGTCGATGCTAGTTAATGAGCATGGTCTGGAAGATGAACAAGTAAATATCACTGGACTTGTGGTGATGTATAACAATATGCTCAACTCGCTGTTTAACTCACAAATAGCGACACTGGGTACCGTGTTTGTGGTCATCTTTTTAATGTTTATTGTGCTCTTTAGAAGCATGAAACTTGCCTTGTTGACCATAGTACCAAATGTGTTTTCTGCAGCCGTCGTACTTGGGATTATGGGATTGTTTACGATACCTTTGGATTTGATGACGATCACCATTGCGGCGATCTCAGTCGGTATCGCGGTGGATAACTCGATTCATTTCGTACATCGATTCACTGATGAGATAAAAGCGCGCGCTGAATATTCGTCGGCCATCGATATCGCCACAAAAAATGTTGGACAAGCGATGTTCTACACAACCATCGTTATAACCGCTGGTTTTATGATAATGGTTTTCTCGAACTTCGTACCGACCATGTATTTTGGTGTGCTGACCGGTATCGCTATGGTCACAGCATTGATTGCCAACCTAGTGATGCTACCGATGTTAATTAAAGTATTTAAACCAATAAAAGTAGACTAATAGATATTCGAACGATCAATTTATCTAATCAGGAGAGCACGAATGATAGCGATGTGGATAAGATCGAACGCATCATATTTACTCTCATACGCTTCGCTTGTTTTTATCCTTGTGGCCATGCCAACTGTTAGTGTTAGTCAGGAAAATAGAATGAAAGAATTCAATATAGAAAGTCTCCCCAAAGGTTCAAGAATGGTTGTGCATGGCACTTCGCCGGTAACGCATGCCGTTGTATGGCTGCATGGGCTCGGAGCGACCGCGGATGACTTTCCACCCATCGTTCCAGAGTTGGGTTTGAGTGCTGATAGATCAATACTCTTCGTTTTTCCGCAAGCTCCTGAACGTGCCATTACGATCAATGGTGGCATGAGTATGCCCGGTTGGTACGATATCAAGGGAGTGAGTATCGAAGACAAACAAGACGCCGTTGGTATGGCCGAGTCTCAGGCCTTGGTCAATCAAATCGTGGATGAGCTATTAGAATTTGGTATTGCCAGTAAAAACATCGTGTTGGCAGGATTTTCGCAAGGTGGGGCAGTTACCTATTTTACCGGAGTAAGGTCCAAGCATAAATTAGCTGGTTTGCTGACACTCTCAACTTACCTGCCATTCGAGGGAGATACCGAGAAAGAGCAGAGCGGGGTAAATTTTAAAACTCCAATATTTGCGAGTCACGGTAGTTACGACCCTGTTGTGCCGCTCGCGTTAGGAGAGGCGAGCGTTAACGTACTCAAAGGTCTGGGTTATGATATTAAATGGCAAATCTATCCAATGGAGCATCAAGTGGCTATGGAGCAAATCCAACATATCGGTAAATGGCTGAATGAAGTATTTAGTAATACCAATAAATACTGAGTAGAAAAATGTCGAAAATAGCCTGCGCTTCTCACATATTGCTCAAGACCGAGATTGAAGCCCTCAGGGCTAAAGCCCGACTGGAACAAGGAGAAAATTTCGCTAAGTTGGCAAAGGCGCTTTCGCGTTGTCCGTCAGCAAACAAAGGCGGAGATTTGGGAGAATTTAGAAAGGGAGCAATGTTGCCGGCATTCGATAAAGCGGTTTTCGCTAGTGATAGTGAAGACAAGAAATTTATTGGGCCAGTCAAAACCAAAGCTGGTTTTCATCTGATTCAGGTCTTATACAAGCTTTAGCGAAGTTCGGTAACACTTGTGCGTGCCAACGATCGTGAGGCAACTACGCTGTCCTTATAGTGTAATCGGATTGTGAGTTAACAATTAGTTGGCCAAGAATTCAGGCCCTAGCATATTGATGATAAAACCCTTTTTAATAAACTGGCTTGATGAGTTTTTGTTTTATGGGGTTAGTTAATACATTTTACTTAGTTGTTGTTTCAATAATTATGCCCATTCAAGTTCATATCTATGTGCGGGATGCCGTCTTCTAGATACATCGAAGAAATAGTCTCAAAACCAAAAGACTGATAGAAACTCTCCAAACGCTCTTGTGCACCGATTTTAATATCTTGATTTGGGAATAAAGCTTGAGTGTGTTCAATAGCGCGCCTTACCAGCTCTCGCCCAAGACCGCTCCCCCGATGAGTTAAAGCCGTTGTTATGCGGCCTATTGAGGGCTGATCGTAAGTCACACCAGGTGGAATAATTCGCGCACATGCCACGATATTATCGTCAATCTGAGCAATTAGATGTTTTGCCTCAAGGTCAGTGAAATCAATATCTGGGTAGGGGCAATTTTGCTCTACTACAAACACATCTTGGCGAAGTTTAAGGTAATCAAAGGTTTCTTTGCTTGTTAGCTCAGCGAGTTCTTTTAGTTCCCATTTCATGATCTACTTCTCGGCTTACTATGCTTCGTAGCCAAATGGATCTTCTATCGAATGCGACGGTGTAGTAAACCACTTAGGTCCATGATTTGTCATGTAGAAGTGGTCTTCTAATCTAATTCCAAATTCCCCTGGGATACTTATCATCGGTTCATTACTAAAGCACATACCGACATCTAATGGGGTGTTATCCGACGAAACTAAGTATGGCCATTCATGAATATCCAAGCCGATGCCATGGCCAGTACGATGTGCCAAACCCGGAGTTTGATAACCTGGTCCATAACCTTGCGATATCAGATAGCCGCGCGCGGCATCATCAACGCTTCCACAGGGAGCGCCTAGTTTAGCGGCATTAAATCCTATCGCCTGACTCATTTTCTCTTGATCCCATACTTCTTTGTCTCTCTCACTGGGAACGCCAAACACATAAGAACGGGTAATATCTGAGTTGTATCCATGTAGTTGGCAACCAGTGTCAATTAAGACCATGTCATTTTCTTCTAGCGCTTTGGGATTACTTACTCCATGCGGGTAGGCTGTGTCTTCACCAAATAAGACAATACAGAAATACGATCCCTTTGGAGCCCCCAGTTTGATATGCGCTTTATGGATAAACTCACTGACCTCAGTAGTGGTTATCCCCACTGTGAGGATTCTTGCCGCCGCTTTATGCACTTCAAGAGTAATGTCTTTGGCTCGTTGCATAAGTTGTATTTCAGCGGATGATTTTCTCATCCTGCACCCCGCCGTAATAGGCTTAGCATTGACGTAACTAGCTTGTGGGCTAGCCTCGCGTATCCCTTCGCTGATGAAGAATGGGCATGATTCATCAATCCCGATAACTGAACTTTCAATATTTAGTCGGATAAGGACGTCATTGAAAACTTCGTAAGGATTCTCATGTTCCTCCCATCCGTTGATATTACCGTTTATTACGACGTAACCATTAAGAGTGCTTATTTCGAAATTGGGAGCTATGTACTGCAATTCTCCGTTGGAGGTAAGCAAAGCGCCAACCATTCGTTCACTAGCACCCCACTTGGTGCCGGTGAAATACAATAGGTTTGTCCCTACATTTAAGTAGATAGCCGCGATTTTATGTTCTTGCATCAAGTTGCATGCTTTTTCGATCCTCAAACGGTATTCATCAACTGAAATTGGTTTGATGTCACTACTCATATTTGAGAGTTTCATTAATTCAGTTTTACTATTACTGCCGCCGACCCCGACTGTTCTTTTAAGAGGCATTGTTTCCTCGCGCATTTCTAAATCTTTCGTTGTACACTTGCTCGGCTTTTTATTCGTACAAAAAACTGGAGCGACCTCTAGTGGCACTAAAACCAACTATCTACAAAGCAAGGATTGCACTCTCTGATCTGGAACGCAACCTTTACGACAACTTGAATTTGACCGTTGCTCTGCATCCGTCTGAAACATTGCAGCGTATGGTAGCCAGAGTTCTGGCCTTTTGCTTGAATTACCAAGATGATTTGACGTTTACCAAAGGTTTGAGTGATGTCGAGGAACCGGATCTTTGGGTTTATACCATCGACGATAAGGTGCAGCTTTGGATAGACGTTGGTGAACCCGATCCAGAGAGGGTTAGAAAGTCAGCCCGCAAAGCGAGTCAGGTTGTTGTGTATTCTTTTAATCAAAAATCTGATACGTGGTGGCAGCAGAGCAGGGCAAAGATCTCTAAAAATGGGGTAAAGGTCGTGCGCTTTAATCCCGAAAGTGTGATTTCGCTCTCAGAATTAGTGGAGAGAACAATGGATTGGTCGATCACTATTACCGGGGAGTCTGCTTTTGTCGCAACGCCTAATGGAGAGGTCGAAATTGATTGGCAGACCCTAGTCTAGTTGTCGTTTAGTTCCTAAAGAGGTTTTCGTTAAAGTATCTATTCCGCAATCGATTGCAACAAGCTGAGAAGTGTTTCGAGTTGATTGGTTTTTGGATTTTTAGAAAAAAAATATTTTTTTTGAATCCATATCTGATTTACCTGCATCTAAAAGTCAGAGTACGAGAATTTGTTAGCAAACACCGAAAACAAATACTCATTAAATAGAAGTTGATGGCGCATTTGTTTGCGTTCGCCTTTAGATTCCACAAGGTAAATAGGTACGGATTATGACACTATCTAATTTTAAACCGTTCATGGTTGGCTGTGCGATCATAGCTGGAGCAGTTGTAGTAGTTATGGGCTTGGGTGCAGCCAAGCCAGAAGCAGAGAGAGAGGAAAAGGAAAAGCCGCCGATGGTGGTTCGCACGGCGGAGGCAGAGCTCAAGGAGCAAACCGTATTCGCGACTTTTCAAGGTGAAGTGAGAGCAAAAACAAATATTGAATTAGTTACTCAGGTTACCGGCAAGGTTACTGCTGTCTCAGACAAATTTGTTGAGGGCGGTGAATTTAAAGCAGGTGAAACCTTGCTTCAAATAGATGATTCAGACTACCAGGTTGCACTTCGATCGGCTGAGGCCAGTGTCGCTTCTGCCCAAGTTGATCTGGAAATGGAAGAAGCCACGGCGGCAAATCGTGCAAGAGAATGGGTTGATCTACAAGGCAAGTCGATAGAAGAAGCTAATCCGCTAGTATTGAATAAACCTCAAATTGACAGGGCTAAAGCACGTTTAGCTGCGGCAAGAGCAGAGCTATCCGCAGCCAAATTAAACTACGATAGAACCAAAATCAGTGCACCGTTTGATGGCCGCATAATGACTAAATCGGCTGAGTTAGGTCAATTCATGGCTCGCGGCGCAAGCGTTGGTCGCGTATTCGCGGTCGAAGCTATGGAAGTACGTATTCCGATGACGGACGTACAAATAAGTGAGTTGGGTTTGCGACTTGGTTATTCGGCCGACGATAAAACAGCTACAGGTATTCCTGCGACTGTGTCCGCTGTCTTTGGTGATTCAAGAAGAAATTGGCAGGGATATGTCAAAAGTGTGGACGCGAGCGTGGATGCTCAGACTCGTCTTTTGTTTGCAACCATAGTTGTGGATCAGCCGTTCGATGAGAACAATGCATCTTCGGTGCCGCTGATCCCTGGCCTGTTTGTTGATGTTGAAATTGCCTCACCCGAAAGGATAGTTGGTCTTGAGTTACCACGAACAGCGCTGAGAAACGGAAATCAGGTATATGCGTATCATCAAGACGTGTTGAGGTTAAAACCGGTAAGAGTCATATACACCTCACAAGACAAGGTAATTATAGCGCAGGATTCCTCGGAGATCTCTGTGGGCGAACGAATTATCACTTCATCAGTACCAGGTGCGCACGATGGAATGTCGGTTAAGTTAACAAAGGACCAGGAATCAGAAAAAATCGCCAACTCAGTCCCAAATAAACTGCAGATAGATGAGTCAGTAGAGGGTCCTCAAGAATCACAAGATGTAGCTCAGCCAAGTATAGATGAATCAAACAACGATAAGGAATTGGACTCTGAGAAAACCGATACTGGTATGTCTGAAGCTGAATCAAGTAACGCGCTGATCGCGCAGTCGAGCTAATCGTAGCGTTAGGATAGGAGTTAGATATGAAAAGCATTATTCGCTGGTGGGCTGATAATACGGTGGCTGCAAACCTACTAATGGCCGCGATTATCCTAGCTGGTGTGTTGGGTTATAACCGACTTGAGCGTGAAATCATGCCAACCATTGCGTTTCCTGGTTTGGAAGTGGTTGTTAGCTGGCCGGGTGCGAGCCCACGAGATGTTGAGCTTCAAGTTGTGTCGCGGATTGAAGAGTCGTTGAAAGACTTGGAAAGTCTTGATTGGATTCGCTCTGAGTCTGGTGAAGGTTGGGGCGGCGTCTTTATGAAGGCTGAGACAACCTCGGATTTTGCCGCGGTAATGGATGATGTGACCAGTAGAGTCAGAGCCATCAATAGTCTACCACCCGATATTGAGCAGCCGCAAATAAGACAGTGGATTACGCGTGAAGAAATGATCCGTATAGCTGTTCACGGCAATGTTGGTGAAAAAACACTAAAACACCTGGCGGACGAAATGCGTCGAGAGGTCGCACAACTGGAAGGTATATCTATTGTAGACACGTTTGGAACTAGATCCGAAGAGATCTCTATCGAAGTCAGCGAAAGTGCTTTACGTCGCTATCGCTTGAGTTTTGCCGACGTCGCTAGCGCAATTAGGGGTTCATCAATGAACCTATCTGCTGGTAACGTAAGAACCGAAGGTGGTGAATATACACTCAGAACCAACAACCTTGCGGACAGTGAAGTAGACTTCTCTCAGATTGTGGTTAGACAACTACCGGAAGGCGGCGTTATCCGCGTTGGTGATGTTGCCAAGGTGATTGATGGGTTCGAAGAAAATGAAATTTTGGCATCGTTAAATGGAGAGCCAGCCGCCTTGATTCAGGTAATGTCCAGTGAGGTGATGGACGTAGTCCAGATGTCGGAATCTGTTCATAAATGGATGGAGAAACGTAAAGAAACTCTGCCTGAGGGTGTCAGTTTGACTCTTTGGCAGGACGCCGCTATCGATTTCAACTCACGAATGAGCACCATCGGTTGGGCAGCATTCTCTGGTCTGATATTAGTATTTATAGTCCTTTTCTTAACTCTACGTCCAAAGGTAGCGTTTTGGGTGGCTGTGGGTGTGGCCACCGCCTACGCCGGGACATTTGTTTTTATGCCCGGGCTTGGTGTTTCATTGAACATGCTCTCGACCTTCGCGTTCTTGTTAGTGCTTGGGATTGTGGTGGACGATGCTATTATCATTGGCGAGCGAATACACACTGAAGTTGAGCGCGGTAATGTTGGCTTGAATGGTGCTTCGGATGGTGCTTTCCGAGTTTCGAAGCCGGTAATCTTCGGTGTGCTCACCACTATTATTGCGTTCCTTCCCTGGTTATTTGTCAGTGGTGCTACGTCGGAATTCACTCGGCAAATCACTTGGGTGGTGATCTTAGCGCTCGCTTTTTCTTTGATTGAGTCGTTATTTATTTTGCCGGCTCATTTATCGAAAATGAAGCCCGTAGAACCTAACAATAAACTGGCTAAATTCCAAAATAGAATTGCAGAAAGTATCGTTCGTTTCGGAGAAACAAGATACGTGCCTATGGTCGAAAAGGTCATCACCAGGCCATTAATCACTTTTACGATTTTCTCAGCTTTCTTTATTGTGGTGATATTTGGTTTGCTTGGAAATGGTTACGTACGTTCATCTTTTAATCCAGAAATTGAACGTGAGCAGGTCGATATCTGGATTGATCTTCGCGAAGGCACTACCTACGACCGAGCTTTAGAAATACTCAAACAGTTGCAGGTTGCTCAAGAAGAGTTAGTTAATGATGTTAAGCAAAACGCGAAAGAGGGAGAAGCCAATAAGGTCATTGAAAACTGGTATACGCGTGCGCGCAGAGACAGTGTTATAGCGATTATGAAGCTGGCACCAAACGAGGTGCGAGCCATGTCGGCCAAAGATGTGGCTTTAGATTTGCGCGAGCGAATTGGTGATGTGCCGGAAGCTAAAAATATTAACGTCGGTTATTCAATGAATAACAACGGGCCTGATCTAGATATTTCGGTAAGGCATCCCGACTTAGAGCAGTTGCAGTTAGCGATTGACGAAATTACAGATAAATTGCGCACTTTCTCCTCAGTTTATGATGTATCAAATAACCTTGATAGCGCCAGTGAAGAACTTCGCTTTGATCTGAAACCTGGCGCTGAGCAAGTAGGGCTAAATCTTGGCCAAGTGATGCAGCAGGTCAGACAGGCTTATTATGGCGAAGAAGTTCAGCGTCTACCAAGAGCCACACAAGACGTGAGGGTGATGGTGCGTTACCCAAAAGAAAGCCGTAACTCGCTTGAGAGCCTAAAGCACTTTCGCGTACGGACCACTGATGGTCGTGAGGTTCCATTGACTTCTCTAGTTGATATTTCTTACGGGCCTGGTTTAAAGCAAATCCGCCACTGGGACGGGCTGCGAGCGGGCCGTGTACAGGGCTTTCTAAAAGAACCTGTTTTGCAGGAGATTATGAATGATTTAAACGATAATTTTTTTCCAGAGTTAGAGAAAAAGTACCCTGGGCTAACACGTGCTGCAGTTGGTGAGCAGGTCGCCGAGCAAGAGTTTGGTCAAGAGATGGGGCGTTTAGGCTTTATAGCTTTCGTGGCAGTTTTGTTTTTATTAGCGGTTGCTTTTAAAAGTTACTTTCAACCTGTTGTAATTTTAATTGCACTACCGTTTGCATACGCAGGTGCAGTATTGGGACATTTGTTGCTTGATACCTCTTTTTCGATTTTTAGCACCTTCGGAGTCATTGCTGCTTTCGGTGTTGTGATAAACGATAACCTTGTTTTGGTCGATGCTTACAAAACTTTCCTAGCGCGAGGAGCCAGCGTTCGAGAAGCGATCATACAGGCCGGTAAATCTCGATTTCGAGCTATTTTGATAACTTCAGTTACTACTTTTGTCGGCCTTGTACCGCTAATGCTTGAGCAATCAAATCAATCGGCTTTTCTCAAACCAACGGTTATTTCACTGGCCTTTGCCTTAGTTGTGGCGTTTTTTGTGACTCTATTTTTAGTGCCAGCACTACTTGTTATGGGGGATAATATCGTTCAGTGGTTCAAAGTAAGAACAGAGAACTTAAAGCTAAATTTTCGTTACCGGAAAGCTAAGTTTGACGTGGGAGGCTAATTTTACATGGGTTTATAAAGTCTCTCTTATTTCGCCGCCCCAGTAAAACGGGGCGGCTTTTTTATGCCCATGGAAGGGCGGTATAGCGCGGTGGCAGGGAGCCAAGGAGCGCATATGCCCATGGAAGTGCGGACCGACTTTTGCTCCTGCAAAGTCGGCATACACTTCGTCCATGAAGCTAACCCACTTTTGCTCCTGCAAGGTCGGCATACACTTCGTCCGTGAAGTTATATAGCGCGGTGGCATATAGGCAACCGTTACAATATTGATGAGCGTTGTAAGCTCTAGAACATATGTAAAAGAGTAGCACCGCCATGCTCAGTTTTTCATACGAATTCAACCTACTGGGGAACAACGTGTTACTGTTTAAGCTATTCAGAGCTTTATCTCACTAAAAGGAACCATCGTCTGGTTAGATCAGCCGTTGTTTTTCTTTATCTAACTTTCGTTTTGGCCATACTCTTGTCTGTTTAGTTTTCGGCGTCGTTGGTTGTAATGGTGTTCGTTCGTTTTTGATATTGATCCAGTGTTTATGCTTTTACAAATCCGGGTCTTTAGCTCTATTTATGGCAGCTATGGCTAATTAGATAGATTTAATCGTGCTCTCGGTAAGGGTGAAAAACACAGTATTGACAATCTTGCACTTATAGCTGGAATTTAAGTTCCGCTCAAAGTCATAGATTCGATAACAGTGGCTGGGTAGATAGGCTCGGTCTAAGCCTGACGCTATAAAAACTAGTTTGTCTTTCAGTCCCTTATGTACGGGTCGGTCTAGCAAACCAGTTTCGTGTGATGAGGGGGTCCAGCACGCGAGATGCAGCTGTTGGTAATAACCAGGTTACCAATAGTAAGCCTACTATTAGGTTCACTACATACGAGCCGATAAAACCTGCGACAGCCACCAGTGTGAGTGCGCCGATCAATGCAGGCAAAGATGACTCAAATCGCCCACGCTCTAATTTGCTGTATTTTTTGATCAACGGCAGTAAAGGCAGAATGCGTTTAAGGGCATGATTTTTTACGCTGACGTTTAAAAATTCGAAGCGATGCTCTGCATCATCATGCTCTATATAAACCAAGTCGGAATTGTGGTCACTTGTGACCTTAGTAATTTCATCGAGAGGTAAAATTAGGATCTCAGAATGACCGCTTAAGTAGACTAGATCCGAGATAGGCTTGTTTTGTTGAAAGGAAGTCTGCACGGTCGAAAGTTTACTTTTATGAATATCAAAGGTCACCAAATTACCTTTATCAAGGGCGACAACATACCTATCATCCACATCGAGCCAGCAATTCTCTCGAAAGAACCCTTTTGGTAGAACGTTTTTTGACTCTCTAACCCAAAATAAGGACAAGATTAGATACACCGCGTAGGCTAGTGCTCCTGAGAAGGGTGCTGCTGATATCAATTGTGGGGTTAAGCTATCTCTAGCTAATACCGATCTTACCTGACTTTCAAATTGATGCTGGTTGGGATTGCTAGGTGAATAAAGAATACTTAAGTTTTGGCTTAGCTTGGCCGCGTCTAGCGGATTGTTAAACTCTTTTGTATGGCTATAAGTTTCGGTCTCGACGGAATACTTATAATCGACAGTAACGATTTCTCGATAACGCTTTCTTCCTCTGAAATTTCGATACTCTTCGGTTTGTTCTGCGATATTCGTGATGGCTGCGGTGGTTTTGGCCGCATTGTAAGTCCAGGCCAGACTGCGTTTTGACAGATGCTGCGTGACGATTGCGCCAAGCATGGTGGAAAAAATAAACAGGCAAACTACGATAATCTTCGTTCTTGATTTCCTTATCTGCCCCGGCGATTTTATTAGCTCCACGTCAACCCTACTCCGTTTATAGTTTTTATTTACTTTACTGCACCCAATAAAACTAGTTCAAGATAGGAGGATATGCAAGTGTTTTGAACTGCTACCCATGATATATGAGAAGGGAGTTAATGGGCCCAAGCCTCGATGCCAGGGCCCGAAGATCTTTTGGCCTAGTTCATTTCCTCTAGAGAAAGACCTTTTGTTTCTTTAACAAGCTTTATGACAAACAGCACTGACAGCAGTGCGAGAGTTGAATAGATGACATAGGTTATTGACAGTCCTATGGCCGTTAGTAAGATTGGGAAGGTCATGGTGATCAAGAAGTTTGTACTCCATTGGCACAAACCGCTTACGGCTAAACCAGCCCCGCGAATTTGATTCGGGAACATTTCACCTAGCATTACCCACATAACTGGCCCCCATGAAAAATTGAAGAAAGCTACGTAAGCATTCGCCGCAACCAGCGCAAGAATACCCATATTATCGCTCAATTGCAGTCCGGTGTCGGTGAGTTCGCCAGTGCTGAATGCAAACGCCACGGTTCCAAGTGTTATTGTCATGCCGATACTGCCGATTAACAGCAGCGGTTTTCTCCCGACCTTGTCTATCAGCGCGAGAGCGATCAAAACCGCACCGATACTAAGAAGTCCTGAGATAACATTTGTTAACAATGCATCGGCTTCAGAAAAGCCAACCGCCTGCCAAAGAACAGCGCCATAATAGAATACAACATTGATTCCCACTAATTGTTGAAAGCTCGCTAGACCAATACCAATCCAAACAATTTGTCTAATTCGACCTGTGCTGGGGTCCACTAGATCGCTTAATTTAGGTTGCTCATCATTATTTGACAGAGAGCGCTTTATGTCGCTTACGGTTTGATGTGCACCGTCTTGATCCATTAAAGAACTAAGGACTTTGGTTGCGACTTGATGATCTCCTTTTATAACCAAATATCTTGGGCTTTCAGGAATCAAAAAAAGTGCCAGAAGAAAAATCGTTGCCGGGATTAATTCTATCCAAAACATCCATCGCCAAGCTTGGAAGCCCCACCAAAGTTCTTGAGTTGACCCCCCGGCGATGTCGGCTATTACATAGTTTGATAAAAAAGCCAGAAACAAACCAAAGATGATCGCAACTTGTTGGATAGTTGCCAATCGACCTCTAATTGCCGACGGCGCAATTTCCGCAATATAAGCTGGTGTCATAACACTTGCGGCACCGACGGCTAATCCGCCAAGAATTCTATAAATCATGAATTCTATTGAACCTGACGCAATGCCAGAGCCCCAAGCACTGACTATGAAAAGGACAGCTGCAACAACTAACATGCGCTTTCGTCCAAAATGATCAGCTAACCAACCTGCGAAGAAGGCACCAACCGCACAACCAATCAGCATTGATGCAACCGAAAAGCCCGTGCCCACGGAATTAGACATAAAAGAAGTTTGTAGGCCTTCTACTGTCCCATTTATAACGCCACTATCAAAGCCAAATAAAAAGCCGCCTATTGTAGCCACACATGAGATAAAAATTATTCTAGTCAGGTTATGTTTGTTCATGATTTATTCTAGTTATTGAACCAATGTTTCATGATAACGTACTTTGCGGTTGCATCTAGCCATCACTCCCCTAATTGCATACGTATACATATGCCTCAAAGATGATCAACTTAAGAATATCTCAGTTTGTCTATATTTTATTCAGTCTGGCCTGCGAGCAGTTAGGGCACAGTCCGTCTGATGCCTTGTTAAGTTAAAAAAGAACTGCTAGATTGCGATACGAATATTTGTATCGCAAACAGTTTTTGGTGAACTATGAAAGAGGGTTGTATTATGAAAGATGGGCAAAGGTCAGCCTTATTGGCGAAATTAGTTTTTCTGTTGCTTTTTTGTTGTTTCAATTTTAAAAGTCATGGACAAAATAAAGTGATTGTTATTCCCTTAGCAGCTGACGATAAGATCGCCACTTGGACGGGACCCTGGGTAGCAGATCGAGCTTACAAAGTCTCAGATTTGGCTCAGTTTGACGGCAGTACTTATATCTCGGTTGTTTCTCATACCTCAGATCTTTTAAATTTACCTCCATCTCCTAACTTTTGGGAATTAGTTGCGGCTTCAGGCGCAAATGGCATGCAAGGCCCCCCAGGTAACGATGGTAACGATGGTAACAATGGTCTTCAAGGCCCTCCGGGTGAGGATGGCTCTCCAGGAGCTAAAGGTGATCCGGGCGATACACCTCTAGCCGATGGTATAACGATTTTTTCGAGTACTGACTCGGAGGATGATCTAGTCTTTAGTGGTATCACGTACCTTGCCGGGTCAAGCATAGAGATTACCACAGACGCTATGGACCCAAGTCAGAAAACCATATCGGTTACACCTCAATCAGCGGGCGATAATTATCAACCGTCACTGGGGTTAACTTGTACGATTGCGCTGTCTGGAATTTACCCATCTCGCTCTTTTGACCCCTTTCTCGGGCAAATCTCCTATGTGGGTTTTAATTTCGCTCCAAGGAACTGGGCACTCTGTGACGGGCAGCTGCTGGCTATATCTTCAAATAGCGCATTGTTCTCATTGTTGGGTACGACATATGGTGGTGACGGGAGAACAACATTCGCCCTTCCTGACCTTAGAGGTCGCGTTCCTGTACACCCCGGCACTGGCCCGGGTCTTCCGACCTTTACATTGGGTCAAAAATTCGGTACCCCTTAGGCAATGCTCGCCAGGAGGCGTATTTACCATTTGTGGGTGCGCCTCTCTCAGCTCTCTGAATCATGTCTTTTCCGACCCGCCTTACAAAGTTGGTTATTATCGCTCTGATTACAGCTCAGACTCTGTCGCCGGCCTTGTCCGGCGTAAAAAACGATATCGAAAAAGAAAGGACTATAAACATCGTTATCGTCGACGATGGTTTAATGAAAGGTATTGAGCCTTTGCATGGTTTTTTGTGGCGCAACCAAGCTGAAATTGTAAATAACCAAGTTGATGACGATAATAATGGTTTGGTCGACGACTACTTTGGTTGGGATGTAGCTGACTCAGACAATGATGTTGTACCGCCTTTTAGTACTCAAGGGCGCTTTTCACACGGTTCACACATGGCGCTCATCATCGCTCAGACTGTTCGGCAGTTTTTGGGGGATATGGACGACTACCCGATTAAAATTATACCTATCAAGGCGATATCAGATTCGTCTGAGCTTGGCTTTCTCAAATACGGGTATGAGGGATTAGAACATGCTTATAAACTTCCGGCAGACATTATTAATCTGAGTTGGTCTGGTGGTGTGATAACTGATGCTGCGAGGCAGGCTTTCGATGTTGTAAAAGACAACCCAGATATCGTCATTGTTGGTGCTGCTGGTTCCTTTCCTCAATCCGATCCAAGCTATCCAGCGTCTAACCAAGATGTGATCGGTGTTGCGGGGATCAATAGGGCAAACAAATTAAGCAGTTCAAATTATGGCATGGAAGTCGATTTATCAGCCCTAGATGAGCCTGCATATCAGGTAGGGCGGTGGTTGCCGGGAGATCGTGATGATGATCGTGGTTCATCAGCAGCGACCGCGCGTGTTTCTGCAACAGTCGCGTTGATGAAGTATTTTTCACCGGGTATTTCGTCTAGCAAAATCAAGCAGTGTTTAAAAAACACAGCCACTTCAATTGACAAAGATAACCCTAATTACCCCGGTTCACTCGGAGCGGGTCGTTTGAGCACTATTAATGCAATAAATTGTGCAAAGGACGGTTTTGATTCTTTTGACAAAACCAATTTTTCATTGCCCGAAGGTGTTGTCAGTTTCTCTAAGCAAAGTAAAAAGGGATCAAGAATCGATATCGAACCGACGATTAAAACGATAGGTCTGCGACTCAAACCCAGATTAGGCGCGGTGGATCGGAGCTCTAGAATAGCTATATATCAAAGGCTAGAGGGACAAGAACTCGATAAAGCTGATAGTCAAGCGATGAATGAAGTGCACTCGCCGAGTGAAAATGAGATTATTTGGAGTGGTCTGGTAAGAGACTTGCCTGCGTCGATAGATACCACAGTGAAGGCGGTGAGCATAAAACTTTTTGCAAGCCGTAAAGTAAAGGAAAGTTTATTTATTGAGTACGAAGCCCTTCCATTTGATCCAGCTTCAGAGTTTTGCTCAGGTCTTGAAGAAGTTGCATTAAATTTCTCAGAACGAATAAAAATTATTGAAGACAAAAGTTGGGGTAGCGATTATGCAAACCTAAGTGACTGCTCATGGCTAGTTAGGTTTCCAGCTGAGTTTGACTTAAACGTAGAAATTCTTGAATTGGATACACAAGAGCAGTTTGATAGTCTATCTCTTTTTAACGGTGGTAAACCGCTTAATAGAGATTTGATCGCGAGCGTAAGTGGTCGTCTCAATAAGCACGAGATTTCTCAGTTGCCAAGATTTAAATTCGGTAGCGGCGTAACATTACTGTGGTTTCTGAGTGATGCTGAAATCACAGCGGGTGGTTTTAAGATAAAGTTATGGCTGACCGAGAAATCGAAAAACTAAGCGATTAGGATCGATTGGAGAAATATCTTCTCTCATATTCGATAAATTATACGAGGGCTACCTAGGTCTTTACGTGGCAGTTTTAGCGAAACTCAGAGCTTTCGGATTCGAAGGCAGAGTGCTTGAGGTCAGAATCGAGTCGGGTTTAAAACGAGGATTTTATAAAGCAAATCCATAGCGCGGTAATTGTGTAATAGCTAGACATTAACTTTTCAGGGCAGACCGTTAGATCGCTTGGCTTAACCTTGTATTTGTCTCAAAATCTGGTTTGATGTCTGGCTCTGTCTATCCCAAAGGGCTCAATGGAATATTAGAAAGAAATAGTGCTGTGATTATTTTTGTTACTAACACCGGGTTTTATGGATAACTTGAATTCCATGCAGTTTACTTATTGCTAAGAGTGTCGAGTTTTGGGTGGTTAGAGCAAAACTATGACTCGCTACACCTATTATAAGGGTCATCACTGTATTAGAGTCATCACTGTCCAAACCTTTGTCTACGCGTACTTCTTTCTAAGTTTGGTGTGAGATTTCCTTTTGACAAAATTGTTTATCAAGGCTTTTTGTATCAGGCAGCCTTGGGTCGGTCGAAATCACAACCCCGATCGAAAATCATATTTGGTAGACCTTGCTCGACGGACACAATATATCGCGTGTATACGGGTGCTGCGATTGCGTTTATCGCAACAAAATTTGCTTGATCGGTTTGCGATGCTATTGCAGTTGCTTTTGCCTTTGATTGCTCAGGAGACTTCAGCAATTTGAGGATCTATTCCTGACTTATCTTCTTATTTCGATAAAGACTGAGCTTAATTACTGTAAAATCGAGAACCCATGCAGTTATTCAACCCAATTATTAACTAAGAAACATTATCAAATGACGCAGCCTTTAGACTTTAGTAAACGACGTAATCCTAATTCAATTGACGATCTATTTATTGAGCGTTGGTCGCCAAGAGCATTTCAAAAAGCCAACATCGAGCAGAGTGTGTTGACGAAAATAATGGATGCCGCGCGATGGTCTCCTTCGTGTTTTAACGCGCAACCATGGCGTTTCTACACGTCTACGAGCGAAACGTTTGGAGATTTTCTAGAACTGTTGGTCGAAGGAAACCAAGATTGGGCAAAAGACACCAGTGTTATTGGCTTTCTCGTCGCTGAAAAGAACTTTGAACACAACGACAAACCCAACGCTCACGCACGATTTGATTGTGGAGCGGCGTGGATGGCGATGACTCTACAAGCAAGGATGGAGGGACTTTATACGCACGGAATGGGTGGAATTCATGCAGATAAAGCAGCCGACTATCTTGGCATCGACAAAGTGGGTCAAGAGGTGGTTATGGGTTTTACCATTGGTAAACTCGCTGAGCTGAGTCCAGAACAAGCCAAGGTGGAAATTCCAAATGAAAGAAAGGCCTTGAGTGAAATTTGGTCTGAGTGTTGAGCTTCTTGCTACCAGCATTGAATACTTGGTAATGGCCACCTATAAGGCGGCCATTATTTTCTCTACAGAGAACGAGAAGATATCTACTATTTGATCGATCTCTTGCTTACTTGCAATCAATGGTGGTGAAAACGCGACAGAGTCAACCGACGGTAGTGGACGTGCGATAAGACCGTTTTTGTAACATTCAGCGGTAACTTGCGGAGCGATTTTAGTTGACGCTGGAAAAAACGTTTTACTGGAACTATCTTGCATAAGTTGTACGGCAGCGAGCATCCCTTGCCCGCGAATTTGCCCAACATAGGCTTTTTCACTTACGGCTCTCGCTAGCTGGTCATGAAAATATTGACCGTTGAGAGCAGATTGCTCAACTAAGCCTTCTTGTTCAATAATATCGATATTTGCCATAGCGACTGCAGCGCCAATTGGATGACCTGCATAGGTATAGCCATGAGCAAAGCTGCCGTATTTTTCGGAACCCTGCTTTACGACATCCCAAATTTCTTCGGTAATGAATGAGGCTGAGAAAGGGAAGTAGCCGCTCGTTAGAGCCTTGGCGGTTGTGATCATGTCGGGCTCAATACCGTAGACTTCGCTACCCCACCATTTACCTAGACGACCGTAACCACATACTACTTCGTCGGCGATAAATAGAATATCGTATTTCTTTGTGACCTTCTGTATTTCAGCAAAGTAGCCTTCAGGTGGTGTTATTACTCCGCCTGCCCCCATAACCGGCTCTGCAATAAATGCTCCGACAGTTTCTGGATCGTGCTCCAATATAAGGGCCTCAAGTTCAGACGCTCTACGTTTTGAAAATTCCAGTTCCGTTTCGTTGTCTTTTGCGTGTCGAAAGTAATCAGGAGATTCGGTGTGCAC
This sequence comes from Gammaproteobacteria bacterium, assembly GCA_022447525.1. GTDB lineage: Bacteria > Pseudomonadota > Gammaproteobacteria > Arenicellales > Arenicellaceae > Arenicella. The sequence goes on from JAKVBA010000033.1 coordinate 40,534, forward strand.
AACGCCATCAATTGGTAAGTTGAAGTCCTTATGAAAGGAGGGCAGTCCAGTCAGGCTGGCCGTTGCTATTGAGGTCCCGTGATAGGCTTGCCAGCGCGAAATTATCTTTCTTTTTTGTGGTTTTCCAATCAAGTTATGATAGTACCAGACAATTTTCATCAAACTATCGTTGCCATCAGAGCCTCCGCTGGCAAAAAAGACTTTTGACATATTGTTCGGTGCGAGCTCCAAAAGTCGATCAGCTAACTCAATTTGAGGTATGTTCGACATGCCCGTAAAGGTATGATAATACCCCATGTCGCACGCTGCATTATGCATTGCGTCGGCCAATTCTTTACGGCCATACCCGACATTAACGCACCAGAGGCCAGCGACTGCATCTATTAGTTTATTGCCGTCGGTATCGTGCAGGTAGACACCCTCGCCAGATTGCATTATGCGCGAGCCAGACTTGGCAAATTCATGAGCATTGGTGGATGGATGAAGGATGCTATTAGCGTCTAATTGTTTTAAGTCACGAGGTTTATTCATGCGCTTTGCTCCATGGAACTTCTTTGAAATTGTAGTGAAAGTTGAGCGATTTGGTTATTAAGTTAGCACAGGTATTCGACCAAACCAGCGTGACTTGTAAAATCGATATATGATTCTTTTAACAAAAATGCTACAAAGATTTATGCGGAACGCGTTAAACTTTGAAGAATAAAAATCATAACTAGTAAACCAAAAATCTAAATCAAAGGATACGTCATGAACGAGTTAAGCAAAATCAATAAGACTGATTTAAAGATTCTCTCGATTCTTCAAAAGAATGCGCGAATAACTAATCAGCAACTGGCTGAAGAAGTTCATTTATCGGCTAGCGCTTGCCTCAGTCGAGTAAAGCGCCTCGAATCAGAAGGGATTCTCAAAAGATATATCACCGAGATTAATCTAGAAAAGCTTGCTCCCCACGTTGAGGCATTTGCAGAGGTGACGCTAGAAAATCATGCACCCGAGGACTTTGAAAAATTCGATGACGCTATCTCTAAAGTAGGTGAGGTGACAGATAGTTATAAAATAAGCGGTGCATACGATTACCTGCTTAAGTTTGTGTGTACGGATGTGCGCCGTTACAACCGTATCAGTGATGAACTTATCAAAGGTGGAATTGGTATTGGCAAAATGAATACGCTCATAATCCTGGAGAGAACTAAAGATTTTTCAGGGTATCCGTTGGAGTCATTGATCGAGCTTTAGACACGACATTAATCTAAAGCTACTGCAACTAACCACCCCTCGCCCTCTGGTGTAATGGCTATTTCCGCTTCGTTGTATCACCAGCGAAAACCACGTGTGTAAAATCTGAACTAGCTTTGATTCGAGTTTCTTTTCACCTTGTGTGTTGAATAATTTTCGAAGAATGGATTCTTCCTCCGAATTATCTAGTTAACCTCTGCTTGCTTTCAAAGCCTTATTTTGCTGTCAGCGTGACAGAATGTGTTCTTCAATGAGGAATACATAAATGATTATTGTTAGAACAGCGCACGAATCTGATCTTGATGGCGTTTTAGAGTTGTCAAGGCAGGCCTTTCCGGGTATGACTACGCTGCCTCCAGAGCGAGCTGTGTTGATGGAGAAACTGAAAAACTCAAATAGGAGTGTACAAAAAGAAGTCCGTGTCCCTAGCGATGAAACCTACTTTCTTGTTATGGAGGATTTGACCAGTCAACAGATTATAGGCACAGCTGCGGTCATTGCGTGTCTTGGCGCTAAGGATGAATTCTACTCTTACAAACTAAATAAGGTCAGTCAATCGTGTAAAGAGTTAGACAAGCGAGTCTCAGTTGAGACGTTAAATCTATCTAATCACTTTGAAGGATATTCAGAAGTCGCAACTTTGTACTTAGACGAAAATTTTCGTAAGAACGGTAATGGCTCTTTGCTGGCGCGAACAAGATATCTTTTTATGGCGCAGTTTAGAGATCGCTTTCCAGAAAGTGTTATGGCCGACTTGCGTGGTTCTTTTGATAAGAATGGAAATTCACCCTTTTGGAATGCGGTAGGGAGCCACTTTTTTGAAATGGATTTTGCCGAAGCCGATTTATATGGTGCGGTAAATGGTAATCAATTTATTGCCGACTTGATGCCAAAGCAGCCAATTTACGTAAATATGTTGCCTGCAGATGCCCAAGCGGTGATAGGGCAATGTAACGTCGTCGGTAAACCCGCTATGCGTATGTTGGAGGCCGAAGGATTTCGCTGGAACGGGCACGTGGACATATTTGACGCAGCCCCTAGTGTCGATACTAAGATAGACGATATAAGGTCTATTAAAGACAGCAAGCTCGCCGAAGTGATTGGTCTGTCTGAGTACGAGGGGGATAGCCAAGGCTACGTCGCCACTAGTAATATCGAAAGCTTCAAATGTTGTATGAGTACTATTTCAGTGGAAAAAGGTGGTGTTCGATTACCAAGATCGGTGTTGAAAGCCCTAGATCTTGAACTCGGTGACTCGGTCAGATACCTAATTTATGAACCGGAGTCAAAATGAGCACAGAAGTTAACTTTGATGGTCTGATCGGACCAAGCCACAATTATGGTGGTTTATCACATGGAAACGTTGCTTCAAAAAGTAACGCCTTGCGAATTTCTCAGCCCAAAAAAGCGGCCTTACAAGGGCTTGAAAAAATGAACTACCTTCGAGGGTTAGGTCTGGCACAAGGTGTTTTGTTGCCTCAACAGCGCCCTCATCTGCCCACATTGCGATCATTAGGTTTTAGTGGCAGTGATGCAGAGATTATAAATCGAGCCAGCAATCAAGCACCGGAGCTCTTAGCACAATGCTATTCAGCTTCAAGTATGTGGACTGCGAATGCTTGCACTGTTGCGCCCAGTGCCGATACCGCTGATGGTCGAGTTCATTTCACCGCGTCAAATCTATCGAGCATGTTTCATCGTTCGATCGAGCATGAGACCACAACTCGTTTACTCAAAAGTATTTTCTCTGACGAAAACTATTTTACTCATCATCAGGCTTTACCATCCGGAGTTCATTTTGGTGACGAGGGCGCCGCTAATCATAATCGTTTCGCCGAAAACTATGCGGACGCCGGGGTACAGTTATTCGTGTTTGGACGGTATGCCTTTAGAGAAAATAGGTACGCTACTGCAAAGTTTCCGACACGCCAAACCTATGAGGCTTCTCGAGCGATTAGTCAGCTTCACGGCTTGGACCAGAATCGAGTGGTTTATGCACAACAGAATCCTAAAATTATTGATGCCGGTGCCTTTCATAATGATGTAGTGAGTGTTTCGAATCTCAACACTTTTTTTATGCATGAGGAAGCGTTTGTCGATAAAGCATCAATGCAGGATGAATTGCGCAGAAAATACAATGGCGAGCTGCACTTTATTGAGGTTCCCACTGAGCAAGTATCCCTGCAAGCGGCGGTTAAATCCTATCTTTTTAACTCCCAGTTAATTCAGCTCCCAAATGAACAAGGTATGGCTTTGATTTTGCCGAGCGAGAGTCAAGAGAATGCGGAGGTTTTTGCCTATTTACAAGACTTGAAAGAGCAAGACACGCCAATAAAACACGTGCAGTTTGTTGATGTTAGGCAAAGTATGCAAAATGGCGGTGGTCCAGCTTGTTTACGCTTACGAGTTGCCTTGAATCAGGCAGAACTTGGCGCGGTGAACTCTAAGTTTATTCTCGACGATCAATTATTTGCTGAACTTAATCGCTGGGTGAATAAGCATTATCGAGATGAAATTCATCCTGATGATCTTCGAGATCCTAAATTAGCCCAGGAGAACTTCTTTGCATTGGATGAGCTAAGTCAAATATTTGATCTAGGCTCATTTTACGAATTTCAAAGAGAGGCTTAGAAAATGGGTGCTGGTGTACCCGGGACGTATAGATGAGTTTTTTGCAAACTACACTAAGCGGCAATTTTGACCAATCTGAGCGGTTGACCATTTTAGGTGATGGTACTGAAATTCGGTGGATCGAAAATGGTGTGCTAAGGGTTTCACCTAAGACCGAGATAAAATCATCGAATCAATTGATCATTTCCAGTGGTGTACATGGTAACGAAACGGCTCCAATGGAAATCGTTGATGCCATTGTAAGTGATATTTACAGCGGTGCACTGTCGTTAAAAACAGAGGTCTTATTTATTATCGGAAATCCAGAAGCTGCAAGAAACCAACAGAGATTTATTGATGATAACCTCAATCGATTATTCAGTGGTAAGCATGAGAAGTTCGATAGTCCAGAGGCTAAAAGAGCTCAAGTATTAGAGAAAATCGTAGGAGATTTTTATTCTGCAGTATTGGCTCCAGACGGACAAAGGCTACACTACGATTTGCATACGGCTATTAGGGGCTCCGAACTTGAAAAATTCGCAGTTTACCCCTACCTGCCGGACCAAAATTGGTCCTCTGCTCAAATTGGCTTCTTAGAACAATGTGGAATCCAAGCAGTATTGTTATCGAGTCAGCCCAGCGGCACCTTTTCGTATTACACCAGTAATGAATATGATGCGCACTCTTTCACCGTAGAGTTGGGCAAGGTAAGAAAGTTTGGCGAAAACGATATGTCTCGATTTATTGCGGTCGATCATGGATTGCGTGATTTGATATCTGCTAAAGAATCATTTGTTAACAAGCCAAATTCGATCAAAATTTTTGCTGTTGTTGAAGAAGTCATAAAGAAAACAGATAGATTTCAGCTACATGTCGAAGATGATGCCAAAAACTTCACCGAGTTTCCGAAGGGTGTTCTGTTAGCCAGTGATGAAGGTTATGAATACCGTACGCGAATCGACGGAGAAAGATTTGTCTTCCCGATTAGTAATGTACCTTGTGGCCAGCGTGCCATGTTAGTCGTAGCACCAACTTTTATAGAGTAAAAACGTTAAAGTATTATGAATAAAACCAAAGTATCGATTATTGGCGGTTCCGGCTTTCTCTCGGCTGAGTTAATGCGTAACCTCCTGGTTCGAGATGATGTCGAGTTTCTACGGGTGTCTAGTAAAGACCACATTGGTCAAAATATCGGTCAGGTGCATCGCACTTTTTACGGATTAAGTGATCTTGTTCTGGAGGATATTCCTCCGACGGAATGCGTCGATGGTGCTGACATTGTGTTCTTAGCGATGCCGCACATCACAACTGCGAAGGTTGCGATGGACTTATTCGATACTAATGTTCGTATTATTGATTTGTCCGGCGATTTTAGGCTGAAAGAGTTAGATGATTACACTCGTGTTTATGCACCTAATCACCCTTGTCCAGAAAGGCTAGGTACTTTTGTTTATGGAATGCCTGAATTATTTGCTGATGAAATTCGTAATGCTCAATATGTCGCCAATCCGGGATGTTTTGCAACGTGTATAGCAGCCTCATTGTTGCCGTTGGCAAAGCAAGGACAACTGAGTGGTCACACCGTGCGGTTGGTTGCCCTTACCGGGTCGAGTGGTTCAGGTGTACATCCTCAAGCGGGCAACCACCATACCATTCGGAGTAATAATATAAAGGCGTATAAGGTATTCAATCATCAGCATACCCCTGAAATACTACAGACGCTGCGAGCTGCCGGAGGGGAGCAAGTATCACTTGACTTTGTGCCAGTATCAGCGCCTTTGTCTAGAGGGATGATGTCGATCGCACAAGTTGATGCGCCCGATGACATCAGTGAAGATGAATTACGTCAGCAATATGAAGACTTCTTTGCTGACTACCCGCTGATTTCAGTATTGCCGAAGGGTATGACACCTGAGGTTGTGTCGGTTAAAAATACTCTTAGAATAGAAATTGGCCTTGATATCAAGACCGATGAGGTTTCGGGAAAACGAACCCTATGTGCTATTGCTGCTTTGGATAATTTAATAAAAGGCGGTGCTGGTCAGGCTATACAAAACTTTAATTTGATGACTGGCAAAGAAAACGCGTATCAATTACAACAACCCGGGATGTGGCCATAGAAGTTTTTAGTGATAGCGAGTTGACAATGCACCTGAAAAATTCGGAATCGCACCAAAGAAAGAACCCGATTGCTGTTATAAAAGTCGGCGGCGACATGGTGCTACAAGACAGCGATAGGCTTGCGTTAGCCTCCAATATTAATGATCTTTTGAAGTCAGGTTGGCGCTGTGTTGTGCTACACGGCGGAGGGCCACAACTTAATGTATTGCAACAGATTCATGGACTTACTCCACATAAGATTGAAGGTCGGAGGATCACATCGTTAAGTGACTTGAAGGTGGTTAAACAGGCCTTATGCGGTGAGGTAAACGTTGATTTAGTCTCTGCGTTAGTAGGGCAGGGTATTTCAGCGTTCGGATGCCACGGTGCTTCCGGACAGTTGATCAAAGCCAGCAAACGTCCACCGATGGACCTCGGCCCGAAGGGAGTGGTTGATTTCGGTGAGGTTGGAGATGTTGTGAAAATCAAAACTAAGATACTTGACACATTATTGGAGGCTGAGCAGGTCCCAGTAATCGCTTCGCTTGGAATCGATGATCAGGGCAGAGTCTTTAACATTAATGCAGACACCACTGTTGCAGCTATCGCAAGCGCTTTACGAGCGGATTTATTAATACTTTCCACTAAGGTTGGCGGTATATTCGAAAATATCGATAAACCAGAAACGCGAATTCCTAAGGTTTCACCCAAAATTGCTGAGCGCTTAATTGATGATCAAATAATCACCGATGGAATGATCCCCAAAGTACGTGAATCTCTCGGATTATTGACCAAAGGAGTTGCTAAAATAGCGATAACCAATGCCGCTAATTCCGGTGGGTTTTTAAAAATTGCACAAGGATCGAAACGCATAGGAACAATTCTTGTTAGGGATTAAACTGGCATTTTCCACAGACGTAGTTAGCTAAAAAGTTAGAGTTTGACATGCACCAATTCGAGTTGTGCGAATCACTGCAATTTGTCTTTTTGGGCTTCACTAATTGGTTGTTACACTACCGCCATGAAACGCAAAAGTAGATCGATAATAAAAATTGTACTGTCTTTGAGTCTAATTCTCGTGCTGGGCGCCGGCTACTATCTTTACGACCCGAATGATAGCAATCCAAGTGCATCCAGTCTGGCGAAAGGTTCCGAGAGTTTTGATGTTGAAATCATTCGCGACCAATGGGGTGTGCCTCATGTTTTTGGTCAGACCGACGCGGATGTTGCTTTTGGGCTCGCCTATGCTCATGCGGAAGATGATTTTCAGACCATTCAGGAAACCGTAGCGGCGACACGAGGTGTACTAGCAAGCTACCGAGGTAAAGCGTCAGCTCCGATAGATTACATAGTACGGTTGATGGGAATTTGGGAGATGCTGGAGAAAAACTATGGCAACATTCCAGATGACGTGAAGAATCTTGTTGATGGCTACGCAGCGGGGATAAATTTGTATGCCTCCCAAAACCCTAACTCGACCTGGCAAGGGCTGGCGCCTTTCACGGGCAAAGACATTATTGCCGGGTTTATGTTTAAAACTCCATTCTTCTATGGTTTCGATAAGCATCTCCAAGACTTATTCAATGAGGATCGAGATGTTGAAGTCGCCTTGGCTCCAAACCGTACAACGAAAGCCTGGCAATTACAAAGACAAGGGACAAATGATCTGGGTTCTAATGCGATAGCTGTGCGAGCCTCTCGTTCAACTGACGCCACGACCCGATTGTTGATTAACTCCCATCAACCTATGACTGGCCCAGTTGCGTGGTACGAAGCACGTCTTGTGTCAGAGCAGGGGCTTGATATATATGGCGGCTTGTTCCCGGGCACACCAGTGATTTTACACGGCTTTAATCGGAGCCTAGGATGGGCTAATACGGTGAATCACATTGATTTAGTGGATACTTATAGACTCGAGCTCAATCCCAATCAGCCTAATCAGTATTTACTAGACGGTCAGTGGAGAGACTTCGAAGTTAGTCATGCCCTATTTAAAGTCAAGCTATGGGGGCCATTTATGTGGTCAGTCAAGCGAGAAGTGTTACGAAGTGCCCATGGGCCGGTGATACGAAATGGTGACAAAGCTATCGCGGTGCGCTATGCGGGGATGAACGAGCTTCGGCAACTTGAACAATACTATCGGTTAAACAAGGCGCAATCTTGGTCTGAGTTTTACTCGGCGATGGAAATGAATGCGCTGCCGAGTATTAACTATATTTACGCTGATAAAGACGACACAATCGCGTTCGTCCACAATGCACAATACCCTGCAAGAAATGATGCATGGGATTGGAAAAATGATTTGCCGGGCAATGACAGCTCCTTGATTTGGAAAGAATATCTTCCATTCGAGCGAGTTCCGCTGTTGCTGAATCCGCAGAGTGGTTTGATCTTTAATGCGAATAACACTCCTTTTGTGTCAACTGATGGAGAAGACAACTTAGTTGAGGTTGATTTCCCTCAATCGATGGGGTTGGCTAAGGACAATACTAATCGAGCTTATCGCCTCATGGAAATGAATGATGGAGTCACAAAGATTTCGAAACAGACGTTGTTGCAGCAGAAGTTTGATATCGAATATTCCAAACAGTCTGAATATTATAAAATACTAGAAAAGGTTTTGGCACAGGATTGGTCGGATGATCGCAGTTTGGTTGAGGTTCAAAATAGGATCAAAGCATGGGATAGGAAGGCTAATATAGATAACCGCTACACGGCATTACCAATACAAATACTACGTAATATTTTACGAGCACAAGACCCTGAAGATCATTCGCCGGAAACCCTCAGAGAAGCTGCCCAGCATGCTGTTGAAAAACTAACAGAGGTGTATGGGCGGGTCGATCCCAAATGGGGTGAGACAAATCGATTAATTCGAGGTGATTTTGATAAGCCAGTCAACGGCGGCCCTGATTTGTTGAGAGCTATTTATTCTATGGAAGAGACCGAAGACGGCCGTCCATACGCGACTCATGGCGACACCTGGATGGCGCTCGTCGAATGGTCTGCAAACGGCGAGCAAAGAGCGGATGTTCTTCATCAGTTTGGTAGCGCTACGCTTGCACAAAGCTCCAGACATTATTCCGATCAGGCGAATTTGTTTGTTGAGGAAAAATGGCGAACAGCAATACTCAGTAAAGAAGAGGTATTGAAAAGCGCCTCTCGCGTTTACTCGCCTGGATCAGCTTCGTCGTCTCAACCCTAACATACACAAATAATGTACAAGCATCCAACAGACGTTACTTTTAGCGCAGACGGATGATCGATCACAGGTTACCAAGGCAATACAATTGCACTAGTTTGAGATTAATTAGCTTTCATTGACGAGCTGAACCATATTCACGTGTCAGAACGGAGGTTCTGGTTATACTGTTGCTAAACCAAGTTAACGTATAATTGGAGTGAGTAATGGATAACGCGTTTTCCGCTGCGGACATAGAATTTCAACGAGAAGTTCGAGAATTCTTTAGCAATGAATTTACCCCAGACCTTAAAGCAAGAGCTCAAGAAGGCTCAGATGTAAAGGGTGTTGCGATCGAATGGCAACACAAACTTTACGAGAAGGGCTGGATTGCACCAGGTTGGCCCAAGGAGTTGGGAGGTACTGGTTGGAGCCCGGTACAAAAATTTATCTTTGAAACAGAGCGTTGTGAGGCCGGAGCACCTGATGTCGTTCCTTTCGGTTTAAAAATGGTAGCACCAGTCATTATTCACTTTGGTAATGATGAGCAAAAAGCCAGATTCCTTCCACGAATCTTAAAAAGTGAAGACTGGTGGTGTCAGGGTTATTCTGAGCCAGGTTCAGGGTCAGACCTTGCCGCATTGCAGACGAAGGCCTCGCGAGATGGTGACCACTATGTGGTAAATGGCGCAAAAATATGGACTACCTATGCACAATATGCTGACTGGATTTTTTGTTTGGTTAGAACTGGTAACTTCGAAAAAAAGCAACAGGGCATTAGCTTTTTGCTAATTGATATGAAATCAGAGGGTGTCAAGGTCAATCCAATTCATTCGATAGACAACCATCATAGTCTGAATGAAGTTGTATTCGATAACGTCAGGGTGCCAGTTGAAAATCTGATTGGGCAAGAAAACCAGGGCTGGACCTACGCTAAGGCGTTATTGGCGCATGAAAGGACTTCGATTGCCGAAGTATCAAATAGTAAGCGAAACTTGGCTGAAATTATTGAACTCGCTAAGCATCAAACTAACCATAAAGGCCGCCTGATTGATGATCCTTATTTTCAAAGTCGCTTGTCTGATATAGAAATAGAACTGATGGCGCTCGAGTATATGGATCTTCGCGTTTTGGCATCGATGAGTGCTGGTGACACACCTGGGCCTGAAGCGTCTCTATTGAAGATCAAAGGCACCGAAATCCAACAAGCGTTGCAAGAGTTACGCATGGAGACCATTGGTGCATACTCAGCATCACTGCGCCAAGATTCTTATCAAAATGAATTACATAAAGAAGGCTCGTCTGCACGTAAAGAGTATATGTATGGGCGTGCAGCCACTATTTATGGAGGCTCAAACGAAGTGCAAAGAAACGTGATCGCAAAAGCCGTATTGGGTCTATAAGCTAGAAAACGTAAAGGTATTAAAGAATGAACTTTGAATTTAACGAAGAACAGATGATGCTTAAAGATAGCATCATTAAATGGTCACAAGATAATTATAGTTTTGACCAACGACGTGTTTCCGCTGATAATCCTGAGGGTTTCAGTCGTGCACATTGGGCAACCTTTGCTGAGTTAGGGTGGTTATCTGTGCCATTTGCCGAAGAGTATGGTGGCTATGGTGGTAGCATCATTGATTTGGCAGCAATCATGCAAGAGTTTGGCAAAATGCTCGCGACCGAGCCACTGGTACCGACCATGGTCTTGTTTGGTGGGGTGCTATCAGCTTCCAGCAACGAGGACATCAAAACAGAGCTTATTCCCCAAATCATAGACGGTAGCCTTCTGGGTGCAGTAGCAATCTATGAACCACAGTCGCGCTTTGATATGAGCAACATCACAACGTCGGCTTCTGTCGAGGGTGATGGTTATCTTCTAAATGGAAGTAAATCGGTGGTACTTGGTGGCGCAGTGGCTGATAAAATTTTGGTGCTAGCTAGGACCTCAGGTGAGCAAAATGATGAAGTCGGTGTTAGCTTATTTGTCATCGATGGCAATGCTGATGGCGTGAGTCGTAATGCGTTTGAGTTAATGGATGGTCAACAGGCATGTGACGTTGTTTTACAAAACACGCCAGCTACTTTGGTGAGTGAGTTAGATCAGGCATACGGACCACTCATGGATGCTATGCAATCGATCAGTGTCGCGCTAGCAGCCGAAGCAACCGGTATTATGGAGCGACTCAATCTCACCACGGTTGAATACACCAAAACTCGCAAACAATTTGGTGTCCCAATCAGTTCTTTTCAAGCTCTCCAGCATAGAATGGTGGACACTTTCATGGCCTACGAGCAGGTCAAGTCATTGTTGGTGGGTACTTTGTGCGAATTGACTGACGATAAATCTTCGCCGGAGCGAGCTAGTAAACTTGTGTCGGCTTTACGCACCCTAGTTGCCAAAAACGGTAAGCTTATCGGTGATGAAGCTATACAACTGCATGGCGGTATGGGTTTGACAGACGAATTGGATGTTGGTCATTATGTTAAACGTTTGATGATGATCAATCTGATGTTTGGTAATGCAGACTTTTACCAACAACAATTCAATGAAGTCGCATACGGTTAGGCTATGAAGTCGATAGATGACATAAATCGTATTTTGGTTGCGGGCGCAGGTACGCTTGGAATGCGTATAGCCCTTAGGTGTGCTTTGGATGGTTACCAAGTAAATATGTTCGACATAAATTCCGAACAATTAAAAACAGCCGTGAGCATGCAGGCCCATATTGCCGGGAAATTACTAAAAGACGGTGATGTGAGTGCCGAGCAAGTGGCGTTGGCACAGCAGAGTATTGCAGTCTATGATGACTTGGATGAGGCAGTGATAGGCATTGATCTGGTGAGCGAATCCGTTGTAGAAGATCTTGATATCAAGTTCGCCTTCTACCGAGATTTAAGTCCTAAACTTGAACGTGGAACAATTGTCACAACTAATACTTCGTATTTGTTGCCGTCTCAATTAGTGAGTGCAGTGCGTGAGCCAGAAAACTTTTGCGCCTTGCATTTTCATGACGTTTTTACGCAAGTAGTATTGGACGTGATGCCTCATCCAACTACTTCTCAACAAACCGTGGATTTGTTGATGGAATTCGGTAAACGAATTAATCATGTTCCAGTCTATATCCAAAAGGAAAACAATGGCTATATTTTCAACGCTATGTTTGGTGAGATCTTGGCGAAAGCCGGAGAGATGTATGTCAACGGGGTTGGCAGTATCGAAGACATTGATCGCTCATGGATGGGGAATTTTCATACACCGTCTGGGCCATTCGGAATGTTGGATCTCATTGGTCTTGATACTGCCTGGCACATCATGGCAAAGAATATGAGGCCAGAAGTAAAACCATTTGCCGATGAGTTGAAACGTCGTATCGATGCAGGGGATTTGGGTTATAAGACAGGAGCAGGTTTTTACGCCTACCCAAGACCTGAATATACCAAGCCTGGCTTTTTGACGAGCCAGTCTAAATAGGACCCCAATCAGCTTATTTATCGGAGAATAAAAATGAAAGAAGCCGTTATCGTCTCTACCGCAAGAACGCCTATTGGCAAGGCATACAAAGGTGGATTTAATAACCTTAATGGACCAACACTCGGTGCCGCTGCGGTTTCAGCGGCGATAGAACGAGCGGGTATTGAAGCAGAGGAGATAGACGATGTGATTATGGGAGCGGCCCTGCAGCAAGGGAGTACGGGTGGCAATGTGGCGAGGCAGATAGCACTGCGCTCCGGTTTGCCCGTTACTGTCTCTGGTATGACCATTGATCGACAGTGCTCATCGGGTTTGATGTCTGTTGCCACCGCTGCAAAACAAATTATCAGTGATGGACAGTCCGTGACCGTTGGGGGAGGGTTGGACAGCATCAGTCTTGTTCAGAACGATAAGATGAACATGCATCGAGCCATTGACCAAGAATTGGTAGCAATGCATCCGCATATTTACATGCCGATGTTACAAACCGCAGAAGTGGTGGCAGAGCGTTATGGTATTTCCCGTGATGAAATGGATGCCTATGGTCTTCAATCTCAGCAACGAACGGCCGCTGGCTACGAGGCAGGTCGTTTCGATCAAGAGCTTACTCCGGTTAGTTGCACAAAATTAGTTTTTGATAAAGAAACCAACCAGACCTCAGAGCAAGAAGTGACGGTGACTCGGGATGAAGGAGTCAGAGCGACAACGGCTGAAGGTCTAGCAAGTTTGAAAACCGTTATCGAGGGTGGCACGATTACTGCGGGCAATGCGTCACAACTTTCGGATGGGGCCTCGGCCCAAGTGCTGATGGATGCTAGACTTGCAGAGCAGCGAAATATAGAACCCCTTGGGATCTATAGAGGTATTGCGGTAGCCGGCTGCAAGCCAGATGAGATGGGTATTGGTCCGGTCTTTGCAGTGCCAAAACTACTAAAAGCAAATGGTTTAAAAACCGATGATATCGGTCTCTGGGAGTTAAATGAGGCCTTTGCCGTCCAAGTGCTGTATTGTCGCGATCACATTGGGATTGATAACGACAAACTTAATGTTAATGGCGGAGCTATATCGGTGGGACACCCTTATGGTATGAGCGGTTCTCGTATGGTTGGGCACGCCCTAATTGAGGGTAAAAGACGCGGTGTTAAATACGTCGTAATTACCATGTGTGTTGGTGGTGGCATGGGTGCTGCGGGGTTATTTGAGGTAGTCTAGTTGGTCAATTGAGGAGATGGCAGTGAGTGAAGCTTATAAACTTTTTGGAGCAGAGTTTTCACTGTACTCGGGTAAAGCTCGCTCATATTTGCGTAAAAAAGGGGTCAATTTCGAGGAAGTCATTCCCTCGGTAT